>JAYWGH010000027.1:0-28007 GCA_043778375.1 bacterium
CCGTACCCAGCGTTATTAATAAGTCATGAGATAGATAATTTCTCTGAGGTAATTTTCTCTAGGAAAGCCTCACGGGACTTGCTATTTGTCAGATCAAGAGGGATCCATAGACAACGTTCATGGACGACTACTGGCTCAGATATATCTCGCGATGTACCTATCACCCAGCATTCCTTTGCGAGGAGGAGATCGAGAGTAGCTCTTCCTATACCTGATGAAGCTCCCGTAAGAATTACATAATTAGGCTTTTGCATACCAGGCGAGCATAAGATAAATAGTTGATGCGATAATAAATACCGGCACTATCCAATCGGTGAAGTTGAGAAACCAGAGAGGTTTGTCATAGAAGAAATTGAAAAAGACTATTTCAACCATAAACAGTACAATCATACATATGATCATTCCTATGAACGGAGCAGGTGGATTGGTAGCAAAGAATCTCACATACAACCACATGAGGAGAGCAAAAGTTCCTATAGAAATGCTGTAGTGAGCGATGATAAAGAGAGTACGCTCCCATTTTTCTGCTACTACAAAATATGCTCAAAGTATTCCCCATCCTACGATTGAGAGGAGAGCAAGCCTTATGGTTTCGAGCGTGAGAAGAGCAGACATAAAAGTGGATTAAGTTGTTGGTAGGTCACTTCCGACGATTACTTTAGCATGTCGTATTACCCGATCACCGAGCTTATATCCACGTTCAAACTCTTGGACAATCTGTCCTGCTGGACCTGGCCCTTGAGAGAGTGCTTCGTGGAGATCAGGATCAAGCTCGCTCCCTACAGAGCTAAACGCTACTACTCCCATGCCTTCGAGGACTTTTGAGAGACCAGCGGCAGCATTTTTTACTCCTTCATACACCACCCCAGTTTGAGACTCGGGAGGAGTTCCAGAGACCACTCGGTCGAGGTTATCGAGAGTAGGGAGGAGTTTGCGCGCAAAATTCTCAGTAAAGTATCGAGACATATCTGCTCGCTCTGACTCTCCTCTCTTTACGAGGTTTTGATAGTCAGCAGTCGATCGAGCGAGAGACTCTTGGAGCTTGGTGATGGTGAGAGTGGAGTCTTCGAGTTCAGTTTGAAATGCCTCAGATGAGTTTATCTCCTCGGTGTCGACTGTAGGATCGAGAATTGGGTCTTGAGTCTGATCAGCCATACTTATTTAAGTTTCTTTTTAAGAGCTTTGTAGGCGTCAGCGAGATCATTTGTGAGATCTTTTTTGACGGTTGCGATTTTCTTGGCAAGTTTTTTTGCTACATCTTCACTTTCAGATTTTGCAGATTCTGCAAATTTCTCCCCCTCACTCATGAGATCCTCTATAATTTCAGCTCGTCGATCATAGAGTTTTTGTGCTTCATCCATGAGCTCATCTTTCTTGAGATTTCATGTTTTTGTGAGAGCCTTGAGTTCTTTTTCAGCTGTTTTTTTGAATGCCGCGATCTCTGTAAGGGCCTGAGCTTTGAGCTCGGCTACACGCTCACGGTTTTCAGGAGAGAGGACTTTTTTCTCAGCTTCAGTCCAGAGGGTCGAATGCACCTTTTTGATATCTTCAGTGAGAGTAGAGAGATCCTTATCTTTGCCGTCTTTTGTAAATTTGAGAGCTACGAGGAGACCTGCTACATATCCGAGTCCAAGGAGGAAAACATTGCTTTTTTTCATAAAAAGGTGGGTTAAGAACACTTGATAGTATAATGCTTGTTAAAAATTGCAACTGAAGCTGTAAAAATCATCGGATATTTGAAATTTTACGCAAGTTACGATAGTATCTGTGTATGTTGCCTCTGCAAGATTCCCAGAATACTTTGAAGCAAAAACTCATCATTTTGGAGCCCCACTGGGCTGATGCGAGTATTTTCTTGGAATTTTTGAATGCCGGAGAGATGCACGCTAGTGAAATCGAAAAGCTTCTAGGGTATATAATCGAGGCTGAGAATATCACTGAGACTGCAGCTGCGAGTGCTCTCCATACACAGACAAAATCTCTCTTACAGTCCTTGCGATCAAAGGAGGCTCTTGAGCGTGAGCAAGAGCAAAGGTTCGGTGAAATTAATATTCTCTTCTAATATGTCTCCTATCTCAAAAGAGACCTCCCCGGGCTCAAATGAACGACTTAGTAAAGAGATGAAACATCCAGGAAAGGTAGCAGAAGTGCTTATTAGAAATAATTGAATAAATTCGTTGAAAGAAGGACTAATGACGCGAGAGCATGATATAAAACTTCAGCAAATAGTGAAAGCTTCCCAGGAGGTGTTGCAAAAACAGTTCCCGAGTATCGCCGTGAATGTGGGGCCAGTAGCTGAGAGACTGAAAGTTATGACCTCGAGTGTTTTACAGAGTCCGCTTGTGCCTGACATTGTGAAAAGGCGCTTTTTAGACGATATTATGAAACGGATTGAGCTTCTCTCCCGTATAACTCCTACGACGCTTGATTTATTGCAGTTTCAAAGGGGAGTTAACTCACTCGGTGTTGAGACTATTCAAACACTGGATATGACATCTGAACAAACTAGCCAGTACTACTTACAAATTGCTACAGAAGAGACACTTACGCAGTATGCATCTGGGGCAATTGCAGGTATTCAGAGCGCGTACATAGACAGTCAAACTCAAGAGAATGGTATGTGAATGCATACCAAGAGCCTGAATAGCTTTATCGATGAATATGCTCGTCTAGATGCAGGATATGGAGTAAATGTATCGAGTATGGTTCGCGAAATAAAGTCGAGAAAGGGCTTTTCGAACTTAGGGAATGAGATGATTTTTTCGGAGATTCGTTCGAGATTATTTGAGGAATTTGCAAAACTTGATCCTGAATTTGCAAAAAATACTCTTCAAATCCGAGCAACACTCAAGCAGAACCCAAATTTCCAGATACAGAGTATAAAGTCTATTCCGCCAGTAAAAACAAAGATTTGAGAGATATCGCTTCTTACCCTTTTGGAGACCTATCGTGTACCGCTTGTGAAATTTCAAGATACTCAATTAGAAATCAATCGCTTTAAGGGTCGCGCAGAAGGGAACGATATAACCACGAGTTTTCGAGATAAAATAGGGGCAGATAATTTAGAAAGTAGTCTTTCTCATATAAATGTTTCCGACATACAGACTCGCTTGGCAAATATGTCGGCTGCAGATTGTGTGATTCTTTTAACAAAAATAGCTCAACTTGTCCCTTGAATTGGTGACTTGCTCTGAGTTGGCGATAGCTTTATGGCTGGATTCAATGGAATGTCGACAGAAGGGAAGGTGCTCTGAAACTTCGAGCGAAGTGTAGGCTTAATTCTCTGAGCACTTTGAATATTTGGAGTTGGAGCTCTTGCTGTTCGTGGAAAAAATCTTCAAAAGATAGCAGCTATTATTGATTCTCTTGCTGTCATGAAGAGAGTTCTGCCTATGAAACTCACGGCTACTCTTAAAAAAGCAGTAGAGTTAGAAAATTGAGGTATAGAAATGGTGGCAAGAACTATCAAGCTCCTACAAAAAACCCTACCACAATCACTTCTATCTACAGCTGCACTGAGTAAGATCGAGAAAGATGTTCTCGCTGTCAAAGATTTACATTGAGTTTCTCTTGTTCCTTTTGGGAAGAGCACAACTGGGAAATACGTTGATAACTTTACTTTCGGTAAGATGAGCCAGACTGCCCTAAGATCAAAAGCGATTATATCACAGGGACTTCGTAATTCGGATATAGAAGAAAGGGTTATCGATAAAGCTCTCCTTGATGAGTTGAGAAATGGACAAAAGTATACATTCTCAACACCGGAGTGAAAGATATTTAACGGTCGTCTTGTTGAAAAACGTGATGATGGAGCAGTGCATATGCAGTATAAAGATCGACTGGGAAAACAGAGAAGTGTGTGGGTAGCAGTAGAAAGTCTCTACTCTGGTGGAAAGATCCGTGATCTTCTTCCAGATAATCCTGATCAAAAGGTCTATCAAGTTAGTCCGTCTCTGGCATAGTCTTTTTTTGCCCAAATTTTGGTTGTATGATACTCTACTTGTATGTCTCTTGCACACATCCAAAAACTCCTCGATGAAATATCGAGTAACAGCCTCTCAGACCTCCACCTTACGACAGGTCTTGTCCCGTATATAAGGCAGCCTGATGGGGCGATGGTGCCAGTAGTAGCATTTGGAGTTGTGAGTGCTGAGCTCATGCGAGAGTTTGCGTCATACGCTCTCCCTGCGGACAGGCGAGGAGCTTGGCCAGATGAAAAAGAGCTCGATGCGTCTTTTACTCACGCGGGTGCCCGATTTCGTATTAACGCGTACTACGAGAGCCGAGGTCCGAGTTTTGCGATCAGGCGGATAGCGCAAAGTATTCCTACTCCTGCGGAGCTAGGGATTTCTCCTGCTTTTCTCGACCTTGTTACCAAAAAACAAGGACTCATCCTCGTAACTTGAGCGACGGGATCTGGGAAATCTACTACGCTCGCCTCACTCGTCGAGTATATCAACTCGACTCAGTCGCACCATATCATCACCATCGAGGATCCGATCGAGTACATGTTTGAGTCAAAAAAGTCCCTCATTCATCAGCGAGAAATAGCGACCCACACACTCTCTTTTCCTCGGGCGATCAAGTCCGCTCTGCGAGAAGACCCCGATGTGGTCGTGATAGGGGAGATGCGTGATCCTGAGACGATGGCTGCGGCGATCACCCTGGCTGAGACTGGGCATCTCGTGATCTCTACTCTCCACACAAACGATACAGTGAGTGCGATCGATCGTATTATCGATAGTTTTCCGGCTGGTGCTCAATCTCAAATACGGGTCCAACTCGCACTCTCACTCTCGGGGATTCTTTCGCAGTCACTTCTCCTACGAAAAGATGGCAAAGGGCGAGTAGCAGCGAGAGAGATCCTCATGAGCAATGACGCTGTGCGCTCCCTCATTATTCGAGGACTCACGCACCAGATCTACTCAATGATCGAGCTCGGAGCTGGCGAGGGGATGGTACTCATGGACCGTGCTCTCGAGTCACTCTACCTCTCAAGAGCCATTAGTTATGATACTTTTGCGAGTCGAGTTCGCGATCGCGATATTCTCTCTCTTCATACCCGCACACCATGAGCATAGAGCAAAAAGAAATAGTCGCTCCTGCCTCAAAAAATTCTCTCGAGTCTCTCAAGGGGGCACTTATGAACGCTCCAGTTATGGCGTTTCTCTCAAAGTTTGATACCTTCCTCAAAAAGAAAGAGCAGTTTCTCAAAAAGGGAGAGGTACTTTTTGAGCCAGGAGAAAATCCCTACCTCTACATTGTTGCGTCTGGAGCCCTAAGTATTCTCCGTGTCTCGACAACAGGAGAGGCAAAGGAAGTGGGTAAGGTCTACACAGGGGGATTTATCGGAGAAGGAGTACTCTCAGAGCGTATCCTCAAAGAAGTACGAGCCATGAGTCATACAGAGAGTACAGTAGTGGTGGCACTCACTATCGCGGATATCGAGTTTCTCGAGGCGCAGGATCCAGCGACACTCGCAACCCTCTATAAACATATCAACAATGTCACGAGTCTCAGGCTCGCTCAGAGCGGTCGAGAACTCGCGGTGATGTACGAGGCGACGCAAAAATTCCAGGAGTATCGAGAGCTCGGAGGTCAGTGACTCCTTAAGGCGATAGGGCATATACGCACAAATCTCGGACTTGATAGTATCGTAATGATCGAGGAACATCCGTTTGTACCATGATTATTTGTCTACAAGTACAATACAAAATTTCCGTCAGTATTCCCTCTCAATCAAAAGGTAGAGCCCGAGATCAAGCTCGAGCGGGGCGCTCTCGCCAACGCTCTCCTCTCTATCCGTGCGGATCAAAACACCTACTGTATGCCTCTCATGCTTGGGGAGAAGAGCCTGGGATATATGGTTGTAGCGGCAAGTGTTGGCAAAAAAGTCGAAGATGCTGATGTGCGCCTCCTCGAGCATCTGACTCCTATGATCGCCTCGATGCTCAGATCCGTACAGCTCGATACAGACGCTCGTGCTAAATCCCTCAGTTTGTCGCAAGACTCCTTGGTGTAATCCCTTTTTTGTCTATACTGGTGGCGTCATATATGAATATTCAAAGCGAAGTCCGAGTTGATCGCCTCAATGAAAAGGGGGTTTTTGTGGCTGAGCAGATTCTCAATATTCTCCATAATACTCTCCCACACTCCGAGCATATTTCTATCGCTAAAGCTCGTTCAAAGTTGCCTTTTGCCTTTGAGGTAATGTGTATCGAGGGGACAGTGAGATTTTTTATCTCGGCGCCTGAGGAGTACATGGGGATTTTTGAAAACCAGATTTACGCACATTTTCCAAACGTCGAGATCGCCCGTACGGATAAAGCGCTCATTCCAGAGAGAATTGTGACGGCGGGGTATGAACTCGCAAAGCCCTACATCGCACCGATCAAGATCTATACAGGTCTCAAGGATCGCAGTGAAAAAGAAACAGTAGATCCACTCTCGTCTATAACGAGCGCTATTACCAAGGCAAATAAGGGAGAGTTTGCACTCTTGCAGGTGGTTTTTAGTCCAATATATGACAAGTCTTGGAAGAGTGAGCGACTCATCGAGATTCTCACCTCAAAGCGACCAAAGTGGCTCAAAAAGCTCCTCGTGAGTCAGTTTGGTTGGGTGCTCGGACTCCTCACCTACCCGTTTAAGGGGCTGTATTTTCTCATGAAGCTCGTGGCGGGAGTGAGTGCCGAAGAAACTCCCGAGTACGCAAAACCTGACTCTGATGCCGGCAAAATTGTCCTTGAGAAAACTACTCCGTTTGGGTACGCTGTGACGCTGCGGTCTGCGGCTCTCAGTCCTGAGCCAGTGCGAGCTCGTATGCTCCTCGGAGAGATAACAGCGTCCCTCTCTATACTCGGACGCTCTGATGGGAATAACATTGTCCGCTCAAAAAAAGATCCACTCATGAGCGATATGACGGCTCGGGTAAACAATGGCTCGCTCATACTCAATACCGCTGAGCTTGCTGGACTCGTACATATGCCGACGATATATGTGCGTACTCCTGGGATCAACTGGGTCGTCACCAAGAAGTTTGAGCCACCTGCCAATCTCCCGACTCTCGATGCGAGTGCGGTCGAGCATCCTGAGACCGGAGAGATTACGCCGATTGGGACGACAAATTTTCGGGGAACGGATATCCCATTTGGACTCATGCCAGGCGATCGTCGGCGACATGTCTATATCATCGGAAAGACCGGAATGGGGAAATCAACCCTCCTTGAAAATATGATATTTGATGATATAAGCAAGGGACGAGGAGTGGCGGTCGTTGACCCTCACGGCGATCTCGCTGAGACAATCCTCTCGTCGATCCCAAAGAGTCGTACCAACGATGTAATTCTCTTTGATCCGTCGGACTCCAAGTGGCCGATCGCATTTAACATGCTTGAGCAGGTCGATCCAGAACTCCGTCCTATCGTAGCGTCTGGGCTCGTGGGAGTTTTTAAAAAGATATTTGGTGAGAGTTGGGGACCTCGCCTCGAGCATATTTTGCGCAACACGATCCTCACGCTCCTTGAGATCCCAGAGACGACGATCATGTCGATCCCTCTCATGCTCACGATGAAATCGTATCGCCAAAAGATCACCGCCAAGGTCAAAGACCCTATTCTCAAGAAGTTTTGGGAGGCAGAGTTTGAGGCGATGGGTACCTCCTGACAGGTCGAGGCAGCAGGTCCGATCCTTAATAAAGTAGGACAGTTCCTCTCGAGTCCACTCGTGCGAAATATTGTCGGTCAGCCCAAAAATCCGTTTTCACTCCGGTGGGCAATGGATAATAAAAAGATCGTAATCGTAAATCTCTCGAAAGGCAAAATCGGTGAGGACTCCTCAGCACTCCTCGGGGCGCTCATGATTACAAAGTTTCAGATCGATGCAATGAGTCGAGCGGATATCGCCGAAAAAGATCGTGTAGACTTCTACCTCTATGTTGATGAGTTCCAAAATTTTGCTACCGACTCGTTTGCGACTATTCTCTCAGAAGCTCGCAAGTACAAGCTCAATCTCGTCATGGCAAACCAGTATATCGACCAGATGACGGAGACGGTTCGAGGGGCAGTATTTGGAAATGTGGGGACTCTTGCGTCTTTTCAGGTTGGGATCCATGACGCGAAGGTACTCGCCGAGGTGATGGATGAGGAGATCATGCTCCCAGTAGACCTCATGAATCTCAAAAAGTACGATATTTACACAAAGCTCCTCATCGATGGGATGCCGTCTCCGGTATTTTCAGCGACGACCTTTGCTCCGATCCAGTCTCGTCTCGAGATCCCAGAGCAAAAGCGCGATATTATCGCTAAAGTCTCTCGTGAGAAGTACGCAAAACCAGTCGCTCTCGTCGAGCAAAAGATCATGGAGTTTAATGTAAAAGTCGTTGAGGATGAAAAGAAGTTTAAGGTCGCAGAAGAGGCCTACAAGGAAAAGAAAAAAGAGGAAAAACGACAAGCAGCTGTGAAGCCCGTCTAATGCAAACGATCGCTCATATCCTCCTGACGCACACCTCGCATACGACACAAGGCTATACCTACCTTGTGCCAGATGAGCTCATACCTGACCTTTGTGTCGGGATGCTTGTGGAGGTGGATTTTGCGAGTGGAGAGTACCTCGGAGTGGTGGCGGATATCGCTCTCACCGAGATCATCCCAGAGGGACTCAAGCTCATACGGCGCATTCTCACTCCTGCACTCCTTTCTCCGGGGCAGATCCATGCAATTTTGCGGTACGCGGAAAAACATATTCTTCAAGTACACCAAGTCCTTGGACTCTATCTCCCAACGCCACTTATCCGCCGTATCCTCAAGTATGGACTTGAGCCTACCGCTGAGTCCATAGCTGCGCCGAATACACCTAGTGAGAGTCTCGTGTATGCCACGAGTCCTGAGAGTTTGCGAGAGTATGTGCTCGAGGCCCTGGAGACTCCCGGGACTGCGGTGATCGCTCCGAGTGACCCAGCAATACACTCTCTCCTCTCGGATCTAAAAACCCCGAGTGAGGGGCTCGGTATTCTTACGAGTAATATGACCGATATCAAGCGAAGTCAGTTTTGGATGGATACATTTTCCTGAAAATATCCCACTTGTATTTGAACTCGCAGACTTGCCCTCTATAATCTTTCGCGTTACTCGCGGATCATCTATCTCGAGGAATCACTCATCCCAGAAATCCTCGGACATTTTCATGCCTATGCGGTACGAGAGCTCCTTTGGGCAAGCGTCAAAAGATCGACTACGCAGCTCGAGTTTGTCTCTCTCACTCCATCCGTCGATCTCGCAGCTCGAGCTATGGCACATGAAATCCCTATTATAAACCTCCCGAATGCCTCCAGTCTCGAGACTCCTCCAAAGTCTCCTTCGTAGTATCAGTTATAAACTCTCTCGCATCGGGCGAATAGAGTTTTTGAAATGGGCGTTTATTGCGGCTGGAGTGTTCATCATCTGGACGACCCTGAGGCTCACGGTCCTTGAGCATGATTACTACCGTACTCTCGCGGATAAACAGCAGACTATCACGGTCAAGAATCCTGTTTCACGAGGGACGATCTACTCTACAAACTCGCCAGCTTGAGTATTCGCCACCTCTACGGATCTCCCGGATCTCGCAGTGGATCCTTGTGTAAAGACCTCACCAGTGGACACTTGTGTAGTGGGTTCAAGAGACCTCCTCGTTACCACGCTCACAGACATAGTAACCTACGATTTTTGTTTGCGAGAGCGTACTCCCAGTGAGCGCTGTATTGAGGGTATGCTCTCGTATGTGCGGTCGCCGCGAGATGAGAATACAAAGTATACTCTCGAAATACTTCGGGGCCTGATAAAGGCAAACATCACCAATCGTATCACTAAGCCATACCTGGACTTTGTACTCGTCAAGGAAAACCTCACCTCTGATGAAATACGTGAAATAGAGGCTTTTAACTATGAGGGGGTGATGCTCGTAGGTGGTAATCTCTATGTAAATCCCATCAACCTCAAAGATCCAGCTTTTGTGTCGGCAAAGTTACAAACCCTCCTTGCAATCTCGTCTGAGCAGGCTGATTTTTTGGTAAAAAAGCGACCTCTACGATATGTAAAAATCTTGCGTCGTATGAATCTCGCGACCAAGGACTTTGTTGATATTAAGCTCCAAGAAGAAAAGCTCGCCCTCCAAAAAGGACTCATTACTCCCGAGGTGAGTATGGGGGGATTTTTGATACTCGAGCCAAATCCTACGAGATTTTTCCCTGAAAAGTCTACAGCCGGACAACTCACGGGATTTGTAGACAGTGAGAATATTGGGAGATACGGAGTTGAGGCGTATTTTAACGACTATCTCCAGGGGCAGTGAGGGGAGAGACAGACTCGCAAGGATGCATCGGGACGAACGATCGGAGGATATGATCTCTCTGAAAAAAAGATGGTGGGTGGAGCGGATATCAAGCTCACTATAGACCGCAATGTACAAAAAGAAGTGAGCTCTCTCCTTGAGCAGGGAGTCAAGGAGTTTCGCGCAAACAAAGGATCAGTCGTTATCCTCGACCCAAAGACCGGAGCGGTAATAGCGCTCGTCAACTATCCAAACTATGACCCAAATGATTTTGGGTCTGTATATGATCTCGAAAAGGTGAGCTATGCCCGCTACCCAAATCCTGTTTTTGATCTCCTTGGGATGCCGGTTTTTGTCGAGAATAGTGAAGTGGGAGTAGAGTATAGCTACCTTGGGCGCAAGATAAAACTCCGACCTGCTACGGACAATGAGCTCGGGAGTGTAGCGGTGGTAAAATATAAGTTTAAAAATAATTTTGGTCCCGGTGTGTATCAAAACGACGCCATATCAGGACTCTACGAGCCAGGATCAGTGTTTAAGGCAGTCACGACCGCTATTGGACTCGATACTGGGGATATTCGGCCGACAGATACCTACTTTGATAAGGGGTTTGTTGAGATCGACAAGTACAAAATCTCGAATGTCTCAAAAGAGTGTCTCGGTCGCAATACCTATGCTCATGCACTCGACTGGTCGTGTAATGTGGGGATGATCGATATCGCGCAAAAGATCGGTAAATCCCTCTTTTATAAGTATGTAACGGACTTTGGATACGGAGCCAAGACCAACATTACCCTCGATGGTGAGACATTTGGGAGACTCCCGAGCTATGAGCAGTGGTCACGAACTGACCTCTTTACGGCTTCGTTTTGACAAGGTTTGATCACGGCAACCCCTCTTCAGATGGCAGCTGCCTATGTGGCGATCGCAAACGGCGGGATATATTATGAGCCATATATCGTTGAGTCTATTGCGTTTGGGGATGGGACAGTGATTAACAATACTCCAAATCCACTGCGCCGAGTGATCAAAGAAGAAACCTCCAAAAAAATAACTGCCATGCTCACTGAGGGGGCAAAAATAGGGTTTGCCCGCAAGGGGTCAGTCGAGGGGTATGATACTGCCGGGAAGACTGGGACTTCGCAGATAGCGACTCGAGGGCGGTATGAGCAAGGGGGTCCAGGACATACGATCACCTCGTATGGAGGATTTGCTCCAGCGTCCAATCCGAGGTTTGTCATGATCGTAAAGATCGACCGCCCGAGATCGGCAGAGTTCTCGGAGACGACGTCTTCAGCGCTCTTTTCTCGCATATCCAAGTACCTCCTCAACTACTACGCTATTCCTAAAAATTCATAATGATCCCGAGCTGGTTTTTGCTCGCACTGATGTGTTGTACAGTAACAGGTATACAGTCGATACTCCTCCTCAATGCTGCAAAGACGGGGATGAGCGCAAAAGATCTCTCTAATACTATGGTGTGGTCTCAGCTCCCACCACTCCTGATGCTCTGGATACTGGGGTATGCGCATGTTGATCTCTCTACAGCCTGGATTCCGGCTCTTCTTGTGGCGATTGCCTTTTATATCAGTCTTCTCACCCGTCAAAAGTGACTGGAGGTGATGGATGGATGAACCTACTTTCTCTACTACCGTGTTTTGAGCTCGATCGCACTTTTTACTCTCTGAGTACTGTATTTTCATGAGCAGATAACTGTGACAAATGGGGTGGGGATTATCCTCGGATTTGCAGCTCTCTACTTTCTCACTGATCGTAAAAGTACTTCGCAAAAGATCATATTTTGACTCGCGATGATAGGGATAGGAGTGCTCTGTATTTTGGTGCTCAATGGATTTCAAAAGTATATCGCACTCGCAGGTATTGAGCCTATTGGGTATACCCTCCTCACCTCAGTGTTCGCGTCTTGTATCGCCTGTAAAGACCTCAGTCTCAAGGCATTCAAGAAGCCTATTGCTTCGATGTTGCGGTACAAAAAAGTGCTCATAGTAGGGGGGCTCAGCAGTCTGCTTGGGCTCGCCTCGTATGTTGGTGGGATATACGCCTACAAGGCAGGAGGTGATCTCGTTATAGTTTACAAGATCGTATCCTTTTCGCTCATATTCCCGATGATATACTCCGTTCTGTTTTTAGGTGAGAAATTTACCCGCGCCAAGATGATAGCACTCGGACTCACTGTGGTGAGTATGTATTTTTTGATGTAGGGGGGAGGGATGATTACTTGCAAAAGGTGTGGTATTACTTGCATTTTTTGGTAAAGCAATGAGCCAGAATACTGGGTTTATTTGACCGTAGAGAGGAGAGTGATTACTCGCATTTTTAGCTGGATTAGATTCACAATTTTATTGTTGATGGTTGATGTACATACTTAAAATTATGTTTTCAACTTGGAGATGTATCTCTCAACGAGATAAATACCTCAGTAGGAAGAATACTAAAATATGGACTTGACTTTTAAAAGCATATAAATATACTGATCAGTAATATTATTACTTAATAATTTATTGAATATAAATGAGAATATGAAATATCGCGTCTATACAATCTGGCTACTTCCTTCGCACAGAAGCCAAGGGGAGTGCCGTATATTTACAGGCTAAACATTTTGATGATAACGGAGATCTGAAAGAAGGTGTACTCGTGGCTGATCTAGAACATGACGTAAAAGACAGACACCTACTCAAATGAGATGATATCCTTTTTGTTGCTAAGGGAACACGAAGTTTTGCAACGGTATATAAAGAAATTCTTGGTCCTTGTGTGGCTTCATCTACATTTTTTGTTATCCGTCTACATTCTAAAATTTTAGTACCGGAATATCTGGCGCTGATACTAAATCAGTCGCAAAATCGTGCATATCTCAGATGACACTTTTCGTGATCAACCGTCCCATCAATCCCAAAATCAGTGCTAGAAGAGTTTGAAATGCCAATCCCCCCCAAGGAAACTCAAATTAAGCTCGTAAGACTTCATGAACTCTACAAACAAACATTCAGAATACAGACTAACATTCAAGAAAAAAAACTTCTACTTATAGGCACACTCATTCTCAAAGCATCTCACTAATAACTACTCAATTATGAACGATAAAATCACTTCCGAAAAAGTACGCCAAACTATCTGGAAAGCCTGCGATACTTTCCGTGGAGTAATTGATCCGAGCACATACAAAGATTATGTCCTCACCATGCTTTTCTTGAAATATGTGAGCGATATATACAAAGACAAATACAGTCAATATCTTGAAAAGTATAGCGGAGATGTGGAGCGATCTGCGTACGCCATGAAGCATGAGCGTTTTGTGATACCGGAACATGCCTCTTTTGATTATCTTTTTGATCATCGTAATGAGTCAAATATCGGGGAGCTTATCAATATTGCCCTTCGTGATCTAGAGGACGCAAATCGGGGGAAGCTCTCAAGTGAGGACGGTTCTGGAATTTTTCGAAGCATAGATTTCAATAGTAACAGTCTCGGAGAGCCGAAAGATAAAAATGCTCGTCTCAAAAATCTGCTAACTGATTTTTCTGATGTGAATCTTGACTTCGCTCATTCTCATGAGGAAGGTGCTGATATAATTGGTGATGCGTATGAGTATCTTATAGCCAATTTTGCAAGCGATGCGGGAAAAAAAGCTTGAGAATTTTTTACACCTTCTGAAGTCTCTACACTTATTGCTAAACTCACAAAAAGTGAGCCAGGTGCTCGTATCTGTGATCCAACTTGTGGGTCAGGATCTCTGCTCATCAAAGCAGGGAAAGAGGTTGGGTCAAATAACTTTTCTCTCTACGGACAAGAAGCAAATGGGAGTACTTGGGCGCTCGCTGTCATGAATATGTTTTTGCATGGATTTGATAATGCCTCTATACGCTGGGGGGATACACTCGGTAACCCAAAACTTAAAGAAGGTGATGAACTCATGAAATTTGATACCGTTGTAGCAAATCCGCCATTTTCATTGGATAAATGGGGTGCTGATAATGCTGCCTGAGACAAATACAACCGTTTCTGGCGGGGTGTGCCACCAAAAAGTAAGGGTGACTGGGCCTTTATAAGTCATATGATCGAAACAACCTACGAAGGTCGTGGAAAAGTCTGAGTAGTTGTCCCACACTGAGTACTTTTTCGATGAGCAAGTGAATGAAAGATTCGACAGAAGACTATCGAAGAAAATCTACTCGAAGCAGTCATCGGACTCCCTTCCAATCTCTTTTTTGGAACTGGTATTCCAGCTGCGATCCTCATCTTTAATCGAGGGAAGGGCAGTAATAGAAATATACTCTTCATCGATGCAAGCCAGAGATATGAGGCAGGGAAAAACCAAAATAAGCTCCGTAAAGAGGATATCGAGGCAATCGTTGGGACATATGAAAAATTTCATATTGGTAGTCTCGGGGCTGGACTCATAGAAGAAAAGTTCTCTTACGTTGCCACTCCAGAGGAGATTGCTGAGAATGATTTTAATCTCAATATTCCACGATATGTGGACACCTTTGAAGAGGAAGTAGAGGTAGATATCGTCGCTGTGCAGGCGGATATCGAGAAGCTCAATGCGGAACTAGCAGTTGTGGAGAAGGAAATGGAGAAGTATATGAAGGAGCTGGGGTTTTAATTTTTCATTATTGGCAATATGGCAAAAGAAATCCACAAATCCACATGAATAGCCCTCTTCGAAGGGCAAGAGATTCGTAAAATCCATTATAACGGAGAATGGTGGTTTTCTATCTTAGATGTGGTTATGCTCCTTACGGAGAGTTCTGATTCCGAAAGAACAAAAGATTACATCAAGAAGATGCGAAGTCGCGATGAATACCTGAGTGCCAACTGGGGGACAATTTGTCCCCTACTTGACATGGTTGGGCTCGACGGAAAAAAACGAAAAATTTCCGCCTCAAATACAGAATGAACTCTCCGAATCATCCAGTCGATTCCATCCAAGCGTGCAGAGCCATTTAAACAATGGATGGCAACGGTCGGATATGAGCGAATCCAAGAGATCGAGAACCCTGAGCTCGCCATGAATCGGATGATCGAGACGTATGAAAAGAAAGGGTATCCAAAAGAGTGGATCGATATTCGGACCCGAGGAATCCCCGTGCGAAAATGACTTACCAATGAATGGGATACACGATGAGGAGAAAAAGCCTATGGGATACTCACGAACGAAGTATACAAGGCGTACGCTGGAATGGACAACGAAGCATGGAAAGATTTCAAGGGTATGACAAAAAGCGCCAATCTCCGAGATGGCATGACTCCGACCGAACTTATTTTGACTATGCTTGCAGAACAAGCTGCTACAGATATCACCAAGGCTCGAAACGCCGAGGGGCTTCCGGAACTTAAAAAGGCAAGTCAGGATGGTGGAGGTGTAGCGTATAAAGCACGGAAAGAGCTCGCAGAGCAAACTGGATCGGATCCTGTGTCTGGGAAAAACTTTTTGGAAGAAGTAAAAGAGAGGAAGAAGGCTTTGAAAGCGCCTGAAGATTCGTAGTTGATCAACTCAATGCTGAACTTACTGTTGTGGAGAAGGAAATGGAGAAATATATGAAGGAACTAGGGTTCTAAAATAGGGGCAAAATATCTTTTATCGTAATAAAATGGAACAAAATATTTTTGAAAACCTCAAGCGTATAAATCAGTTTTGACAGGAATACTGGTCTGTGAGAGAGTTTTATAAAACTCTTGAATATACGGAATATGGAAAATTTCTTCCTGCGGTAAATAGGGCGAAAAAATCTTGTACAAGCTCTTGAGAGTCGATAAAAGAGCACTTCGCTCATGGGAGCGAACCCCAAAAATCACGCAATCAATATGGGGAAACGGATTGACAGATTCTTGAGGATATTCATCTCTCTCGATTTGCTTGTTATCTCATAGTGCAAAATGCAGACTCTCGAAAAGAAAGCGTCGCACTCGGGCAAAAGTATTTTGCTCTACAAACGAGAAAACAGGAGTTAAATGATCTTGCGATCGAGGACAGCAAATGAAAAGACCTCAGAGATGAGATGACAAAGCATAATATTACTCTCGCAAAAACTGCAGATAAGGCGGGAGTAAGGGTATATGGAGTGTTTACGAACTACTGATATATGTGACTCTATAATGGTCTCGATGCAAAGTGAATACATGCAAAGAAGTGACTTAAAACATCTCAAAAGATCCTTGATCATATGGGGAGTGAAGAGCTCGCAGCAAATCTCTTTCGTACTACTCAGGCTGAAGCTAAGTTAAATCGAGAGGGTATAAATGGGGCCAATAAGGCAAATGATGCACACTTTGAAGTAGGTAGGGAGGTACGAGAAACTATCAAGAAGCTCTGAGGAACTATGCCGGAAGAACTAGCTGTGAGTGAGAGTATTACTAAGGTAGAAAAGCGATTAGAAAGTTGAAATCAATCAAAAATAACTGAACAGTCTAGATCGGACAAACTTATAGAAAAAAAGGATGTAAAAGATTGTAAGTTTAAAAATAAATAAGTATGACACGAAATAAATATATTCAAACAGATCGCATAATTGCGATAGCATCTGTAATGCTGTCTTTATGTTTTGGGATTGTAAGTTGCACATTCTCGAGCAAAGCCAATAGTACATCCGAAGAAGCCATAAAAATGTCCAAGCAAACAAATGATATCGCAAGCATGGCACTTGCAGAATCCAAGAAAACAAATGAGATATGACAGGAATCGAATAAAATAGCCCAAACAAGTATCAGTATCTCCTATATAGAAAAAATATTTGAACAAATATATGATAAAGATGGGAACGAGAATATTATGAAACTTTTGAAAAAAAGAGACAGTTACACTGAAGATGCACTACGCCTTTGACGAATAATAGATACATTTGAGTGAGCTGGCTGACAGTATTGCTCAGGAAAGATTAGTGAAAGTGATATACGACTCTATTTAGGAAAGTCTCTTGAGAATGTATGTAGAAATCAGCAAATTATTAAAGGATACGGTGGAACAAAAAATGGGTTGTCTATCCTTTGTGATAAATTTACAACTCAGTCAGGGTTTGCGAAATTTTTAAATAAACAGAATCTTCATAAATGTAATTTTCAATAGCTATGTCAATAATTCAACAAATCCCCTCCTGATATAAAGACTCACCACTTTGACCAATTCCGAATGATTGGAAAATTAAAGAGCTTAAAAATATATGCTATATACTCGATAATAAAAGGAAACCTTTAAATGAGTGAGAAAGACAAAAGATGCAATGACCATATCCATACTATGGGGCAAACTGAAAAGTAGATTCCATAAATAGTTATCTTCTGGATGAGAGTTTAATACTGATTGCAGAAGATGGTGGTAATTTCTGAGATTATAAAAACCGCCCTATCGCTTATAAAATTACTTGAAAATCATGGGTCAATAATCATGCACATATACTAAAACCTAAAGTAGACTATAACTTCTTATTTGTGTTTTATAGTCTAGAACATAAAGATATTCTTTTGTATCTAAATGGATGAGCTCGTGCTAAGTTAAATAAGAGTGATTTGGAAAAATTACCACTAGCTCTGCCAGACTTATACGAGCAAACTGTTATCGCCAATCTTCTCTCTACTTGGGATGATGCTATTTCAAAAGTTTCAGCATTGATAGTGCAAAACGAACTCAGAAAAAGATGGCTTACAATAGAATTATTATCTAAAAAGCGAAGATTATCGTGATTTACTGAGAAATGGGAAAGTTTGCCACTTAGTAAATGTCTATACTATACACCGAGAGAGGTTTCTAAGCCTGAAGGCAACTTTTTAGCACTTGGAATACGAAGTCATGGGAAGTGAATATTTTATAAGCAGGATTTTGACCCAGAAGATATTGCGATGGATGTACTATATGAGGTTAAAAAAGATGATCTTATTGTAAATATAACTTTTGCATGGGAACAAGCTATAGCTATCGTGCGAGAGCAAGATGAGTGAGGCTTAGTCTCACACAGATTTCCTACGTATACATTTAATCGAGAATATGCCATACCTGAATATTTCAAGTATTTGATCGTTCAAAAGAAATTTAAATATATGCTCGATCTCATATCGCCTGGATGAGCTGGTAGGAATAGAGTTTTGAGTAAAAAAGATTTCTTGAAACTGGAAGTAACTATTCCCTTAGTTGAAGAACAAAAGGAAATAGCTTCTATTTTATTTACGGATGACCAAGAAATCCAACTCCTTAAATCCAAACTCTCCAAACTCAAAGAACAAAAAAAGGGCCTGATGCAACAGCTTTTGACTGGAAAAAAACGACTAAAAATTACTATTTAATCAATGATAGTATGGAAACAAGAAATTATGAAAAAATAATCATCAATAATAACTATGAATACCCCAAGTTTTAAAGAGGATCATATCTCTCAAATCCCAGCTCTCCAAGTCCTTCAAAATCTCGGATACATCTATCTCTCCCCAGAAGAGGCTCTCGTATTGCGGGGTGGAAAGACTACCAATATTTTGCTCGAGGATATCCTCAGGCGGCAACTCAGAGAGATTAACTCATTTCGAATATCTGCATGAAAGACAAATGCCCCCTCAGATTCGAATATCGAAGCGGGTATCCGTGCGCTTTCGGCTGTTCCATTTCAAGATGGATACATGAGTGCGAGTGAATATATTTATAACCTTATCACTCTCGGGAAATCACTAGAGCAGAGTACTGACTGAGATAGGAGCAGTTTCAATCTCCGGTATATAGACTGGGAAAATCCAGAAAATAATATATTCCATGTGACAGAAGAATTCTCAGTTATGCGAACAGGGAGAAAAGATCACTACATACCTGATCTGGTACTTTTTGTGAATGGAATTCCGATATCAGTTATCGAATGCAAACGCCCAGATATGAAAGAGCCTCTTGAGCAGGCTATTTCCCAACATCTCCGCAATCAACAGGAGGATGGGATTCGCAGCTTATATGTATATGCACAAAGTCTTCTCTCTATAGCAACAAATCAGGCAAAATATGCGACTGTAGCTACCCCAGAAAAATTTTGGGCTGAGTGGCATGAAAAGTTTGAGAATCTCGAAGACGAAAAGACCTTTATAGACAGACTTACGGCCTTGCGTAATACTCCTCTTTATGAAGAGAAAAAGCAAAGGCTGTTTGTAGATTGATATAGGGATGTACGGCCATACTTTGATGAACTTGAGAAAACTCTGATCCTCCCGACGGTACAAGATGCTTGCATTATGGCTCTCTGTGATCCAAAACGCCTCCTTGATCTTATTTTTGGATTTATAATCTATGAGAATAATGAAAAGAAAATTGCCAGGTATCAACAGTTCTTCTCAATAAAGAAAACTATACGAAGAATCCGGTATATAGACGGTGGCAAAAGAAAGGGGGGCGTTATATGGCATACACAAGGATCGGGTAAATCACTCACCATGGTGATGCTCGCCCAGGCTATCGGCTGAGAAAGAGGGGTAAAGAACCCGAAAATTATTCTTGTCACAGACAGAACCGATCTCGACAAACAAATCTCTGAGACATTTTTGAAGTGTGGACGCTCTGTAAATAGAGCTTCAACGGGACAAAATCTAGTAGAGCTACTGGCATCAAAAAGTGATGCTGTGGTAACAACCTTGATCCATAAATTTGAAGCCGCTGTACGAAAAATAAAGACTCCACTTACTTCACATGATATCTTTGTGCTCATAGATGAGGGACATCGAACACAGGGCGGGAACTTTCACGTCCAGATGCAAAGAACTCTCCCAAATGCTTGTTTTATAGCTATGACTGGAACTCCTCTTATGAAGAAGGAGAAAAGTACAGCATTAAAGTTTGGGGGTATTATTGACGCGTATACTGTAGATCAGGCTGTTGCTGATGGGGCGGTCGTACCACTTTTGTATGAGTGACGCGATGCAGTGCAATCAGTCAATGAAAATGTTATAGATCGTTATTTTGAAATGATTTCAGAAACTCTATCGGATCGCGAAAGAGCCGACCTCAAGAAAAAATTTAGTCGAGCGAATCAACTCAATATTGCTGAGCAGAAAATTTATACGAATGCTTGGGATATCAGTCGACACTATAGAGATAACTGGCAAGGTACTCCACTTAAGGGGCAGCTCGTTTGTCAGAACAAGGAAGCAGCAATAAAATACAAAAATATTCTCGACGAGATCGGTATTATAACATCAGAGGTGGTAATTTCTGCTCCGGATGATCGCGAGGGCGAAGATGATGCTTTTACAAAATCGGACAATACAGTAAAACGGTTTTGGGATAAAATGATGGATGAACACGGTACTCCAAAGAAATACGAAGAAAATATCATTGCCCGATTTAAAAACCAGAAAGATCCAGAAATTATTATCGTTGTCGATAAACTCCTTACTGGATTTGATGTACCAAAAAACACTGTCCTCTATATCACTAGAAGTCTCAAAGCACATACCTTACTTCAGGCTATCGCTCGGGTAAATCGTCTTTACCCTGACAAGGATTTTGGGTATATTATTGACTACTATGGGATTATTGGGGAGCTCGATAGCGCTTTAGAAGTATATTCCTCTTTTGAGGGATTTGATGCAGAAGATCTCAAAGGTACTATGGAAAACATAGATACTGAAATTATATCTCTCAAACAAAAGCATTCTGAAGTTTGGGATATTTTCAAAGAACTCCCAAACAAACGCGATCTTGAAAGTTTTGAGCGCCTTTTGAGCGATCAACAAATACGAGATATGTACTATGGAAAACTTTCAAATTTTGCAAAAACTCTAAAGATTGCACTTTCATCATTGAAATTTCATAAAGAAACTGATCCGAAAATGGTTGAAAGGTATAAAGAAGATCTCAATACATTTACAAAACTTCGACAATCAGTAGCGGCGCGATATTCAGACGAAGTGGACTATAGGAAATATGAAGGACAAATCCAGAAGCTTATCGATACTCATATTTCTAGTGACGAGGTGAAGCCTATTACCGAGTTAGTAAATATTTTTGATAGAAATAAGTTTCAAGCAGAGGTAGAAAAAACTATATGAGAGGCGGCAAAAGCTGATACTATTGCTTCTAGAACGGCAAAACATATAGAAGAGAAGATGGAGGAAGATCCGTCTTTTTATAAGAAGTTCTCCCAGATGCTTGCGGATACTATTCGTGAGTATAGAGATCAAAGAATGTCGGAAACTGAATATTTAAAGCGAGTTAAGGCGCTCATGGAAGATGTATTGAAACATCAAGATAGTAGTATTCCTGAAGAGATTCGGGAGAATGAACTTGCAAAAGCTATTTATGGGATACTTTCTGAATTTATTAAAGAAAAAAGTGGGGATACCTCATTGCTTGCAAATATTATCTTGAAAACTTCGATTCAGTTTGAGTCTATTATTAAATCGAATATCATTGTCGATTGGATTAGCAAGACTGATATTATCGGAAGAATGAAGATAGAAATATCGGATATTATCTTTGATGAACTCAAAGTAGGTCGAGGAATGGAGCTTTCCTTTGCTGATATAGATTCCTTTACCGAAAAAGTTGTATGAATTGCCAAAGTACAGTGCAAATAGGGACTGAGAAAGTTCTATACGGATCTAGGGAAATATCATTTTTCTTTAGGAGTGAGGAGCGAAAAGCTATGCGTATAACGGTAACTCCAGAGCTCTCTGTTTTTGTTGTAGCTCCTTTGAGTGTAGAGATGGATCTTGTATACGAGAGAATTCTGAAGCGTGGATCGTGGATTCTAAAACAACTTGAGTATTTCTCTTCATTTCATCCGAGAAAAACTGAGCGTCGATATAAATCTTGAGAAACTCACCTCTATCTTGGTCGTGAATATATACTTGATATAATTGTTTCAACTGAGAAGGAGTCAGTGAAAATAAAAGGTAAATATATTGTTGTTACCTGTAAAAATCATGAAAAAGCTGAGACTTTAATGAATGCTTGGTACTCAAACAATGCTAAGGAGAAAATTGATCCACTTTTTTGGGATTTAGTTGAGAAATTTAAAAAATATTGAGTTTCCCCAACGGAATTGACCTTACGAAAAATGAAGTGTCGCTGGTGAAGCTGTTCAAAGAATGGGAAAATAACTCTTAACTCTACACTTATTCAGGCTCCAAAAGGGTGCATCGAGTATGTTATCACTCACGAACTTTGTCATTTAATTCATTTTGACCATACAAAGAAATTTTATGAACTACAAACAAAAGTTCTACCAAGCTGGGAGAAGTGGAAAGAAAAGTTAGAAAAACTTCTGGCTTAAAGCTGGCCTAATGCCTTTCAGGAAACTTAGCTATTAAATATAGTAAAAGTCTTTTATTTTCTGATCCTCCTAATTTATTGATGTGTAACGCTGGATGACTTTTTATGTGTAAGAAACATAGAAAAGTTATTCAAGAGTACAAAAAAGTAATCAATGATTATTGAGGATCCCCTTTGTAGAGGAAAAAATCGATTACTTTTTTAAAGGAGATTAAAGTTTAAAGTAATCAAATACATCATTTTGGGAATTAATTGAGTACGTAAAATCTGTTTACAATACTGCCTTGGTTCGGCGGGGTTCTTCCTCGCCACTTCCGTGTCTCGGACGCGCTCAGCCAGACGACCAATCGTGGTCGTCTTATAGTCTACGACAATGCTTCGCGTTCTCACCCCACCTCCGAAAACCCTCATGAAAAAATAAACCCCCTCCTGACGGAAGGGGTTTTTTGTCTTCATGGTGGGTTCGGCGGGGTTCTTTTTTCTCAGTGTTGCACTGCTCTGCGAGCATATGCTCGCTTCGAAAAACGCTTTGCCACAATAAGCCACTTTAGTGGCTTATTCCCTGATCTCGCAGGCTCGACCGTGTGGCTGCAGTTTCGAACCCCTCATCAAAATCTCACTTTAAACACATAAAAACCCACTTTCGTGGGTTTATTGTGTTCAAATGGTGGGTTCGGCGGGGTTCGAACCCGCGACCTTGGCCTTAAAAGGGCCCTGCTCTACCTACTGAGCTACGAACCCGAGTACTTGCGAGCAAGATATCGGGGCTCCAAAACTTGAGAGCTTTGGTAACTCGCGCATTGTAGACAAAGCCTTGCCATTGTCGAATTATTTTCCTACAAAAATTCCCCTTCGTTTCCTTGCTTTGCCCTACAAATATGATACTATCTTGCAAAGTAGTGCTCCTCCTCTATTACATGCCAAAAACTCGCCTCCGCGATCGCCTTCAGAAGTGGCTATCCTCACTCCTGATTTTTGTCATATTTGCGAGTCAGACGATCCACATCCCACTTGGTGTCCCAGACACACTCGCGGCAGGCAGTACGAGCCCGAGTCTCGTCTCGATCATCGTCTCTGAGAGCACCAACTCAGGATCTATGAAGTCTCGGATCAAGAGGTACGCCTCGGATATACAGGGAGCGATGACAAATACGCGAGTCACTATTATTGAGGTTCCCGAAAACGCAGCTCCTCCTGCGATAGCTGCCGCAAATGAGCGACTCTACTATCAGGGAGATGGAGATGGGATCAGTCGTCTCGTCGGTACAGTCCTGATCGGCAAGCTTCCGATCCCAGTCGTTCACAAGGGGGTGAAGACCTTTTTGAGTATCTACCCATATACGGACTTTGACGATAAGGTATTTGTTTTTGATGCCGCAAAGGGTTACTACGACAGTGTGAGCACTCCCGTCACTCGAGATACGCCCGAGATATGGCACGGAGTAATCCAGCCCAATACTGGATCAGCGGAGGGAGATGCTGCCAAGCTCGGAGAATTCCTCGATAAGACACACGCCTACTACACCAAGAGCGGGGCTTTTAGTGAGACGAGTGCTGAGCCCTCTGTGATCTACCTCGATCTCCTGCATGATCAGGCAGCGACCAAACCACAGGACTTTAAGGCCTACAATCTCTACATCCGCACGCTCGAGGACCTGAGCTACAATAGATATAACAAATACCTCGCAAAGCAGCTCTATAGTACCTACCAGTCATTTCAGGATCCACTCGCAGATACCAATCCTGAGGAGCTCGCAGCACTCGGGGTAAAAATTCCTGACATACAGAGTATGGATTTTGCGTCCGTGCCTGATATCCAGACTCGTACAGCGATCCTCAAAACCGTGAAGCAATTCTTTGAAATCTTCAACGACAAATACATCGGTGATATCCTCAAGTTTGTAAACAATACAGGACGCTACGGTGACGGCAAGAATACTCGAGTAGATATAGCACCAGTCCTCATATCCAAGAGAGATGAGTTCATGAAGCGAGTGCTCAAAGATGGGAATACGACTGTAGAGGGGATGATCGACGAAGTCGTCAAGTCAGGACTCGCACGAGATGTCCTCATTCCTATTAATGTTTCAATAGTGAATGCGGGAATGGGGAATAGAGGTAGTTCACAGAACTTTAATCCGTATGTAACTGCTCCAAACTACAATAATTACTATTATGGACAGAGTGCCACTGGTATTAACAGCGCTCGAGATTGTTCGATCGTGCGTGGTACTACTCTCAAGGTCGAGGCAAACCGTGGGTATGATACATCGACTATTCAGGGGGACGCAGGGATTCTCTCTGCAAATCCTGCACTCTGTTTTTCGGGAGAAAGTGCGAACACTCTCGATTTTTGGGGAGGGAACTCGGGTCTCAGTCTCAAGACTACAGATCTCACTCCTGGAGAGATTGCTCGGCTCTCGACCGCTACGAGTCCTGCGGACTTTGTGGGATTTGAAGGGCGACTCGGTACAAAGTTTTCACTCCCCGGGAATAGATATAAGGACTATGTACTCCCAACTCTTAATCTGCGAGGGCAAAATGAAACGAGTCTCCCAGTATCGAGTCCTGCGGATTGTCTAAATGAAAATTTCATAGCTGATCCGTATACCTACACCGAGCCTGAAGAAGAGTTTCGAGCGCCAAGAATTTTTTATCATCCAGCCTCTACCCGAGGAACCGCATTTGCCTGTGTGATGCGCGACTCAAATGGAGCCCTCGGGCACAAGACTCTCACTGAGCGAGCAGCTCCTGTGTTTGCACAGGTGATGGACCCAGGATTTAGACCGCCTGCTTGTACCATCTATGAGGTAACACTCGAGGGGAGGCCGACAAAGACCGTTGGTGCCCTTTGTACCGAGACTACAGGGAGTGGAGAGGATGCGCAGACGAGCACTTATGGCATAACCTACAAGTACAGTTATAAAAAAGTACCATCCTACATCGAGCACAAGTCTCCAAACAGCGAGGAGTACGGAGCGGCGCTCAAGGCGATGACGACTCCATCGCTTGCGAGTGACCGAGATCGATACATAGATTTTCTCACACCCGCGGGTACGGTCGCCAAGATCGAGTATCCAAATTTTTACCGCATGACCTGGGGAGATACTGAAAATCTCACTCCAGATATGGTACGCGCTCGTATAAAAGAAGTTCTCGACGCCAAGACCAAAGAGATTTCAGCGCTTATCACTGCCAATAATCCTGCAGGACTCACAGGGGCCAAGCTCATAGAGTACAATGAGCTCAAGCGCGGGGACTATCCTGGCGAGGGAGTTGATCTCTACACGCGTCTTGCGAGCGCCGGCAACGCACTCTCTACTCTGGTGGATACTATCCTCTGGTATAACGAGTCAAACGCTACCAACAAGTATGCCTTTGTCCTCGAGAACTATCTCGATCGCGATGGGAATCGTGACTACCCACTCTCTGGGATGAAAAAAGACTATGAGCTCGCGTATATTGGGGGGAACGGTGACGCGCAAAATATGTATGTCAAAGTCGATCCAGAGGCAAAAGTAGCGCCTCCAAAAGAGATCACGGATATCCAGGCGGAGTACGGCTCACTCACGAATCTCCTGGCGGGATCAAATATTACTTCCTATGGTGGCGAAGGGGCCCAGTTCAAGTGTGGGCCTCCAGAAGGAGTACCTATTTGGCAGTGGCTTCCTGCTGTATTTTGCTGGCTCGGTACCATACTCCCACCGACTATCGGAGCAGGTTCATGTGGAAACCAAACCCTCGGAGCCAAGTCGGCAGCAGATGCTCAGTTTTTTACGAGTCAGACAGGTGCGGATGGTAAGCCTGATTGGCAGGCAGATCGTAATAATAATGGTATCCTCGATGGATACGAGTGGGTAAAAGACGGTAAACTCCTCCTCACTGCGAGCCCAAAACGACTTGGATACCTCGCTACTACCAAGCTTGAGGCCACTCTCATCAAGAATGACCGTACACTCGCTTTTGACTCATACAATCAAGTACAGTTTGACGTAAAACGTATCATCCTCAAGGCGGGACAAATCCTTCCAGCGTCGAGCACTGGCGGCCTTTTGGACCAAACTCCTCTCGCAACGGACAGAGTTGTCTATGCTCGCGGAGCTACTGGGGAGAATGGTTCTATCGATACCCTTAAACGCTACCTCACATTTACTCCGCTCGCAGTCCGTGCCGAAAACGGAGTTGCTGGCTACACACTCGGGTCAAAGAGTAAGGACCTCGATGTATTCCTCGAGGCGAGTGTGAGTCCTCTCGATAAAAATAATTCTCCCGCATTCCTCAAGACCTCTGACGAGGCTCTCATCGAAATTCGTAACCAGGGTCTCAGGGTCACGCCTCTTACACAAATAGAGTGAGGAACGAGGGCGGACAGTACTTTTGACGCAGGAGTCGCACAGAATATTGTATACAGTTTTGCCGTTACCAAGGGCGATGGGGTCGCTCCTGAGATCGATACTACTGCCGTCAAGCGTCCGATCAATGTGACCCTCTATGATGATGTGGACGGTCGAGTGATCGAGTGACCAACCAAGATCACCACTGACACCTACAAGTACAGTGGCGAGCTCCTCAAGCAAGCGGGGAGTTATCGGTTTGAGTTTACGGATGATACTGGCAGACTCGGAGTGAGTAGTCTCACGATTCTCCCTGCGCGAGCGGTGACAATTAACGCGATAGCGAGCTCAAGTATCTTTGTGAAGGGGCAAAAGAGTACTATCCTCGTACGAGCTGTGGACGCTTTTGGAAATATCGCTCGCTGAAATGTACTCAAGTTTCAGGGGAAGATCGCTGGAGGCGGGTACTTTGCGAGTAACAGTGATACAAAACTCGAGAAATCTACTATTGAGGGGACTACCTCGTTTGAGGTGAGCTCAAACTCTGGAGGTCAAACACACAAAGTTACCATTGAGGTCGATAATTGAGCAGGTCGAAAGCTCTCGACAGATATCAGTCTGGAGTCTATCGACGCTGCCAAGATCCGAGTGAGTGTAGATGATCGTGATAGGATCATCGCTGGAGGAGATAAGAAAAAAGTATCTCTCGAGGTGACCACTACAAGTGGTGAGGTGCTCACGAAGTTTAGTGGAATAGCGTCCTTGGATTTCCCTCGGAACTCTGGATCTTTTTCACGAGCATTTGTCCAAATACGAGATGGGAAAAATCTCGACCCTATCGAATTTACTCCGGGGACACTCGCGGTACAAAATGCGAGTATTGATGTCCAAATCCCAGGGATACGCGAGGTGACTGGGGGGACACTTACTATCCTCCCAAACGCTCCAATGCGAGTAGGACTTACCTCGGGAGTAGCAACCCTTGAGGCTCGTACCGGCAACGAGACCGAGATCCTAGCTACCCTCTATGACCGATTTGGGAATCTCGCGTACAACCATCCATCTGGGATGACTGCGGCTTTTGCTATCCCAAGTGGATACGCAAAGTA
>JAYWGH010000028.1:0-2387 GCA_043778375.1 bacterium
TCAGGATACTGTGCCTTCCAGGCAATGGCATTAATAGACTGATGATCATGGGCTGCGATCGGGAGTGGCACCATGATGATGCGACACCCAAAAAGCTCCGCCTCAGCCAGTGTATTTGCCGAGGCTCTCGTGAGTGCTACATCCGCCTGTGTATACGCTCTTGCAAGGTCAGTATGGTCCATCCATTTATAGGGAGTGACATTTAGGAACTCGGAGAATACCTCAAAAAAGTGCTCATTTCGCGTCCCGAGAACAACTGTAAAGTCTATACTCCCGAGCCTGGGAAGTGCTCGTAAAAGTGCCTCAAATATCCGAGTGGATCCGAGTCCTCAGCACTGCACAAGTACCTGAAGTCTCTCAGTCCTCAAGGCGTAGTCACGAGGATAGTCTCTCAAGTACTGAGTAAAAATAGGATTGATCCACTGTCCTACGACGCGAGTTTTGACAGGGTCAAACTCAGTAGTAGCCTCAGGAAATCCGAGAAACACACGTCTAGCGAATCTCCCGAGAACTCGATTGGAGAGTCCTGCTCGAGTGTCAGACTCATGGAGGGCTATCGGGATGCCAAGGAGTGCTCATACAAGTCCTACTGCAACTGCGACTCCTCCCCCTTTACAAAATATCACATCAGGGCGCTCCCCCCTCAGTATCGCGTACGACTCGTAGATCGCGCAGAGTAAGTACCATGGCTGGAGAAAGAGTGAGAATGATAAAAATCTCCGGAGTTTAACAGCCTTGACCCCAAAAAATCTAATACTGTGCTTGGTAGCCTCGCGCTCATCCATAGAGTCTCGCTCCCCGATCCAAAAGAGAGATTCGCGCTCTGGATCGAGTGCTGCTGCGAGCATGATAATCGGAAGGATGTGACCACCTGAGCCTCCACCTATCGCACAGATCTTGAGAGGATTTGTCATGGGGAGAGTATAGCGAGAGAGGCGAGAGTGTAAAATGGGAGTGAGGGTTGCTTTTACTTCCTAAAAACATATAATTCACATTTTATAAAACAATACACATGCGAATAACAAGTATTACTGATCTGGTGAGAAATGGAAAAAAATCCTTCACTAAAGCTCCATACTCTACTGTCGTATCGAACAATGAGCCCGTAGGGACGATTCTCTCTGCGGAATTCTCAGCCCTCCTCACTAAAAATGGGGTTCTTGACCAACTCCTCGAGGAGTATTGGGAGTTACAGGACCCCACTACGAGAACTCTTGTAGAATCTTATCAAAGTGGAGAGAAAGCTGATGAAATGAGTCTTGATGACTTTCGGACTAAATATGGAGTATAAAATAGTTTTTGGGAGTGAGAGAGTCATACGCAAAGATTTTGAAAAAATACCCCGCCCTGAACAGATAAAAATACTTGATGAGCTCGAAAATTTGGATCATACTTGGCCTAAAAGTGTACAAGTAAAAAAACTGGTTAATTCACCGGTTGCAGACTATCGCCTGCGTATTGGCAATTATCGTGTACTCTTTTCGCTCTCAATGGAGTCAGGAGCTATTACTGTATTTCGAGTACTCCATAGGTCAAGTGCTTATAAAAGCTAGATCTCCCTATACCTCCCACCCCCTCCCCTCTCAATAGCTCCTGTGAGCTCGAGAGCGCTAAGTATCTGAGTAAGGGCTGGCGCTGAGAGCTCGGTCGCATGCAAGATCTCATCAAAGAGCCCCTTTCCCGCTCGCAAAGCCGCCACTACCTTCGCATGCTCGGGACTCATGGGTGGTTGCTCGCTCTGTACTCTCGCAGACCGCAGCTCTGCGAGCTCAGGATACTCAGAGATGATATCAGTAGCCTCCATGACGAGCTTGGCGGATCCAGAGCGTATGAGTGCGTTTGTTCCCCGCGAGTTATAGCGTCCGATATCTCAGGGGATAGCAAATACATCCCGCCCTGCCTCGATAGCGGCCTGCGCAGTGATGAGCGACCCTGAGCGCTCACGCGCCTCGATCACGAGTGTCCCCCGTGACATGAGCGCGATCGTCTGGTTGCGCACCGGAAAGGTGTACGGCGCTGCCTGCGTCCCGAGTGGAAACTCGGATACAAGGGCTCCTCCTGACTCGAGAATACGCGCGAATAGTCGCTTGTTTGCACTTGGATAGAGGAGGTCGAGCAAAGAAACTTCTCTAAACGGCGACGTACCCGCATGGATCCAAGAAAGGTACATATTGGTTGTCTTTTACTACGCCATGGATGGCCGTAACGTGTCAGTCGAGGGATACAACTTTCTTTCCCCGTATCACCAATGCTCGTGGAACAACAACGCCACACTGTCATATCGTCAAGCCAATGGTACTACTTGCGATGCTCAGAGCCGTATCACGAGGTTAGATTTTTCCGGGATCGGCCTTAACGGAACGATTCCTCCCGAAATCGGATCTTTG
>JAYWGH010000029.1:0-6658 GCA_043778375.1 bacterium
CCAACGGGACTGAGGCTAGTATAGGTACTCAGATGCTTGAGGCCTTCTTCCAGACTCGCTACAAATATGTAGGTCAGTACAATGCCTGATAGAGTAGTGATCACAACACCCTGAATACTGAGTGATCCAGTACCAATTACCGGGAGAAATACGAGAATGAGTGCACTCATCGCAACAAGGATCACTCCCCCACCACACACACATAGGATCACTTTTCGCATTTTCCACATATCAGATGTATACAGACAGAGAAGTCCTACAAGGAGGAGTCAAAGTGGGATACTCCAGGAAACCATAAACGTAATGACAAAGTCTATAAGTCAGACTCACTGACCGATAACTGAGATAAAAGGAGTCACTCCAAGGTACGAAAAAATATCCGCACTATACGCTATGGGCAGAACCCCGAGTGCTCAAGCCAGAGCTCCGAGAACAAATTTTCGTACATGAAATTCTGTACCTTCAAAATACGAAAACATATACGCCCAGATAGTGATAGGGAGTGCAACCAGTATAACGGATATGAGACCTCGAAGTATTTCCATTATTTTTTGCGCTTTAAAATCTCATAATTCCCCATCTTAAACGATCCATCATTTTTTCGTGCAAATAAGACTCAAGCAAACAGGATATTGAGTCCGAGAGTAATAAGTATGAGCGCGAAAACATAATTGATGATATCTGGCCAAATGAGGATAGAAATCCCGATTCCAAGGAGTGCAATACCGATAGGTTTCATGGGTTGAAGTTAAGAGATAGTCGCTGAGCGCTCAATGTGAGCCCCGAGTCACTGAAGCTTCCCGATGATATCCTGATATCCTCGATCAATATACTCGACATTTGTGACATAGGTAGTCCCCTCTGCGATCAGTCCTGCGAGCACCATAGCTGCCCCTGCTCTGAGATCCCAACTCGATACAGTCGCACCGCGTAGAGGAGTTGGACCAAATATGAGCGCCTCGTGTGGATTCATCACTGCTACATGCGCTCTCATTTTCTCGAGCTCGCTCAAGTAGTTAAATCTCCCTTCATAGAGTACTTCGTGCACTCGACTCATCCCTTCACACTGAGTCAAGAGTACCCCAAAAGGCGACCCAAGATCAGAGGGGACTCCTGGGAAAATATTTGACTGAAAATCAACAGTTACGAGGTCTCGAGCCCGAAAAACTCTTAGGGTATCATCTCCGAGATCCTGAGTTTTTACTCCAGTACGATGCAGTCGCTCGAGAAATGCTCGGAGGTCTGGGATTCAGGCATTTTGTATGTCTATATACTCCCCTGCTGCGAGAGCCCCCGCAATCACAAAAGTCCCCGCCTCTAGATAATCAGTCGTGATAGTATACTCTACATGATCCGGGAGACTCCTCATTCATTTTACGAGAATCGTATGATCATACAGGGTCTCTATCTCCACTCCTGCATGCCGAAAAAAGTTTACCAGATCAATTACATGAGGTTCATACGCAGCAAGTCGAATAAAAGTCACTCCATCCCTCAGTACCGAGGCAGTAAGGAGGTTTTCAGTGGCAGTTACCATGCGGTTTGCCCAGAGCTCCAGGGGTCAAGATTTCTTGACCCCTGTTAGTCGCATCATCTCGCTATCCCCTCCAATGATGTACCCGAGATCAACAAGTCCGGCAATATGCTCCCCTATTGGGCGCTTCCCGATATTACACCCTCCCGGAAAAGGGAATTCTGCCTGTCAAAAACGCTCGAGGAGCGCTGGCAAAAGAAGGATCGCAATACGAATTTTCTTCATGCGATCGCGGTCAATCTGCATATCCGTAGCGTCATCTCGCCATTGCATCTTGAGAGTATTCGCAGTAAAATCAACCTCCACTCCAAAGCTCTTTATAATCTCGAGAAAATTAAATACATCCCCGATGCGTGGGATATTACGGAGTGTAGAAGAGTTAAATAAAAGTGCTGCCCCGATAATAGGTCCTGCAGCATTTTTTGATCCGGATATTTTTACTGTGCCGGCGAGTGGCTGTCCTCCGTGAATAGTGAGCATGATTTAGAGTATGTTGCGAAGTGCAGCGATATTAAAGGCGTAATCCATCTTGAGGGATCCAAGCATCCCAATGTAGGCATCCTCTCACTCGATCGTTACTCGTTTTACGATCATGGCTGAGGACTCAAGCTCCGGTATGATATTTTCCTCTCCAATAAATACCGTAGCCTTGCGACCGATCTCGAGGGTTTTAAGGAGATCGAGGAAGTGGTATTTATTTTCAAGTACTTTGATAACATTGTACGCCTCTCCTCCGATTAGGGGAATATTTTTTTCGAGATAATTCGTGAGTCCGAGATAGTAGTTGGTCTCAAGACCAGGGATGCACCCAAAAGTTATCTCCTTGGTAGTCTTTGTGAGTTTCGCTACGAGACCATAGATTGCGTCGTCGACCCGCTCACGATCGTGTCGCTCGACGAAGTCATTTTCAGCCTCAAGCATCTGTGGGAGCATATACTCCATGAGATAGTCGACAAATACTCTGATCCCCCGAGGGGTCGGAAGCCTCCCTGCTGAGTTATAAGGTTGAAAGATGAGTCCCATTTTTTCAAGATTTGCCATATCACTGCGCACAGTCGCACTCGATACTCCCATTTCATGTTTTTTGAGAAGAGACTTTGAGCCAACGATCTCTCCTGTCTTGATATACTCCTCCACAATAATTTTGAGGATAGCGATCTTGCGAAGGTCGACTTTTTTCATGGCAGTATTGTAGTGGGGTTGAGAGAAAAACCAAACAAAAGGAATTTTAATTTACTCCCCAATAATCTCCCTCGGCTTACTCCCATCAGCAGGACCTACGACTCCCATCTCCTCGAGAATATCCATGACTCTTGCAGCACGTGCGTAACCAAGTTTCATGCGGCGTTGTAGGAGCGATGTAGAGGCTTTACCAGCTGACCGTACAAACGCAGCTGCCTCATCGATGATCTTTGGGTCCTCATCATATCCCTCAGCTCCGCCACCTCCCACTGATCCCGACCAATTCCCTTTGTCTCCCTCAACAATGGAGGTGTCATATATGTCCTCGAGCATCTCAGGATCAATAGTACGCTTGATATGCGCAACAACGGATTCTACTTCCTCTGTTGAGACATATACTCCTTGTATTCGCTCTGGAGCCATAGATCCCGATGGACTATAGAGCATGTCTCAATTTCCGAGGAGATCCTCTGCCCCCATACGATCAAGGATCGTGCGAGAGTCAGTGAGAGAAGCAACCGTAAAGGCAATTCGCGATGGAATATTTGCCTTGATGAGTCCTGTGATCACATCTACTGATGGACGCTGTGTCGCAACAATGAGATGCATCCCAACAGCTCGCGCCATTTGTGCGATACGGGCGATCGTCGTCTCGACTTCTTTTTTATTGCCGCTCATCATGAGATCTGCGAGCTCATCGATCACGATCACGATGTTTGGCATCTTTTCTTTGCGACCGACTTTCGCGTTATACTCAGTGAGATTACGCACCTTTGCAGCGTTGAGTACATCATATCGTCGTATCATCTCAGCAACCGACCACTTGAGAGAATTCAGTGCTTTATCAGGCTCATTGATCACAGGGGTGAGAAGATGTGGAATACCATTATACATACCCAGCTCGACCCGCTTTGGATCTATGAGGATCATGCGGAGAGTTGAGGGGCTATTTTTATAGAGGAGCGAGATCAAAAATCCATTCATCCCCACCGACTTTCCTGATCCTGTCTGCCCTGCTATGAGCAGATGGGGCATCTTTGCGAGGTCCCCAATGATGTAGTCCCCGTTGATATCCTTTCCGACTGCGAGAGGGAGAGTGATACGCGTATTGGCAAAATTTGGATGTTCGAGTACCTCACGGATCCCAATCATATCTCGCTTGTCGTTTGGTACCTCGATCCCCACGAGTCCGAGACCCGGAATAGGCGCTTGTATACGAACAGACTTTGCTTTGAGGGCGAGAGTAAGGTCTTTTTTGAGACCTTCAATCTTGGAGAGCTTTACCCCATCATGTGGCTCGAGTCGATACTGCACAACCGTTGGCCCAACCTTCTCCCCTGCCATATCCACCCCGATGCGAAACTGTGCGAGGGTGCGCTCGATCTCAAGGGACTTCTCACGAATCTCCGCAGGACTTACGGTCGCCTTGTGGATCACCTCATTGAGGAGCTTGGTAGAAGGGAATTCCCACACTCCAAAATCAGGAGTATTTATAGATTTCGGCTCTGGAGCTCACTTTTTTTGGATAGCAATTTTGGCAGAGATAGAGGTCTTTGCCCCTCCATCGTGACTCCCTGTAGTACCACTCCCAGTCAGTCTCTCCATTAATCCCTTCACCACCGAAGGAACAGAGTCTTCTCTCTGCGCCTCGAGCGAGCGAGCAGCGCGAGCGAGCTCGAGCTCATGATCAAGTTCTTTTTTACGAGTGACAGCGCTTGTAGATTTTGCAGGAGATGGAGGAGAAGACTCACGCACAACACTCACCATAGCATCTCGAACACTCTGCCCCGAGGGGAGAGATGACTGTACTGCCGCGAGTACTTGACGATAACTGATCCTCAGCATCAAAAATACTGATATCAGGAGTCCTCCAATGAGTGCGATCACCATCGGCCACTTCCCGAGCCAGGTGATGAGAATACTCGAAAAATCTAGTACTCCGTGGCTCGCATACGGAGTGTACACAGCAATAAGAGTGGTAAGAGTTATCCCCGAGAGGAGAATCCCTATCACACGAGCCGAGTTCCAAAAAAGCTTGCCAACTATGAGCCCGAGAGCGAGGAGTCCATACAGGACAAATATCCCTTTATAGTAATCTCCAAAAAGAGAGACCATAGTCGTTATGAGGGTCTTCCCTACGATCGACTGGGTGTCCCCAATAAATACAAGCACACATAAAAAAGCAAGCACCCATCCTGCGATCATACTGCGCAGCTCGTACGTCCAAATACTTCGATTTTTTGTTTGTTTTTTCCCCATGAACTGAATTTGATCGTATTATAGAGAGAGCTCTCTGGTATGCAATATTGTATAACGCTCATTATCTTATATACTCGATTTCACATTACCAAGCATTTTATGGCAAAAATATATCACGCAATACTCGATTTCATATCAAACCTCTGGGGGAGGCTTTTCTCTATGCGTGAAGAGTCTGGCGAACGAGAGCCACTTACAAAGTTTTCTATTTTTATAGTCATACTCCTCGATATATTCCTGTTTTACTTGGTGTACACATGAATTAGCGAACAAACAAAAGTTATTGATCTCCCAGATCAATACGCCAATTATAACTGTCGAGAGATAATCGAAAAGTTTTCATCAGCGGAGATTTTAAATACACAAAATTCCCTCGTACAAAGTATCTCAAGTTGATACTACTCCGTTAAAAATAACAATTCATACACAGATAGTGTTTCTTACGATTATTCAGGGAGATCTCGCTATAGTTCATACAACAGTTATAATTACGAAAGTAGTGCTCCTACCTGCAAGAACCTAAGAAAATTGCTTGATGAAAGTTACGCAGATACCGAATTAAAGAAGCTCATTGCTGATCGCTCTTTATTGGATGTAACTCTTTCTCGTCTTGAAGGGGAAGTTAAATCCATCCTATCAACTTATGACACCAAGCTTCTTGAAAAAATAGCAGGTTCTAACCCGAAAAATACTCCAGAGGATGGAACAGCTGATACGGCAAAAGAGAATTTAGATACTCTGCGAGCTAAAATAGCAGATCTTGAGGCAAAAATAGCCAGCAATACTCAGCTCATCCTCCGAAACAGCTCTATTATAAAAGTCATAAATCTCTCAAAGTCAGAGGGGCCCGATGTACAAAGAAAATACTCTTATCTCACTACCATTTATCCAGCAAAAGTATTCGGAGTACAAGTGCTCTTTCTCCTCCCACTACTCGCTACAGTCATATTTTGGTCAAACTGGGCTTTGAGGCGAGGTCGTACATATCAGCTTCTCATAGCGTCGCATACGCTTGGAGTACTTATGATATTTGTATTCCTCAAGATATGTGAGCTCGTCTATGAACTTATTCCTCATACTTTCCTCACTCGTATTTTTAATGTACTAGAAACATTCAAACTTACAGGTCTCTGGTACTACTTTTTAGTCATACTGTCTATTGGAACAACTCTCGGTATCATTTACATGGTCCAGAGGCGCATACGAGCTGCTACCCTCATCCAAGCTGCACAAATCCGCAAGACTCGCGCGAGTAAATGAGACTGCCACGCATGCGGAACTCAACTTCCAAAGGGAGCCATACACTGTATTTCTTGTGGAGCCGCACAGTATACTCCATGTATTGTTTGTACAAAACCTACACTCGTATGAGGAAACAATTGTATGCACTGTGGAAGTACGCAAGAAATATAATACTTGATTGATAAAAATTGACTGCTAAAATAGCAGAAATTATATTTATACTATGTTCAAACACTCTCTCCGTAATTCTGCTGCCTACACCCTCGTCGAACTCATCGTGGTGATCGCTATACTCGTGATCCTCTCGACAGTGGGATTTGTAGGGTATGCTCAGTATACAGCGAGTAGTCGAGATGGAGCACGAGTATCAGACCTCAGGAGTATCTACCAAGGACTTGGAGTATCTCTCACCCAAAAGGGAGTAGCTCCATCTCCGGATAG
>JAYWGH010000030.1:0-27186 GCA_043778375.1 bacterium
TATACTAGTAATTAATTTCATACTCATGAAAGCACTAAAAATAAAAAACGGTTTTACTCTCATTGAACTTATTATAGTGATAGCAATACTCGCTATCCTCAGTACTATTGCTTTTTTGTCATTCGGTGGCAAAATACTTCCCAATTCTCGAGACACTACTCGTGTGACAAATCTCCAAAATATTTACAAAGGTCTTAATGCTTCTCATTCTGCAGGAAAACTTCTTAATTTTCCTGAAAACAGTACACCTATAAAAGTGGCAGGAAAAGTAATTGGATATCAGGGAACTCTTCCACAAACAGCACTTCAAGCAATCAATTCAAGTATTTCATCGACTGACGAGTTCTCTAAAAGAAACATCATATATCGTATCAATGCTAAACGTACAGCAGTACAACTTATGACCTATTTAGAGGGGCCGTATAATTCCAAAGGGTCAGTTTTATGAGTTGAGGATCTCGTTCCTGGAAATGCGGTACATGCGGAAGGAAATTCTGCACAGTATCCATTCTCTTATGGAGAGGTCCTTGGAATATATCTTGAGCGAAATGTAGATAACACGTTCAGTGCAGTCACTGGTAGTGGTACAGAGATAAACCTGGCAACCACAAGTACAGGAGTACTTCTCGGCGAGGGTCACAGTGCATTAGATACTATTAATAATTCTGTACTCGATGCGACAAAGAAACAAGAATCACTCAGCTCCAGTTTATTTGCTCTGAATATTTCAGATCCATATAATGGTCAAACTCCTACTCCAGATGGACCAGCTGGAACAGTTCAGGTAAATTCCACTATATTTGGAAGTGGATTTAACAGTACAGTAAATGATGCGAGGAAGTATCTTGGTGGTATTCTCTTTGCATGAGCTTTTACTACTTATAGAGATACTCCCGCAGCACGTATTTCTCTGATAAACCTTGTAACAGGGGAAGTTGATCTAGGTTTTGCAGCTCAAATAGATGATGGTCAGATATATTCTTTTGCAGTGCAGCCAGATAATAAAATAATTATTGGAGGAACATTTACAAGTATATGAGGAGTGAGTCGTAATCGTCTCGCACGGCTTAATACTGATGGGTCACTTGATCTCACATTTGATCCAGGTGCTGGAGTAACGGGTAATATATATTCTGTTTCTCTCCTCCCAAATGGAAATACAGCGATAGCTGGTCCAATGTACAACTATAATGGTGTAGCAACTCCGAGCCAAATAGCGGTTGTTCTCCCGACTGGGCAACTTGATCCAGTATTCAATCTCACGAGTGCGAGTCTGAGTGGATACTATGTAAATGGAATTCGAGCTGCAGCAGATGGGAGCATGTATCTTGCGAATGAAAATAACTTTTACAGATTTGCAGCAGATGGAACTATCTTGGCAAGTGCAGCATGTAATGGAACAACTACTCGTGCACAGCCACTCCCAAATGGAAATGTCATAGTTACCTGCAACAATTATTCAGGATTTAAACTCTATACGTCCGACCTTACTCTTATCGGTAATTATGGTACATTTGCGACTAAAAATGGCTGGGGGCGAGTATACACTGTAACTCCTCTAAATGACTGATCTATGGTAGTTGGTGGTGAGTTTACGGACGCAGAAGGTGTGGATTCACAACTTTTTACAAAGTATGATGCAAATGGAGTATTCCAGGCACAGTATGCAGGAAGTGGAACAAATATGAGTCCATACATTAATGGACGATGGGTATCTGGAGCTGTCGATATTGACGCAAGCAAATTTATAGTGTATGGTCAATTTAATGAGCTTCGCGGAGCAAATGTAAATAATATCGCTTACATAAACAAGTAATATGTTTCGAATATCTACCATCCTCGTACTCGGAGTTGCTTGTCTCGGAGTAAGCTCGTGCACTGTACAGAACCCCTTTAGTAAGAATGCGCCAATTGCAGACCGAGCGAACATAAAAGACTCTTCAATTCTCCAGAGTGGAGCGAGTGCAAATCGTACAAAAATGACCGAAAGCCTCAAGGCACTGTGAGCTGATATATCAAGCCTCACCCCTGATCTCCTCGATGCAGTTAAGACACCAGAACCAGTATTTGCAGCTGCATACGCAAAAGTACGGGATACAGTCGATATTCCTCGCCGCACCGCTCTTGTTGAGTATTTCAAATCTCAAAATCTCGATGTGAGCGCATTTACTCCTGAGGTAGTAGCAGATGGAGCAAAGTTTGAAACACTCCGTGCCAGTATTGAAAAAGAAATGGTAAAAAAAGCTCCTATTCTAGTCCCATCAACAGGTACTGGAGGAATGGATGGTCCGTTTCCTTGGTCAAAGTAGTCAGATGTTGCTCTAAGTAAACCTTGAAAAAGTCGTATCACAGAGATACGACTTTTTTAGAATACGAAGCTAAAACTGCCTCAAAAAATCTACATCAGGATTTTGGAAATATCGCATGTCCGTAATCCCATACTTGATCATCGCGAGTCGATTGAGCCCAAACCCAAAGGCAAATCCCATATACCGCACTGGGTCTATCCCTCCCTCTCGTAGTACATTTGGGTGGATCATCCCACACCCCATAAACTCGATCCATCCGGTCTTTTTACAGATCTTGCATCCGACTCCATCACAAAATGGACAAGAAAAGTCCACATCCGCCCCTGGCTCGACAAATGGATAGAAGCTCGGTCGCAAGCGTATTTTTACCTCCTTCCCCGCTATATCTGAGAGCATCGTACGGATCGTATACTTCATATTTGCAAACGATATCCCCTCCCCCACGACGATTGCCTCGACCTGATAAAATGTATGCTCATGCGTCGCGTCCACATCCTCGTTACGGAATACTCGACCTGGGATAACGATGCGAATTGGAGCCTTGAGACTCCCATCAGCATTTGCGTGCTCTCTGAGGATTTCATTTTGCATACTCGAGGTATGCGTCGCGAGCACATTGCCCGCTCACTCTATCCAAAAAGTATCCTGCGTATCTCGTGCAGGGTGATTTTTGGGGACATTTACTGCGTCAAAATTTTTATACTCGTCTGTCACTTCTCGTGACTCTCGCACCTCAAAACCCATACGAGTAAAGGTATCCTCCACCTGTCGGATCACGAGTGTGAGCGGGTGCAAGTGACCTACTCCTGTGCTCGCTATCGGGGCTGTCACATCCTCGTATCCCTCCTCGAGACTTCGTACGATCATCGCCTGAGTGATCTCCCCCGCTCGAGATTCAAAAGCGAGCGCGAGCTCATTTTTGAGATCGTTTACCGCCTTCCCAAAAGTTTGCTTCTCCTCAATCGAGAGATCCTTTACCCTCTTGAGAAGGGTCGTGAGCTCTCAAGACTTCCCAAAAATACTGTTTTTATACTCTACAAGATCTGCCTCAGTGGCGATGGCTGCGAGCTGCGTACGGATAGTGGTGTCAAGTGTGGCGAGCGTCGGGTGCATGATTAAATCTTTAGTGGCATGATAATATGTTTGTAGGACTGTTTTGAGTCCTCTGCAGGTACTGACTGTACCATGATCGGTGAGAGTGGCGTCTCAAAGTCGAGGCTCACATGATCATCGCGCATTACTGAGAGCGCCTCGAGGAGATAGGTCGCATTGAGTCCAACTGTTGCGTCTTCGCCTTCTATCGACGCTGGGATCACGATCCGTCCAGCTCCGATCTCGGTATCCCCAGTAAAGAGCTCAATCCCAGTATCTGCCTTAAATGCGAGACGGGTATTGTAGTTGTTGTCTCGGGTGATGAGATTGAGTCGCTTGAGCGCCTGGACCATCTCTGAGCGGAGTACCACCCCCTTGGTAGCGTGCCCCTTTGGAAAGAAATTCCGATAATCCGGAAAGTGTCCGTTGAGAAGCCGTGAGTAGAGTTTAATGTTTCCAAATACGACAAGGAGCTGATTTTCACTTGCGTAGAGCTCTACTTCTCCTGACTCAGGAAGTATGCGCGCGAGCTCATTAGCAGTCTTTGCGGGAATGATGATCGAAAGAGGTGGGTGCTCAACCTTGCCTTTGAGAATATACTCCGAGAGGCGAAAACTATCCGTAGAGGCAAACACCATCCCATCATCTCGCAGCTGCAGACAGATACCCGCAAGAGTCGGTCGAATATTGCCTTCTGCCGTACTAAAAATAGTTCGCTCGATAGCTTTTTTGAGGCTCGCTGATGGGATACGGAGTGGCTCATTTACCTGAAAGCCTGGAATCACCGGAAACTTCCCTGCGTCCATACCTTTTACCTTGGTAGTCGAGGCACTGGTCGTGAACTCGAGAGCTCCACCTGACTCGAGAGAGATAGTGAGCTGATCCTCTGATACGAGCGAGAGAAAAGAGGTGAGAAATCGTGAAGATACCGTAAAACTCCCTTCTGTCTGAATATCTACTCCTGTGTCAAGGTTATACTCGATCGCCATCTCGAGATTGTTGGCGGTGAGGACTACTTTTTTGTACTGTACAGAGAGGAGGATATTCTCGAGGATAGGAGTCATCCCGCCTGGAGAGCTCGCGTGTGAGACAACATCGATGGCAGCCTTGATGAGAGAGGTACTCGTGGTAAATCTCATAGAGTGGAGGGATTAGATGACAGAAGTCAGAGGCGTAAAGCCTTAAAATCCTGCTCAATGTACAAAATAGTGACTGAAATGCAAGGAGGAATAAGGTGACGAGAATCAATTTAAGTAAAGTTTCGTAAAATAGACTTGAAGCAACTTAAACTCAGCTATACTACCCTCTTAGCTAGAGCACTAGAATAGAACTTCACAAATCACATTATGGAAGAAATTACTCAGGAGCAGTTCGATAGTGCAAAAAATATCGCCTTGGATATTTTTAGAAAAAATAAGAAAATGGCTTCTGGAGCTTTTAAAACAGTTAAAATAACTCCCGACTGATTTGATCACATAGAGTGGAAGTCTCCTAATCATAAGAGAGCCAAGAATGATGCATTTGTTCGTTATTTATGTTTTCAGCATGTGCCATATATTCTCAAAGAATCTAAATTATTCCAGGAATACAGAGAACGGAGTGAGACTTTGAAAGTAAAAAATAAGAAATGAGTGAGTAATCAAAACAAAATTGTCACTTACTATGGATTTGTAGCAGTTATAAAAAATTGAAAAAATAGGGTCAAAGTGGTAGTAAAAAAGGTTGATGGCTGGGATAGCTATGAGTTTGTCTCAATTATTCCTGCTTGGAGAAATGAAGGTTATACAAACATAATATTTTTCGATGAAGATACAGAACACTTGGCCGCAAGCACTAAAAAAGTCATCCAGGAAGAAAAAGGATGACTACTTTAGTGAGGTTTGTACCGAATCAGAAAATATTCGAAACATTGGGACGAACCCGCAAACCTCAAGAGTAGCATATAGATTTCTTACAAGAAAGTCAAAAGTTTTCACTCTGTGAGCCCAAGTATAATGACTTGAATTCTGCAACAGTACCAAGGTTGATTTTGCTGACTTTTCCTTATGATCATTTCCATGACCACTATAACAATAGACAACATCCCAGAGACATGGATTAAAACCCGGTTTACAAGCCCACTTGAGGCAGGATATTATCTCATTGGACTCTCTATGAAGTCGAGCTGAATAGCTCAGAAAAAGAGTAAGCGAAATATTGCTATGAATGAATATAGCAAAGGAAAAAGTGTAGACGGGGAGGTGTTTTTGAAGGAGCTGATAGCGTCGAAAATTAAGTAATAGCTATTTAAAATTATGTACGTAATACTTTAAGTCTTATTTCTGATATTTTCTATATTCACATACCATTTTCAGACACAAATAAATGAAAATAGTAAAAAATTGAGAATTCTATGTGCTTTTCATGCTTGAGTAATCCGCAGTATTAGTAACTACATGAGCTGAACAGACGCTCACACAGAGAAGGACTTGCTACCTCTGATCAATAAAAATCTTCCTCTTAATTATAATGACTTACTAGACGCTATCTATTATGAGCTAGGCAAGGATCTTTCACCATGAGAAATAATTAAATTATTAGAAAATGGTAGAGAGTTATTTACTGAAAGAAGTTCAAAATCTGGAGGAGATTGATTTGTTTTTATTTACTATGACTTGTATGAAAAGATAAATAAAAACTTTAATTTAAAATGAATAGAAAAGTCCGAATCAGATTTTTTAAGGAAATTGTGAATAATATAGTGTTTTATAATTAATTCCTCAGTAATTTGTACAGCTGTTTATAAGCAGCCCAAAAATCTCACACTTGAATTCCCCCTCAACTCGCATATAGTGCTGTCATCCAAATCAACCCCCGATGCGTATTTACGAAAAAAGCTCGGGCGGTATCGTATACAGAAAACTAGACTCCATCGTAGAAATACTCCTGCTTGAACGCAAGAACAACAAGGGAGAAATCGACTATGTCCTCCCAAAAGGACACATGGAAGCTGACGAAACCGCCAAACAAACCGCCCTGCGTGAGATCTCCGAAGAGACTGGACTTGTCTCGTCCGACCTCGAGATCACCGCATTTTTATCAAAGACCAACTATACTTTTATCGCCTCCCACAAAGAGGGTTCCCCTCTCATCGATAAGGATGTGTACCTATTTCTCGTAAAGTATACTGGCAGTGCTGAGCCGATAGCCTATGGACTCGATATCGCAGATGAAGAATCCGGAGAAAAATTCTCAGGTGTGAGCTGGAAAAGTCTTGACCAAATAGCAAAAATAAATATGAAGCCTGATATCATGCCCCTTTTACGGCGTCACCTCCCAAATCTCTAAAATCCCCCATGGAAATCACTCTCCCCAATAATACTCCCACGATCACTACCGAGAAAAAGATCGTCTCTCTCGGTGACACCCTCACCATCGACGGGCTCGAAATCACTCTTCCTGGAGAATATGAGAAGTCAGGAGTACTCGTACAGTCCAAGCTCATCGACGGAGTCCTCGTCCACGAGCTCCAAGTAGAGCGCAAGATCGTCGGATATGTACCGAGCACTATTACCGAGGCTTCTGAGGGACTTATCGAGTTCTTTCATGATCTTGATGTACTCTTTCTCTCAGGATCAAAGGGAGCTGTGAGTCTGTACGAATCTCTCGAAGCACGAGTCGTCGTCCCATATTGAGAAGGGCGCGATATGTTTTTGACCGCAGTTGGGCAAGGAGCACTCGAGTCAGTCGATAAATATAAGTCCAAAGAATCGGATTTTGATGGTGAGACGAGTGTGTTTGTGAGGCTTGGGTAGCATAAATGGTATTAGGGCAGAGACTTTTTTATTGACTAATTGTCCTAAGTGAGTTTTATAGATATATAATTCTCTCTTATGCAAAAAGGAATTTTTCTCGGTGAATATCCTGACGAGCTCAAAAAAGAAATTTCCACTCTCGGAGGGAAACTCGGATTTTTACAATTCCTCAAGTCTCGACCTGACCTTGTGGTATGAGTAGAAAAACTTGGCTTTACTATTGCTCCACATCTTTTCATAACTGATGAGCAGTGAAATCTCAATGATGCAGATACTCAGAAGTTTAAAAATCATTTGCACTCACTTCATCCAAACAAAAGGGAAGTAATGGTACGCGGATCAGTAGATGCAGACTTCCGTGGACTCGTTGATATTATTCCAACAGATACTGAATATCTCAAATCTACTTCTACTCTTAAAGAAGCCATATCAGAACTCGTAAAAAGAGCCCATGAAAGTTTACGGCAAGATAGTAGTGACATCAAAAAGTATACTCGCGGTATGTGACTCCCTTGGGGAAAGTCTCCTGTCAGGTTTGGAGTAACTTCCTTTATAGATTGCCCTGTACTAACAGCTACCGAACATCCTAACAGTAGTTGAGTACTCCTTCTGGATACTTGGTACAAAGATTTGATGCTTGGGGGGAAGGAAATTGACTCGCAACTTTTTATGCCTGAGAGATCTCATCCATGGCATCAAACTGTTACTATCAAAATGCTTGATGTAGAAAAAAGAGGAAACAAGATAACTACTCTCTTAGCATATCTCAGAGATGAAAAAGTTTTAGACAAAGATATCGTCTATCAGTTAGAGCTCGGAATAGTGAGAGACGAGCTAGTAATATTCCAGATTCGTGAATTCTGTAAGCGACAAGAACCTATACTTTTTCAGAGTGATACAACTTTTCAAGAAAAAGGGAGAACTTTCTTCTCAAGCCTTAAAGATGGTGAAAAATTAGAACTTACTTGTATGGGCGCAAAATATCCATGAGACTGGACAAGAGTACATGCTCTTGCGAAAAAGAAAGTCAATATTCTTCTGACCTCAGTAAGTCCGGGGGATCTCTGGTCACATGAATATCACCAAAATATTCGCGCCTACATGCACACAGATGCACACAATTGAGCACTCAATCATGCCTCATTTCGTACTACTCAGTCCGTAATACAAGCAGGATGATTTGTTGGTCTCGGTGCTTGTTACGCACACGGTCTTGATTTTCATACGGGACTTTCGGTGACTCTCTCTCGAGATGGTGACACAGTGAAAGCTAAACCAACCGAGCCAAACTCGCGTAGTTAAATTACCAGATATTCCCCTCTCTGGAAACTACTGTAAATGAAACGAAAAAATAAGATCCTAGTTGCATTCCCCAATACATTCCATATACTTCGCGCGAAATTATGGACCACACAAAACTGATTGTCGCTCAAGCACCAACAAGTACCTCTCGTAACGAGGGAGTTGTTGCAAACCCTGAGCCCATAAAGTCAGCTGAGCACTCTGGCCCTCATATCCCTACCCTCATGGGGACTTCTATTGGACATCCTGAAAATCCAGTAATGGTCGCAGGAATAGAGGTGACCACAACGATGTTTTCGACTTGGATATACATGATCCTCCTCTTCATCGGAGTTTGAGTATTTTATCGGGCAGCGACCACTCAAAGTCTCCCAAGACTTAAGGCTATTGGGATAGATCTTGTATCTCGCCTCGATGTGTTTTTTAGTGAGCTTCTTGGGTCCTCTAGGACCGCTAGGCGATATCTCTGGCTCGTGGCAGGATTTTTTGTGTTCATATTTACGGCAAACATATTTGGGCTCCTGCTCGATATGATCAATATCGTCGTGCCGAGTATGCACTACTACCTCCGCCCGATCAACTCTGACCTCAATACGACGCTTCTCATGGCGACTACGATCATCCTCGTTGCCCAAGCAACTGCGGTCGTGTACAAGGGATTTTGGGGACACTACGGGCACTACCTTGCAAATTTTAGTGGGAACACTCTCTCTGAGCGACTCGTGAGCTTTTTTATCGGATACCTCCACTTCGCAGGTGAGTTCATCCGTATAGGATCGCTCTCTATGCGACTTTTTCTCAATATATTTGTAGGAGTTATCCTAATAGGGGTAGCTGTCTACATTGGGTCACTCCTCCCAGGTGGTGGACTTGGACAGTTTCTCACACTTCCATTTTGGTTTTTTGAGCTCCTAGTGGCGTTCCTCCAAGCATATATATTTATGACGCTCTCTGGTCTTTATCTCCGCGAAGCTACCGAGGCACACCACTAACAAGGCTAGGAACGAGCTCCTCGTGAGTGGTTCGTTCCTGATTTTGAGCAGGGTTTACTATTAAATAATTTATTATGACAAGCTATCTTCCACTCGCACTTATTGGTGTAATTGGTTCTGGAATTGGTATCGGACTTATCGGTATGGGAGCAATGCAAGCTATCGGACGCAATCCCGCAGCCAGCAATGACATCAATGCAAAAATGCTTACAGCTATCGCACTTTGTGAGGTTCCAGGACTTCTTGCGTTTGCTGCACTCTTCATTATCAAGTAGTCTTCCTTCGGTAGATCACTTACAGTTTTTTCTTTTTTCACATGGGTCTCGTTGATATTAGTTCACTGATCGTTCAGACAATAAACCTGGCGGTTATTATTTGGGTACTTCGTAAGTTTGTATTTATACCGTATCTCGCCTACATCGATGCTGAGTCACTCAAGCGCACTGAGCTCGAGGCGAAGACTCTTGAGGCAAATACGCTCGTTGATGCGGCGGGTACAAAGGCTGCTTCTATTGTAGCGGATGCAAAAACTGAAGCCTCTGAGATCCGCAAGACCGCACGAGACCTCGCAAAACGAGAGTCCTCACTCGCGCTCGCTGCGGCATCACACGAGGCAAGTGGGATCAAAGAAAAAGCACTTGGCGAGCTCGCAGCCGAGAGATCTGCTCTCGAAACAGAAATGCGATCAAAAATCCTCTCTGTAGCGATCAAGCTCAATGAAAAACTCCTTGGGGACTCTGCTAAAAATAGCGAGCTCCTGAGTAAATTTGCCCGTGATAACGCGTAAATATGACTAAAAAAATTGACTCACTCTCACTCATAGAGCTCGAAGCACTCGCCCGAGACCTCAGGCGAGCTCGCACTGCCGAGCGCCGTACCGGTAAGGTCGGAGTGGCGTACCTACGAGCTCTCGCGGATGGCGTCTCAGTGCGAGTAGAGTATCCTATCGGATCCGTTCGAGAGAGCGTCGCCCCACTCCTCACGAGTCTCGGAGTGAGCGACCTCGCTGCAGTCAGCTACACAGAGTCACCTCGCGTCACTGCCGGAGCTCGAGTATTCATCGGAGATATCCTCTATGATGGCTCATACACTACCCTTACTCAAAAAATTTAAATACTCCCTATGTCTAAAACTCTCCTCGATGATCTCATAAAAGATGTCGAAAATCGTATTGATAGCGCCGATATAACTCCCGAGCGAGCGAGCTCTGGTATCGTCGTATACCTCGGTGACGGTATCGCTCGAGTCGTTGGACTGCGAGATATCTCGTATAACGAGGTAGTATCTTTTGAGTCTGGAGCCTCTGGAGTAGCACTCAACCTCGAGGAGCACTCAGTGGGGATCGTTGTACTCGCAGGATTTGGAACGATCAAAGAAGGTGATATAGCCAAATCTACCGGCAAGACCCTCTCCGTACCAGTTGGACCAAATATGCTCGGTCGTATCGTTGATGCACTTGGGAATCCACTCGACGGACTCGGAGCTATCAAAGCCGCTGCGATGTACCCAACAGAGCGAGTAGCCTCAGGAGTTATGAGTCGTAAGTCAGTACATGAGCCAATGGGGACAGGGATCAAAGCCATTGACTCACTCGTACCTATCGGGCGAGGACAGCGAGAACTCATTATCGGAGACCGCCAAACGGGGAAAACTCAGGTAGCGATCGACACCATCCTCAATCAAAAGGGACAGAACATGAAGTGTGTGTATGTGGCGATCGGTCAAAAAGACTCAAAGATCATCGCTATTGCTGAAGAGCTCAGACGGGCAGGAGCTCTCGAGTATACAACTATCGTATCAGCTGGAGCCTCAACTCCCGCCTCTATGCAGTGGCTTGCTCCATTTGCGGGTTGTGCGATCGCTGAGTATTTTATGCTCGCAGGTGAGCACTCACTCATCATCTACGATGACCTCTCAAAGCATGCAAATGCCTACCGAGAGATGTCGCTCCTCCTCAGGCGTCCTCCAGGACGCGAGGCGTATCCGGGAGATGTATTTTACCTCCACTCACGACTCCTCGAGCGATCAGCCAAGCTCAATGACGCACTCGGTGCAGGATCTATGACAGCACTCCCGATCATCGAGACACAAGGTGGTGATGTATCAGCGTACATACCAACAAATGTGATCTCGATCACTGATGGACAGATATTTTTGGAGTCAGGACTCTTTAACGCGGGGGTAAAGCCAGCAATCAATGTGGGACTTTCGGTTTCTCGAGTTGGAGGATCTGCCCAGACCAAGGCGATGAAGCGAGTAGCTGGTACTCTCAAGCTCGACCTAGCGCAGTTCCGAGAGCTCGAAGCGTTTTCACAATTTGCGTCAGATCTCGATGCGGATACTCGTAAGCAGCTCGAGCGCGGAAAGCGCATGGTTGAGATCCTCAAACAGGGGACTTCTGAGCCAGTACCATTTGAAAAGCAAGTAGCACTCATCTATGCGGGGACTATTGGGGCGCTCGATGGACTCGAGGTGAGCGAGATCAAGGCGTTTGAGCGAGATCTCTACCTCGCACTCGATGCAGAGTCCAAGACTCTCGAGCTCATCCGAACAAGCAAGGACCTAAACGATGAAGGAAAGGAAGGGATCAAAGCAATTATTAAAAAACTTGGATAAGAATAGAATCGATCGAGACTCACCTGTAGAAATTGGAGTACCTACTCCAGAAAATACAGTATGGTTTACTATGCTCAAGAGACGAAAATTATCTCGACAGAGAAGTAAAGTAAGCGAAAATATCTGGATAGCTTTTGATAGAGACGATGGCCCGTCTGAAGATATCTTTATATCACCAAATGCTCAGGCTCAATCTATAACTCCGAAAGGCCGAGATAAAATTTTAGAATCACATTTATTACAAATAGGAGATCCTTCTTTCTGGGCTATATATATTGAGGGGAAGATTCTTCATGATTTACAAAAACTTTGAAAAAAATACGAGCTAAAACATCCAGAAAATATCTTTAAGGTAGAAATGCTCACTGCTATTATTGAGGATCTATTCAGGAGCTTTCAATACCCATGAGCCCTAAAAGACGAGAAATACTTTAAAAAGAAATGTGATTACCTTATATGAATACTCATACAGCGTACCTCTTCTGAAGAAGATCCTGATGTAGTCTTACATACGTATATAGAGAGATTTAATCAAATAGGTAAAATTCTCAGCAATCATATTAAAAATACTCTTCCAGATGATATTTTACTGCTTCAAACTACATATAAAACTTATCTAAGCTCGCTCGAGCTTGATAAAAATCCCGACTCTCAATTATGATATCTTTGTGAAGTGGTAGAGCATACTGATAGAGAAATCTCAGCACTTACAAATTTCACTGGTTCACTTTATGGAACTATAGAATGTCTGAAGAGATTATCGGAAGTTATCTCACAGTACCAGCTACCAGCAGCTTCAATTAGCACTCCCGAAATTCAGAGAGAAGTTACATTATGATCATGACATAGACTTCGCAAGCTCACAGAAATAATAAGTGATCGACTTAAAAGCTTGTTACCCTCAAGGGTGACTCATAGTTCTCCTACTACTTCCCATGGCAACCGGTAAAGAAATCAAATCCCGCATCAAGTCTGTAAAAAATACAGGTAAAATCACCAAAGCTATGGAGCTTATCTCCACAGTCAAAATGAAAAAAGCGCAAGAGTCAGCTCAAGGGGCACGTCCTTTTGCGGTGGGAGCTGCTGAGCTCGTAGTGGCGCTCGGAGCAGATGAAGGAGTCTTTCTCGAGACGACTGGCAAGACTCTCGTCCTCCTCATCGCGTCTAACAAAGGCCTCTGTGGTGGATACAATGTTAATCTCTTTAAGATGACGGCCGAGCTCGTACGAGGAAATCTTGAGTCTTATGAGTTTATCACCGCTGGCAAGCGGGCTCGCGAGTTTGTAGCTCGTACTGGTGGTCACCTCCTCGCTGACTTTTCAGGTGATATATCGGACACTATTACTCCAAAAGAGGCCAAAAAAGTATCTCGGTTCCTTCAACAGACCTACAAGGCAGGTGGCTACTCGGGGGTAAAAGTCGTCTACTCGCACTTTATCTCCGCCATCAATCAAAAGTCTGTCGTCAAGAATCTCTTCCCAATGACTCCAGCGGAGATGACTGCATTTTTGGAGCTTGTACGGACCAAAAATGATGCCCCGGCAAGAGCTCTGAGTACTACAGAGCTTGAGTACACGCTTGAACCTTCAAGGTCAGCTATTCGAGAGCAGGTGCTCCCAATGATCTACGATCTCGTAGTACTTGAGGCTTTTCTCGAGGCAAAGGCCTCAGAGCATGCGGCACGCATGGTCGCCATGAAAAATGCCAAGGACTCAGCAGGCAAAAAGGTAAAATCTCTCACTCTCTCGTTTAACAAGGCTCGTCAGGCGAGTATCACCAAGGAGGTTTCTGAGATTGTGAGTGGGGTCGAGAGTATGAAAGACGCGTAGTATGAGTCACTCTAGCGTGATCGTCTATACCGACGGATGAGCTCGTGGAAATCCTGGCCCAGCAGGCCTCTGAGTATATATTTGTGACCGAGACGGTAATCCCATCGAACGGCGCTACAAGTACCTCGGAGAAACCACTAATAATGTGGCTGAGTATACTGGTGGCCTCATGGGAATAGAGCTTGCGATCGAGCTCAGAGCTACAAGTATTGAGCTGCGGGCAGACTCAAAACTTATGATCGAGCAGCTCGCTGGACGCTACAAGATCAAAAGTCCACATCTCAAGGTGATTCATACACAGATTCGGGAGCTTCTCTCAAACTATACGGGCACTATCACTTTTACACACATTCCTCGCGAGCAAAATCTCGAGGCAGATAGGCTCTCAAATATCGCCATGGACGAAGGAATGTACCGCAGATAATCACCTTTTTTGGACTCAAATTTATTTGAGAAAGTCGCCTCTTTCCATATACTTCTGGCGTTAAAAGTCAAAAGAGCTCGACTCCCTGACTCAACTCATCATTACTCCCCCACTATGTCAAAAGCAGGTATCATCAAGCAAATTATCGGTGTCGTCATCGATGTAGAGTTTAGCGCTGGAGAAGTCCCAAATATCCTCGATGCTCTCGAGGTAGTAGGCTCTACCGACAAGGTAGTCCTCGAAGTACAGCAACAGCTCGGAGATGGGGTCGTGCGAACTATCGCTATGAGTCCAGTTGATGGTCTCAAGCGCGGGATGAGCGTACGAGGGACAGGAGCCCCGATCACTGTACCAGTAGGTGAGGTCGTACTCGGGCGAATGTTTAATGTGCTCGGAGACCCTATCGACGAGATGCCAGCACCAGTTGCCAAGGCTTCACTCCCGATCCACCGGAAGAGTCCAGAGTTTACTGAGCTCTCGACGAGTACTGAGGTATTTGAGACAGGGATCAAGGTAGTAGACCTCATTGCCCCTATGCTCAAGGGAGGAAAAGTAGGGCTTTTTGGAGGAGCAGGAGTTGGGAAAACCGTTATCATGCAAGAGCTCATCCATAATATCGCCTCAGAGCATGGAGGATACTCGGTAGTTGCAGGAGTTGGAGAGCGAACTCGAGAAGGAAATGATCTCTATCATGAAATGAAAGACTCAGGAGTTATCGATAAAACAGCGATGGTATTTGGACAGATGAATGAAGCTCCAGGACCTCGAGCGCGAGTTGCACTCACAGGACTCACAATGGCTGAGTACTTTCGAGATGTTGAAAAGCGAGATGTACTCCTCTTCGTAGACAATATATTTCGGTTTACCCAGGCAGGATCAGAGATCTCAGCCCTCCTCGGTCGTATCCCATCAGCAGTAGGGTATCAGCCAACTCTCGCTACGGATATGGGAGCACTTCAGGAGCGTATTGCCTCTACAAAAAATGGATCTATTACCTCTGTACAAGCAGTCTATGTTCCTGCGGATGACCTCACTGACCCTGCTCCAGCGAATACTTTTGCGCATCTTGACTCAACAGTCGTACTCAATCGATCGATCGCTGAGCTCGGTATCTACCCAGCAGTAGATCCACTCGACTCTACCTCTACCGTTCTCACCGCCAAAATTGTCGGAGACGAGCACTATGAGACTGCCCGAGCATGTCAAAAGATTCTCCAGCGTTACAAGGAGCTCCAGGATATCATCGCCATCCTCGGCATGGATGAGCTCTCTGATGAGGACAAGCGATCTGTAGCTCGAGCTCGCAAGATACAAAAATTCTTCTCTCAGCCATTTTTCGTAGCTGAACAGTTTACAGGAAGTCCTGGAGTCTATGCTAAACTTGCAGATACAGTAAAATGATTTAAGATGATAGTAGATGGAGAGCTCGACCATATTGGAGAAAAGCACTTCATGTATAAGGGAACCATAGAAGAGGTAGTTGCAAGTGCAGAGAAAGAAAAGTTAGAAACCAAATAATCTTTTTTATATGTTACATACTCTGTGAGGACTTGAATCCGTAAAGATTTTCCCTGGTCAGGTACAAACTTGGCTTAAAAATTGAGCAATAACTCCTTCAGAGGCTGTACAGCATCTTGAAGTAATTGTCGCTGTATCTCAAGAAAATCCAGGAGACCCAACTCTCGAATCAGCAGCTAAGAAAGTTAGAGAAAGTATATGAAATATACTAAGAATATTTGGAATTAGAGAATGAGAATTAGAAAAACTAAATAAAATTAGTGACACTCGGAGCGTAAACGTTCTTCTACTAGCAACATGTCAGTCTATTCAGAGAATTGTCATGAGTAATTCTGCTATAGTATAATCCCATGCACCTCTCACTCACATCAATATCTGGTATAGCGTTCTCCTCTGAGTCTTTTGAGAGCGCTACCCTCCAGACAGAGGCAGGAGTTATCACCGTGCTCCCTGGGCACGAGGCAATAATCAGTGCACTTTCTCCTGGAGTAGCGATACTTCGACATGATGGACGAGAGTCTCGATATGCTCTCGGTGGTGGTGTCCTAGAAGTGAGCACAACTGAGGTACGAATACTCGCTGATATGATCGAGGACGGTGGGCATGATCTCTGAGAAATCACCGCTCGCAAGCTCGCTACTGCAACCTCTATGGCAGAATATCGTGCTGGTCAGAGCACTATGACGATGGATGAGTTTGTTGAGCTCGAGCAAAGCTACTTGAGAGATATTGCGCGAGAGCAACTGACTCAAAAATAATTATCAAATCTCTGAACTCTCAGAGATTTTTTTATTAACTTGATAAAAGTATGTTTTTTTGTATATATTATACGTGAATATATACAAACATACAGCTACACAAGTACCCGCATTATTCAAGGCAAGTGTTTTAGAGCCTAAAGGGGCTAGAACTCATTCTAAAAATAGAGATACTCTGCCACCCAACCAAATATGAACTCATGAAATATTTGGTGATTATGTAAGTGATAGGGTAAAGTGAAGAGTAGTTGAATTAATAGGAAGAAATATTCATTTTTTTTCACAAGTAGATACTCACAGAGATCTCCTTAAGAAGTACTCAGTACAATTTCCTGATCTCACTCAAAAACTCGCCGAGATAGAAACTTTTTATGCATGGGATCGAGCGAGCTACTATCATCTGAGTCGTCTCGTAGTTGCCTACATTTACTGTGCTGAAATCAATAGCTTTGAAAGTTGGAATTATATTGCGAGGCATACAGTATTTAAAGCATTAATATCTGAGTCTTCTATCCTCTATAGTGAGTTCAGCGACTATATAAAGTCAGCTGCTCGTGAGGCCCATAAAATAAATCGCCCATATAAGGATAGTGTGAACGCTAATAAAGAGTCCCAATGTACTTATATAGAAGATGAGTCCGAGCTCATCTTTCCAGAATTCTGACCCGCAAACCTTCCAACCCTATTTGAGCGAATTGCAGATAAGCCAGTAGAGGTTTCTGAGCTCACTTTTCGTAGAGATATCATTGAGCCCTTTATTGCTGAAATATATAAGGATACTCCCGCTGGAAAACAAGCATATAAGGGTACTACCTGAAAATCAATGTACTTTACAGCACATGAATACTTAGATGCATTAAAGTCGATGTTTACTGGAGAACCCGCCACAATGCTTCAACAGGTCAGAGACAACATAGATGATCCAAAAGATCTCAAAGAGAAACTCGCTGAATGAGTTTACGTATACTCCAAGACTCTTTTTAACCAAGAAATAAGACTTGCCATGCAAATAACAAGACTCTGTTTTGTGCAAGATTATGTGTGAGTTCAGCGCCTTTGGCTCGGGTCTTGATTTGAAAAAAGAGATACACCTGAGCTCTATCTTATGAGGAATCTCTTTATCCTCCTTGCTTGAACTTTCGCGAATACTTCACCCTCACAACCAGGAAAGCTTAAAGGAGGTCACAAAGCTGCATACTTTAAAATTCTTGATTCGTTCAACCATTTTACAGAAAAGGATCTCCCTGAAGATCGTATTGGTATTATACACCAGCAAATTTCCGAACTCTCTGCATAGTTTCATCGAGCCTCGCGTTCATCTTGAAAGCTCCCCGAACAAGCTCAGCCTCAATAAATCCAGGGTCAAGCACGAGTTTAGCTCGTAGCTCCCAGTATGGCCTCAGATAATCGATGAGTATTTCTAGAAGCTCAGCTTTCGCGTGACCATACCCATATCCCCCAGCGAGGTACTTGGCTCGTATCGACTCTCTGCGCACTTCAGGAGCAAAGTAGGCTATGAGCGCAAAAACGTTACAAGTGTTAGGATTTTTGGAATCCTCCACACCGAGTGAGTCGGTGACGATCGTAGATATCTTCTTTTTGAGAGATTTCTCATCTTCGAATACTCCGATAAAGTTGTTGTAGCTCTTGCTCATCTTGCGCCCATCGAGTCCTGGGATCGTAGCGACTTCGGGCATGATATACTCAGTGGGTTCGACGAGAATACTCTCCCCATAAGTTTTATTAAAACTTCGTGCAATATCGCGTGCCATCTCGAGGTGCTGTCGCTGATCCTGGCCCACAGGCACGAGGTCGATCCCATATCCAAGTATATCAGCGCTCATGAGAATAGGATACTCAAACACCCCCATGTTAATATCAGAGTTTTTCGCCTCCGCATCCTTAAAGCTATGAGCGCGCAACATGAGCGAGAGTGGTGTAACATTCGAAAGAATCCAGCTGAGGAGGGGTATTCCTACAATATCTGATTGGCGAAATATAGTCACACCAGAATCTACTCCATACAGCGTAAGATACTCAAGTGCGAGCTCATGTGTCTGAGCTCGCAAAGTATTCCCATTTTTAACTGATGTGAGTGCATGAAGGTCAGCAATAAAACATGCAGAGTCATGGGTCTTTGCGAGCTCTTTAAATGGGAGCACTGCGCCAAGGAGATTGCCGAGGTGGAGCATCTCCCCTGTAGGCTTTAAACCCGTGATCATTTTTTTCATGTAAGTATAGTATGGGAAGTTTTGTTTTTTCCAAGTATGATAGAATGTAGGGTAGTTCAATTGACAAATCACATGTTTACATATATTAATCTATATGGCCATCTCGCATCAACAAGCTTTTAATACTCCAGATACAGAAAAATGGCTCACGGATAATCTGTGCGCCCTCAGTAAATCTCTCAGCAAATATACACCTGATGCTCGTACTCCTCAAGATATCAGTAAGAAGTCTATAGATGTCTCAGGAGCATACAGAGAGATAGCATGGTTTTTTTACTTGGATACTCTGCAGTATACTCCGCCTGATGCGAAAGAGAATTTTATAAACTGAGAGTCATGAAGATTTGAAAACTGGATTCGCAACAGAGTACACCGTGAAATAGGAAAGTTTGAAGGGAGAGAATATGTCGAAAAAGTCGCGTCCCGCATGAAACGAATTCTTGAAAATCAAGAAAAAGAAAACTCATTTAATGCTGAACAAACTGGTAGCTCAATTGCTTTTACAGATGAGAGTGAATACTACTGAGACATAAAAACAGCCCAGAAAAATTGAATCCTCACATGAATTATCTCAAGTGATCTAGCACACTTTGGAATCACTCTCTTAAACCGTTGCTTTAGTCTCTTAATAACTATACACGAGCTCTACTCTCCTCGATCAAGTATTCCTATTGCGGTTTTAGATATAGAACAAGCAAAAGTATTAGCTAGAATTATACTCACTGGACTCAGATGAGCCGTCAATACATTTCTCAGCCTTCCAGAGAAAAATATAGGTCATCAGATATTTTTAAAGTGACTAGAATCTCTAAAGAAGCAGGCCTATATTGCTTCTAATGAAAATATAGGACATGCTACCGTATACAGAGCTATAGCAAGTATGTTTGGTCAGGCTACTGTAGGAACACTCTTTGAGTATTCTGAAACTTGAGAAAAATCTATTCCTCAGTGATACGGTTTATTCTGAGAATATAATGGAGAACTTTGAGATACCATAACATTTGACAACAATAGTGGCTGGGGTGCAACTATCCGTGGTAAAGTTGGGCTCATATACGATCAATGAGCTCTACAATACGCAACAATAACTGGGGCAAACATATGATCCGATGTAAAACTCCCCCAAGTAGCCACTCGTCAGTTACTCGACTCAACATTATATCGAGCTCAACTCTATGACTGTACTTCAGTCGGAGGAGGTTCTCTATGTGGGTTAGTAGGGTCTCAGATAACAGCATGTTTTAATACGCACGGGAGCTCAGTATATTGGTATATTCCTGTCCACTTTCAAGAGACTACAAGATTTATAATGAGTAATAATAACTCAGTACATATAGGACAACTTGGGAGGGCTTCATTTGAGGAAGAGAGTGGAAAAACAAGTACTTTTATGCTCTCATGAAATAATATTTTTACAGCAACTGGCACAAAAACACTCTCAAATACAGTCATCTTCATAGAAAATCCAGAAACATTTTCTTTAAATCTCTCAGAGGGGGCAGGAGAGTGACTAGTAATCATATCTCCCAAGCCCCTTGAGCCAGGAAAGGTAACCTCTAAAGATGGAACTATATTGCCCAAGATACTTTCCCCACAGGTTCAGGGCTTGAATCATGTAGATAATCTCAAGAAGATTTCTCGAAATATGTATAAAAGATTCCCCTACATACGAGCAGAGTATCGTTCTATTTTTGAGCAGGTACAAAAGGATGTATTGAGTTTAAAGACACTTGCAACAATAGCTCTCTCAAAAAATAGTACTCCTAAAATCGACGAGGATCTCATCTCAGTGTCTATAATATTCAGTCGCGTATCGGCCATAGAACAACAGAAAGTAATCCACCTACTTGAAGCAATCCTAGCAGAGGAAGCCGCTCTTGATGCTTCTGAGGAGGATAAAAAATCATGGGAAGATCGTACCGAAAAAGATTACATAGCTATTGAGAAAGCTATCCAAAAACGACGTCTTTGAATACTTGAACAGATTATGCTGCGTACAAGAATCATTTCTCAAGAAGATCTAAACAGAGAGCTTCGAGACTTTTTTAACCCCTTTACACTCAGCTCAATAGAGCGAAATCCTATATGGAAAGTGTACTATGATAGTCTTACAGTAAATACCCGTCGACAGTTACAAGAATATCTCATAATAGTTGCTCAAAATACCCTAAATAACAGTCGATATTGAGTAGATTGGCGGATATTTATAGCTACCTTCAATTTTCTACGAAGTATGGAGCTCAATCTCCCAACACTTCTTTTCCCATCAAATCTCCTTTTTCAAAATACAATTCCAAGCAGAGAGATTATATCCTAAACTTGTGAGAGTACCGTATTTGAGTCAACACTCAGCTTTCTAAAGATTGCAGAGTATTATACCGCCTCCCCTTCTACTGCTACTTTTTTTGGGAGATTTTTTGCATTCTTACAGTCAGGATACTGATCACACGCGAGAAATGGGCCTCGTTTTGAGTTTTTTACGTGCATCACTCCCTTTTCACAGAGATCACACTTAGCTCCACCGTGCTCTGCCTCGAGGGGTGCGAGTTTTTGATCTGGGACTTTCCCGATCCACTTTACCTCAGGATAGAGAGACGACGCAAGAAATGGTCCAAATCGTCCAGTCTTTACTACAATCACTCCTCCTGCTGGACATGGCTTTCATTCATGCTCAGCCTTTAGGGCACTGAGGTGCTCGTTTTCTCCTGGCTTCGTAATATTCTCAAGGAAATCACAAGTTGGATACGCGTTACAGCCGATAAACTTTCAGGCTTTTCCAAACTTAAATACAAGCTCTCCCGTCTCACACTTTGGACATTTACGACCGACTTTTTCTTGGACCTTTCCTTTGATCTCTCCGACTTTGACGAGGTCTTTTTCAAACTTGGTATAAAATCTCTCGAGCATCTCAACCCAGCTGAGTTTCCCCTCGGATACCTCATCAAACTCCGCCTCGACTCGAGCAGTGAACTGATAATCCATCATATCATGGAAGTTTACCTCGAGAAAGTCATTCACCGTAAATGCAATATCTGTAGGATGGAGCTTTTTATCAATCTTCTCAACATATCCTCGCTCGGTGATCGTCTCGATAGTTGGCGCGTAAGTAGATGGTCGCCCGATCCCTTCGGCTTCTAGTTTTTTGACCAGTGCAGCCTCTGTATATCTCGCAGGTGGGCGAGTAAAAGACTGGAGTCCTCGCAGCATCTTCGTCGATATTTTCTCCCCTTCAGCTATGGCTGGGAGAGCTTTACTATCCCCCTCTTCCTCATCGTCTGTTCCCTCGATGTAAAGCTTCATAAATCCTGCAAACTTTATCACCTCCCCCTTGGAGGTCCAGAGCTGTCCGTCTGCCTCAAGCGGGCTAAAACTATAGGTTGTTGTCTCAACAATGGCTTCTTTCATCTGAGATGCTATCGTGCGCTCCCAAATGAGCTTGTAAAGCCTGAGATCTGAACCCTCGAGTCCGATATTCTCAGGAGTTTTATCCATAGCACTCGGTCGTATCGCCTCATGCGCCTCTTGAGCATTCGCTTGCTTCGTCTTATATTTGCGACCACCTGGGACTGTATAGTCCGCTCCATAGGCCTTGTCTATGTATGATCTTGCCGCCTCGAGTGCGAGGTCAGAGAGATGTACAGAGTCCGTTCGCATATAAGTAATGTGCCCATTTTGGTAGAGATTTTGCGCGATACTCATGGTCTGTTTGAGACCATACCCGAGCTTGCGGCTCGCCTCTTGCTGGAGGGTCGAGGTGGTAAAAGGAGCTCCAGGGGTGCGGATAGACTCGCGTTTGTCCGCCGCAGCGAGAGTAAAGGTGAGCGGAGCTTTGATCTCCGCGACCTTTGTATCGCGTTTGCTCATCCCATAGGCAAGTCCTCCTGTATCCACTCCAAGTCCTGCGACAAACTTTTCAAAGTCTTTTTGAGTTTTGAGCTTGGCGGCTTTGCCTGCGAGTTTTGCGAGCTCGAGTGTAAATGCTATCCCACCATGCTCAGCTGGTGCAATCACCGACCAAGATTCATCAGGATTGAACGCCTGTATCTCTCGCTCGCGCTCGACGGTGAGCTTGACTGCTACTGACTGTACTCGTCCTGCTGAGAGGCCTGTTTTGATCTTTTGCCAGAGGACTGGAGACACTTTAAACCCTACGAGTCGATCAAGAATTCGTCGAGACTGTTGCGCGTTTACCAAGTCCATATCGATCTTGCCTGGCTTTGCAAAAGAGGCCTGGATAGATGACTTGGTGATCTCGTTGTACTTTACTCGCTGCGAAGTGAGTGGATCAAGTCCAAGCGCCTCACACAAATGCCACCCAATCGCCTCTCACTCACGGTCCGGGTCGGTCGCGATAATGATATTGTCTGCGTCTTTGGCGAGCTTTTTGAGCTCGGTGACGGTTTTCTTTTTGTCCTCTGAGACGATATAAGTGGGCTTAAATCCATTTTCTATGTCGATCCCGAGATCTTTCTTTTCGAGGTCTCGAATATGCCCCATACACGCTCGTACCACATAATCAGCTCCGAGATATTTCTCGATAACTTTTCCTTTTGAGGGTGACTCTACGATAACGAGATTTTTGATGGACATAGGGAGAATTTGCGAGATTTTGGCAGAGAATAGGGGCAACTGCAGACTTTGTCAAAAGGAAGTCGGGAAAGACTACTTAGCGAGTGAGTATTTTTCTTGGTTTTTTGAGAGGTTATGTATACTCTTCCCTCTTATTTACACCATCTATGGCTAATATCGACCACCCACCGAGTAAATTCATGCTCAATCTCCTCCACGCACTCCCTGCCTTTGCGGATGAGTCAAAGCTCCGCCTCAACGCGCTCATAGAGCTCAACTCGATGACTATTAATAAATACGAATTTATTACTGAGTCGGGGCAGCTCAAGCTTGATCGTGTCGGATACTCGTCTCTCGCCTACCCATTTGCCTATGGATCTATTCCTTGTACTTGGGATGAGGATGGAGACCCACTCGATATAGAGATCGTCGGGGTCACTGAGCCACTCGCACCAGGATGCCTCGTTGAGGCTCGTATTATCGGGATTATGACTTTTGATGATGGAGGAGAAATCGACGATAAAGTGATCGCTGTACTCGCAGATGACAAGCGCCAGGATCATATCACGAGCTATACACAGCTCGGAGCCCACTGGGAAAAAGAAACTACCTACTATTGGGAGCACTATAAGGACCTAAAAAAGCCTGGGACTTGCAAAGTTGGAGGATTTTATGGACCTGAAGAAGCCGTACGAATCATCAAGGAGTGTGAAGTGAGATATAACGAAGTATATCGATCCAAGGTGATCTAGTATGGCACCCGTCATCCCCACAGGTCACGAAAATATCCTCGCAGCAGGCAAAATGCTCGAACTTGTGCAATTTGAAGTTGATATCGCGGGAAAGAAAAAGACTTTCGAGACTGCTCGCAGAGCTCCCGGTGTACGACTCATATTTGAGCGAGATGGTAAAATCCTCCTCTCTCGTGAGTACAGACGGGAAATCGCGAGTTATGATTACCGACTTCCTGGAGGTAAAGTATTTGATACTCTCACAGAGTTTAAGGCGTTTGAAGGTGACATAGCAGTAGCAGCTCGCGAGTGAGCTGGGAGAGAAGCCCTCGAAGAATGTGGAATCATCATACAGAATACCACTCTCTTCGCAGTATCAAAATGTGGGGCAAGTGTCGAGTGGGATCTCTACTACTATCTGGTGCACGATTTTGTTGAGACTGGCGCTACTGATCTCGATGACGAGGGGGAATCTGATCTCACTACTGCGTGGTATACGATCTCAGAGATCAAGACAAAGATCCGCAACGGTGAGATGTCCGAAGATCGAAGTGTGGGGGTGTTATTTCGGTATTTTTTGAGTCAGGAGTAAAACTCTCAAATACTCTTTCTAGTCCCAGCGTCTCGGTCCACTATAATTGCCTGGTCGAGTCACTCCCCCAATATCCCATAAATGTCTTTGTCAGTCTCTGTTTGTGAGTGAGAGAGCAAAAAGTCCAAATGCTCTTACTTTTTTCAAATCTACTACTTTGTTTGAAGATGTATACATTTCGTTAAATGAGTCTAAAAACCTATCACAGGTTCTTTTTGATTCCTCATTGAGTAATTGTTCTCACACTGCCATAGTCGCCCCCTGAAGTGAAAAAGTATAAATAGGTGAATTTCGCCAGAAGTCACCCCCTCCGTGTTCCATATTGTTAAAAATAGAAGCGACAACGGTAGCAGGGACAATCCTCACACTTGCACTAATATCAGGAGACCTTTGTTCAAAAAGAGAGTGTAAATACATCATTACTGATACATAAGTATCTCATGCTTCGTATAGAAAGTTTTTACGATTCCCAACAAGCTCACAAGCAACAAGATTTGGAATTCAATACTCACTCAATAGACAGTTGAGAAAGTCTCTATCCTCTAGATTTCAGAGCTGGTAGTGTATATTTTGCATTCCAAGCTGTCAGAGAGTTTGCTCGGCTACAGAAAGCTCAAAAGAATTACAATCAACAGCAATTATTTTTGGGAGTGTATTACATACTCCATGATACATATCTCGCTCTGATCGCAGTCTCATACCAGCTGCTAATATGCCACTCCCTGTTCCTAGGTCAAACCAAGGGGCTTCATCATTAGGTGCTAAGTCCTCTCGCATGATCGCGTCCAAAAGCTCCGCAGTAGCGTGTGGATCCATGATCATTCGTGCACCATAATCTTTTGCTCACTTTTCTTTTAAAAATCATACAATTTTATCTCAATTCCAAGTCAGAGTTGTTTTTACTTGTACTTTTACTTTTTCAATATTTCTGCGAGTACATATTTCTAAAAAAAATGTGGCATAAAGATTACTAAACTCTACCCACTCTTTAAGAGTTGGAGGAGTAGAGCTTTGGATACAGCTGAGTATCCATTTTTTTAGATCAATGGTAGATTGTAAATCACTGAGCTCTGTAGTTTCTCAGACACTCTGCAATTGAGTATTTGTACTATTCAAAAATATAAAAAAAATTTAGTCTAGTAACAAGAACAAAATTTGCAAGATGTTTTTCAGAACAACCTATTTTGCATACACTCCTATTTAATTTACCGTCAAGTATGAAATTTTTGATCACTACTGCCCCCGGCCTCGAGTCACTCGTCAAGCGCGAATGCGAAAAGCTTGGATACAAACCTACCGAGGTCACTGACCGCTCAGTCGTTGTAGAGGGAGATGAAACAGTTCTCTGTAATCTCAACCTCTGGCTCCGGTGTGCGAACCGAGTATACCTCGTCCTCGAGGAGGGACTCGCAACAGATTTTGAAGATCTTTTTAGTCTCGCCCAGGGAGTCGACTGGCGAAAATATCGTCCTGCGAACTCTCCTATTATCGTCGAGACAGTGACAGTACGATCCGCACTTTCGAGTGAGCCCGCCATCCAGCGAACGGTCAAAAAAGCGATCATCGACGGACTCGTCGGTCGTAGTGGAGAAATAGTCCCTGAGGTAGAGAGTCTCCCCTCTTTTCGGATACTCGTCCTCGTACGCAATGACCGAGCGCTCCTCCTCCTCGATAGCTCAGGAGATGCTCTCCATAAACGAGGATACCGTATTGAGGCGGGTGAAGCTCCTCTCAAGGAGACTCTCGCCGCTGCTATGATCTACCTCTCCAACTGGCGGTACCGTGAGCCATTTCTTGACCCATGTGCCGGGGCTGGGACTATCCCTATAGAGGCTGCTATGATCGCCCGTAATGTTGCTCCAGGACTGAGGCGACACTTCGCACTCGAAAACTGGGACTGGATACCACCTAAATATCTCGCTGAGGCTCGTGATCACGCAAAAACTCAGATCTACCCACCAGGAGGATACTCTATATCGGGGAGCGATATCGACGCAAATATGATGGAGCAGGCGGAGTATAACGCTAAAGTCGCTTGAGTCGCTGCTGATATCACCTGGACTACTGCGGACGCTCTCTCTCGGGACCTCTCTGGAGCTATCACGATCGTGACCAATCCACCATACGGAGATCGTATTGAGACGGAGGATGTGGAGCCACTGCACGCTCGCTTACTAGATGAGTTTAAAAATCGCCCGACTCTCTCAGGTGGTGTGATCACAAATGTTGAGTCCTTCATCGGAGGAACTCGTAAATTTTTCGATCGTCGAAAGCTCTGGAACTGATCAATAGAGTGCCAATACTGCTTTCGCAAGGGAGAACGCGCACCAAAGAAGAGCTAATCCCTCCCCATCCTCGCATCGAGACGCATGAGCTCATATCGCACTTTACGAGTCCGTACAACTTCCTCGATAGAGTGTTCATTCTTA
>JAYWGH010000031.1:0-6382 GCA_043778375.1 bacterium
TATAACATACATTAGATTTTAAGCAAAAATATTTATAAACATTTTTGGAGTAGTCTCTCACGCAATAGTACTTTCTTTTGCCAATTCACTCAAACACCCTATACTCTGCGCGTCCAAATTGGATATGGGAGCTTCACAGCGTTTGCACCACATTACTCTTAATTTTATATACCATGGCACGCCACGGCAAAAAATACGCAGCAGCAGTCAAGCTCGTTGATCGAGATAGGCTCTACACAATGGATGAGGCAGTAGATCTCCTCATGAAGACACACACTGTTAAGTTTGATCAGACAGTTGAAATCCACCTCAATCTCGCGATTGATCCAAAATACGCGGATCAGATGGTTCGGTCTACTATTTCCCTCCCGAATGGGTCAGGGAAGGTCGTTAAGATCGGAGCATTTACTGATATTGGAAATGCTGATGCACTCAAGAAACTTGGAGCAACAGTCGCTGGTGGAGATGATCTCCTCGATGAAGTTGCTACAGGAAAGATTGATTTTGATGTAGCAATCGCAACTCCTGGAATGATGAAGAAGATGGGAAAAGTTGCAAAAGTTCTCGGACCAAAGGGACTTATGCCAAACCCAAAGGCTGGAACAGTAGGTGAGGATCTCGAAAAGATCATTGCTGAGCTCGTTGCAGGAAAGTTTGAGTTCAAAAACGACAAGCAGGGAAACATCCACTCTATCCTCGGGAAGATCTCATTTGGCGCTGACAAAATTAAGGCAAACCTCGAGCACTTCATGAAGGTGATCAAGGAAGTACGACCAACTGGTATCAAGGGTGGTACATATATAAATACTGTCTATCTCTGTAATGCTATGGGTCCAGGGATCAGACTTGATACAAAGTAAAACTTACTTTAAAAAACTCTCTCGTAATTGAGAGGGTTTTATTTTTGGGAAGATACAGGGATTATGTGTTGTAGTGACGCTATAATTTCTCGGCGGAGTGAATGTGCGGTCATGCAAGGTGGAAATGTAGAATGATCAGTATTCCCTTGTCATGTAATTAAGCATCTACGCCCCTTACTCGATGGATTTACTCCACAGGGACTCCCTTGCGGGCACGCAGCCTGTATAGGTATTACATGCAAATGCTTCAGAGGTTGTATGAACTCTCAGTACGGTGATACATTAGCAATATTGATAGTAGGAATACCAAGCGCCATAGCTATATGAGCAACTCCACCGTCAGCTCCGATAAAGATATCTGCTTCGCGTAGTTCATTTATCACATCTTGAAGAGATGGCGTTTGTCCTCTCAAATCATGGGTTTTAACTCCAGAGTGGATCCGAGCCTGTTTTCATTCTCATACAAGTATGATTTCTATCATACCTCAGTAGATACGATGTATATCTGCAATTATTCCTCGCCAGTCTGAGAACGATCGTAGCGCGCTTGCAGCTTCGGTATGCAATATGCATCTCTGGACTCCAGGTGTACGAGCAATTTTGGATGGAGAAGTAGGCTCCCTAGAAAGTGAAGGCGCAGGTACTCCACCCTCTGGTATAGATAAAAATCATTGATCAATTGCTGACTGATAGAGTTCCTCTGTTCTATTTTTATAAGCTTCTCAATTTTGTCTGAGAAGAATTTTTGGAAGTGATGAAATGAGTGGAAGATACTTGATATATGTAATATCAGGTTTTACGAGTATAACAGCACTATACTTTTGCGCCTTCAAAAGTTGAACGAGCTCAAAGTGAGATAGAATCCCTTTGCGCCAAGAAAATACCTCTCATAGATTACTTGCCCATTTAAATATGGAATATTTTGTAGAGGAACATAGTACATCAACTCGTTTCTGATAACAGGCCGCAATAGCCTCGAGTACTGGTGTTCTCCCAATAGTATCGCCATTCCCCATTCCATTGAGCTTGTTAGTTGAGTCGATATAGAGTATGGGGCCTCATGAAATATTCACTGTTTCAGGTGAACAACTTCTCAAGACTCTATTTGCAAGATGTCTTGAGCCGAGCATAACAGTACGCGCAAGGGTTTCACCAAGTGCACCACGTTTGATACATTCTTGGGCTTGATATATTCGTAGAGAAAGAGATTCGTTTTTCATTGCTCTATTAATACGGCGCTACTCCTCGATAGTTCCCGGCAGGATTATACTGACAAACGAGTATCTCAGTTTGCTGTCCATTACTCGAACACTTTGCTCGAGCACACCCGACCTGGGAAGTAGTTCTCCAGACTATTTGGGTGTAGTGACCACACACCTTCCCGAGAGCACATGAGTTTGAGCTCGCATCGTAGTCCACTTTTTCATCTCACCAAGCTCGTACTGCGTTTGAGACTGAGAGGTTGAGTCAGTTACTCCATTGTGCGTAGAGATTTTCACCGTATCCTGATCTAAACTGCGCAGATGAGTGTTCGAGTGGACAATTTCTCGACTCGAGATCTTGTGCCCATTTGAGAGCAGAGGTAGCCTCAGTGCGGCCATACTTGAGCGCAGGGATCTGTACCTGAGATCGATATGTATTATGCTCTCGCAAAACACTGCGAGAATCTCGAGAGGTGAGGAGAGACGCAGCGTGGGTTGATATTGAGGAGATAAAGAGAAATATAGCGAAGAAGAGCCGTGTCATGTGAGAGTAGATGGGGATAAAAAGACCCTAGATCGAAAGTGGACTCCATGCTCCATTTGGAGCTCTCAGTGCCCACCCTTTGTATTCAGTAGCTCGCCCGTCTGGTCAGACTGATCTGAGTGTGAATTGCACCTCAGTGCTATTATCTTTTCTCGATATAGTCTCTGAAATTCAAACGTACTGAGTGATGTTCCTATTTGATATTCTATTTTGTCCACGTAGAGTATCCATTTTCCCATAATTTCTGTACGCCTCTTCAAGCATGCGAGTCATTTGGGCTTGGTCTACAGTGACTATTTGCGCTTGAGTCGGTGCGGTTTTATATCCAATTGTTCCACCAATAGCCGCACAAGCCGTGGAGAAAACCCAGTTGGCGCCGAGAATACGACAGAGTACGAGTCCTCCTCCTGCTCCTATCACTGCACGAGCACCAGGAGTTAGGGCGGTAGACCTATTCGGGTCATACGCTGGATAGTTTGGTGGTGAGTACTTTATACTCCCATTTGGATTTATGCTGATATTACGCTCAGCTGGAGCGTTTCATGAGGCTACTGGGATAGTAGAGCAACCCGATAGGAGTCCTGCTGTCGCGAGAGCAACTACTCAGGCTGTATGGCGAGCACGAGAAAAAATACTACGATGCAGGTGATCAGCTTGAGGGGTGAGCATGAGGAGAGATTACATATATACATTACTGCAAATATATAATTGTCAAATTACTTTCTCCCCTTAAAAGCTGAGAGGAGAGTTATCTCATCAGCATACTCGATAAACCCTGCATTTGGGAGTCCTTTTGAAAGGCGAGATATATGTACAGACTTGCGTGGGATGTATTCCTCAATATAGAGGGCAGTTGCCTCTCCCTCGATATTTGGATTGAGAGCGAGGATGAGCTCGGAGATATTTTCGGACTCGACCCGCTCAAAGAGTGAGCGAAACCGCAGATCTGCAGGAGACTTGCCCGAGAGGGGAGAGATCACTCCACCGAGGACATGATATTGCCCGTGATGCACCCCAAGTCTCTCGATGGCAACAAGATCGAGATAGTCCTCGACGATACAGAGTGTTCCAGTCGCTCGAGTATGGTCTCGACAAATAGAGCACTCCGCATGATCACGATCCGTGAGTGATCCACAAACAGTACACTCAGCAACGGTGCTTTTGAGCTCAGCAATCGTACTGGCGAGAGAGTCGAGATATCCAGTATTCGACTTGAGGAGAAAAAAAGCGAGCTTCACCGCAGTTTTATCCCCGATACCTGGCAAAAAAGCGATGAGATCTGCGAGCTTTTTAAGTATTTCGGGCATGCGATGGTTTATTTTTTGTAATTTGCGAGTGGCTCACTGAGGATGAGAAAACGAGGATTTTCGATAGATACCATCGTCTCTACGAGGCTTGAGCTCGTGACGGTGGAGAGTGCTTCTGCCTCTGCGATCTTGATCCCAAGAAGACTCTCTTCAAAGCTATACTGTTTACGCGCGAGCTCGAGATTACGTATACTGTAGCCTTTGGTGGCGTTTACATTGAGGACAAATACATAGTAGATCCCAAGTATTCCTATCAGACCGAGTGCGAGAATGTAGGTCTCACGCAATGAGAGCCTAAAATTTTCACGAGTCGTCTTGCGCTCTGAGAAAAATGGAATGTTGCCTCGTTTCATGACGAGGAGGTTCGCGTTCATGGGCTTTAGAATGGTGATAAAGTGAGAGTTCGCAAGTTTTTATATTTTTTCGTAGATGCGGAGCTTTGCTGATCTCGATCTCGGATTGTGAGAGATCTCTTCGGGAGTGGGTTCTACTGGCTTTTTGGTAACTTTTTTAATAGTGGCTGGAGTGACGATACGACCCGTGAGTTCGTCGGTCTCAGGGGTCTCATGGACTCGCACTCGCGTCTTGACGAGTCGATCCTCCCCCGAGTGAAAGGTGATCATCACGAGTCGCCCACCTGGAGCGAGTGCTCGGACGGCTTGCGGGATCGAGTCCTCGATCGCCGCAAACTCCCCATTTACCATGATGCGGATAGCTTGAAAGCTGCGGAGTACTGATTTTGGGTCAAAGCTGGCGTCCTCGATGATCTGCGCGAGCGCCATCGTCGTGGTGATCGGGGATTTCTCTCGAGCGGCCACGATGGCGCGAGCGATAAAGTATGCTTTTGGCTCGTCTGCGTAGTCTTGAAGTCCCTTGCAGAGCTCCCGCTCATCTACTCGCATGATCCAGCTACTCGCAGGAGGGACAACCGTATCATGGCGATTGAACCGCATATCGAGTGGTCCATCATCACGGATCGAGAACCCTCTCGTAGCGTCATCGTAGTGCACACTCGAAACTCCGAGATCATAGAGAATACCGTGGATACTGGATATGCTTGCCTGATCGAGGACACTTGCGAGCTCTCCAAAACTCTCTGCGTACCCACTCACTCGAGGGTCTTGCAGGAGAGCGAGAGATCGTGCGAGATTTTCGGGATCGCGATCGAGGATGATGAGTTTATCCTCTGGGCTCATCCGTGCGAGTATCTCCTGGCTGTGCCCACCGAGCCCCACTGTCGCGTCCACAAATACTCTTGCACTCGAATTTACCACCTCTCCAAACATGGCGGATGCTGCCTCAGAGAGCATTACACTGGTATGGAGTTTTTTAGATGATATATCTGGTCAGCTCATGCTTTTAAGAGAGGTACTTTTTGATAAAAATTTGTCACAAAACTCAGGTTGTATTGACTGTTACATTCTGTATGGGACGAGCCTACTCTGAATCTTGTTTGTGTCAAATACACTCCTAATTTTGACAAAAACTCACTATATTTTGTGAAAAACCCATGAAATCTTGTTAAAAATTGCCTTTTCCCCCCCTTTTTCTATACTCCTGTACATATATGGGATTTAAAAAAACAAAGCTCAAGACTGCTACTGCTACTGATATTACGCAAGCATATTTTGCTACCAAAAAGCGGAACTCTCGAGTATTTTTGATCGCCACACTCCTCTCAAGTATGCTCGTTGGAGCGATCGGATATATGATACTCGCTGGAGTCTCGAGCTTGAGCCTCTCATTTAAGCTCCCGACGATTATCACTCGCAATATTCCATTTCTCCAGGTAAATACTGAGCCTGAAAAGCTCAATATTCTCCTTACAGGAATAGGAGGTGCTGGCCATGAGGGATCGGATCTCACAGATACGATCATGCTTGCCTCGATCAATCGACGTACAAAGTCAGTCACGATGATATCTCTCCCGAGAGACTTGTACGTAGAGTTCAAGATCGGTCCTCAAACTGGTCGGGGCAAGCTCAATGAGCTCTATAATCGAGCTCTTTTTAAAAAGATGTCACCTGCTGAGTCGATGAAAATCCTGGCAGACAAGGTTACCGAGATCACAGGTGAGCCTATTGATAGATTTCTCCAGGTAGACTTTGCTGGATTTACTGAATTTGTGGATACGCTCGGAGGTATAGATGTCGATGTGCCTGAGTCTATTGTAGACAGGGAGTACCCTGATAATAACTGGGGGTATCAAACTTTTCGGATCTCCAAGGGATTTCAGACACTTCCTGGATCGGTCGCACTCAAGTATGTACGTTCTCGTCATTCGACGAGTGACTTTGACCGCTCTGCGAGACAACAACTCGTAATAGGAGCCATCAAGGATAAGCTCATCTCCCTCGACGCACTCACGAGCCCCACCAAGATCACAGGACTTTACAACTCGATCGTAAAGCATATTCATACTGATATGCCAGCGAGTGAGCTCGTGGATCTCGCGCTCTACTCACGATC
>JAYWGH010000032.1:0-25948 GCA_043778375.1 bacterium
AAATGCTGTAGATGGAGCAACAGATATTGCCGTTGCAGCAGTTTGTGCATCGGTTGCTGTACTCACTGATCCTACATATTTTCTCAGAGAGAGGTTGAAGGTACCAGGAAGGCCTGCTACAATACTCGCAGGGTCTGAGTTATTATTTCCAAAATTATTCGTTGAATTTTCATTTGGATTAGCGACTGCAGCAATATTTGTGAAAACTCCATTGAGCGCTCCTACATTTGCTGAGAGAGTAATCACTGGGAAGTCAGCTCCAGAAGCTACCGTAGCAGAGGTGGTACAAGTGAAGCTCGTTGTTCCTCAGAGTGTGCACGACCAACCTGATCCTGTAGGTACTCCAGCTGGAAATACAGTAGAATTAAATGAATTATCACTGACTGTGGTAACTCCTGATACAGCTGCTGTACCATTGTTGCGAACTACAAATGTATAAGTAGCCTGAGAATTTTGACTTACAGAAGTGGCAGAAGTTACTGACTGAGCGTCTTGTCCATTAACGAACTTCTTTATCGAGAGGTCAAATCCTGCAGGTGGAGGTATAATAATAATATGAGCCGCATCAGTATTGTCACCTGGTGTTGCATCACCCGGATTTGACACAGCTGCAGTATTTATCAGTGTAGAATTTGGTGCAGCATTTCCACTTATATTCGCTGGTACAGTGATGGGAGGAAAGGATACACCAGAACGAATACTATCAAATCGTGTACAGCTGAATCCTCGAATGCTATTTGAGCAAGACCATCCAGCACCAGTGGGAGTACCAGTAATGGAGATAGAAAGTGGGAAGCTTGAGTCAGTAACAGTTGTCACCCCTGATACAACACCAGGCCCAGTATTTGCTACAACAAATGTATAGTTGATATTTGCTCATGGTGCAGCATTAAATGCTGTCGCTTGGGTATCTGCGTCTACTCCGTTCACAAACTTTTTTATATTGAGGTTAAACCCGAGCGCAGGCTCAGTATAATTTGCGCTACAAGTTCCTCATACTGAGCTTCATCCACACGACCAAGTATAACCATAGGTAAACTGTCCTGTAATAGTAGAGCCTGTAAGGGTAGTGAAGTTACCAACAGCCCCCGCAGCACAAAGTCCAGGAGTAGCAATATTTACAGGGTTTGGCTGTATACCAACAGTAGTACCCGACATACAAGGAGTGACTGCTGGAATAACTCTTATGTTTGCTGGATCAGTATTATTGTTATTAAAATTATTTGCAGGATTCTCATCAGGATTATTTAAAGTAGCAGTGTTTGTGATGATACCAGAAGTAGCACTGCTCACTATTGCCTGTGCAGTGATTACTGGAAAGCTTGCTCCAACAGCAAGAGTGTCAGCTCTCGTACATACAAATCCTCCAGATACAAGACTACAGTTCCATCCTGTACCACTTGGAGGTGCAGTGAGCTGAACTCCAGCAGGGAGATTGGCGTCACTCACACTCGTAATACCAGTAGCATTAGCTGCGCCATTATTAGTGACAATAAAGGTATACGAAAATGGTACCCCTGTAGTTATCGGTATAGCAGTAGCTGCAGTCTGTGCATCCTCTCCATTTACTAGTTTCTTGAGTCCAAGGTCAAACAATACTCGTCCACATGTAGAGCTACAACTACTCCCTGGAGTACCGTTCGCTGCTCCGAGATCGCATGTCTCACCGCGGTCGGTATCAGTGACTCCGTCCCCACACCATCTCGCACGAAGATTTAGACATTCTACTTCAGTTTCGATAGCATTTGCAGAAAAGTCAAAATTTCGGGCTGCGCTCCCGTATGATCTAAAATTCGCAGGAAATCCTCCCGTAGGCTGATCATACGAAAACCAGTTAAGTGCAAGAGGTGTGCCTGTTGTAGTCTCTCTCCATCTATATATTTCAAATACTACCTGAGTAAGTGGTTGTAGTCGATCAGCCGGAGTAACATTTGCTATATTGAGAAATGATTTTGTATCATTCCAAACAGCAGTATACGAGCCTGGTCCAGGAGTATAGGTAGTGAGTTGTCGCCAAGTGTTGTTTATCTGAAAGGCGTTTCGCGGATTGTGTATGTATACTCGAGAATCCGGATCAATCATTCTCCCTCATTGTGCTGTTTGGTTGTACTGATCGTACAGCTGATAATTGTCAGGCCCATACAAGTCGAGATTTACATTTACATCACACTGATTTGCTGGGAGTGGTGCAGGGAGTGAGAGGACCTCAAGAGCTGATGCTGAGCCTACATACACAAAAAATAATGCGATGAGAAGCGTGCAATAAGAGAAAAAATTTTTGATCATATAAAATATTAACGATTTGAGGGGATAGGACGATTTACTCCACCTGTAGCTGCGTTTATAGGAGTAGGAGGACTAATATTTACTTCAGCATTCGAGGGTGTAGCTCCTCAAATATCTTTTTGGGTGTTCTGATTTCGGCTGAGAGAACAGCTCGAGAGCAATATAACAACGAGAGTGAGCCCACAAAGAGTGTAGATTTTTTGAGATAAATTTTTCATACTACAGATAATACTGCAGACTCTAAAAAGTCAATACCCAGACGGATAATCTGGGTATTTTTTGTTAGGATCGAACAGCTGGGGTTGGGGGAATAATATTTGGAGCTCCTGGAGTAGTTGGTACTCAACCAGGGAGGGTAGTTCCTCTTTCTGATATTATAGTAGGGGTTGGAGGAGCTACTGGAGCTGCTCCTGGAGTAGTTGGTACTCAACCAGGGAGGGTAGCGAGTATTTCACTTGCCTCTTTTTTGTCCCTCTGGCTCTCATCATACTCTCGCGCATTTCGCTCTTGTATTTTTACAAGATTAAGAGCAGCGGATTCTGGGTCAGATTGAGCTGTTTCGTTTGATTCAGGGCTCGTAGATGCATTAGTATCAAGGAATTCACTTTGAGAATTTTCAAATGATGACATTTGTAAGTAGGGTTAAGGATTTATATTAAATAGAGCTAGCTCCTGGTCGAGCTCCTGGCGTTGGTCGAGCAGAGGGGGTTGGAATCGCTACTGGTACTGCACTAGGAGTGACTGAGGGTACTATTGCAGGAGTGGGCACTATACTGGGAGTTGGTGGAGCGACTGGAGCTGCACCTGGAGTAGTTGGTACTCAACCGGGGAGGGTAGTTCCTCCTGTAGGAGGCTTCCCAGGTCCTACTGGAGCTGGAGTGGGAGCAGGTTGAGCAGCTGATCTAGCCGCAACTACAGCACCTACACCGAGGGCAAGTGAGCTCAAACCAGTACCGAGGACTCAGGCAAGTGGAATATCACTTGGAGTTACGATATCACCAGTAGGGTCTTCTACTGAGTAACTCACTGTTTTACTTCCAGGAGTTTCTACGCTCATGGAAAGCTTTGTCAGCGCTACTTCATCATTCGCACACACATTGAACATAGCATAACTAAGCTCTTTCGAGAAGGTAATTGTAGAACCATTTACCTTAATTGGATTCCCTGCGAACACATCACGAATGTTACTTGAGCTTATGAGATTTTGATCAAAATTCTGTCATCCAAGGAGTTTCTGCATTGAAAGAATAATCATCTGCTGAGATCTCGGAGAATTCAAGAATGCTTCGTTTGCTCGATCGTACATAAACTTTGTACTTCCTTTAGCCTCAAGTTTTACCTGTGAACCCTGTAGTATTTCAGATGCTCGATCATTAATATCAAGTCCTTGGGATCAATTTCTCTGAGTAAATAGCTGAGCCCGTACAATTGAGCTATCTTTTTGAACAGTACGGGTAGTCACACCTTCAAGAATACTCTTTCGAAATGCAGCGTACTGAGTCTTATCAACTCCAAGAACTTCAGCAGCATTATTTTGAGCACTTGTCATCTTATTCCCATCAGCGTATTGACGAGTCTCAAGAGCGAGCATCAATACTCCATAATTTCCCTTTCGAATCTCCTTGCGAGCAGCCGGTGCAAATCTTTCAAGTTGGTCATTATATTTCGCTAAAAATAGCTGAAGTTTTTTCTTATCTTCAATATCATTACCTGTCGATACTGGAAAGTTACGAGAGAGGAGATATCCGGCTGTTTCATTTTTTATTTGCTGGAGAAGAGCTTCCTGTTCCGCTGGATTAAAAGAAACCTTTCAAATACGATTACTTACTCATCGTACCTTCATGAACTCACTCCAAGCTGTTGAAGATCATGCTTCAAGTGCCACTAGGGCTCGGATGTGTTGAGTATCCGTACGGAGTCCAGCGCGATTGTAGTGACTTATTATATTTTTTGCGACAATAGTTTGCTCTTTTGAGAGATCAGCAGAGTACATACGATCATTATTTGTAGCTTCCTTTGTTACTGAGTTTCCTTTTGTTTCGACTTCAGTCCCTACAGCTATAAATGATCTGATATTTATAGTTTTCTCTGTAGTATCTATGATTAGTTTCGGAGATCATAGGATAGAGAGCGAATTTCCATTTAGATCAACGGTTGCAATGTTTGCAGGAGTGATAGTATACTCTGAAAGATTTATCTTAGCTGGATCAAAATTAAGCTTCCATCCCTTATTTCAATCTATCTTCATTGCTCCTTTACTTCCTCCATTTAGGTAATCAACGAGCTTTTGCGAGTCAGCCTGATCTCCAAGGACTTCACTTTGTAGTGAAAGAAACTGAGACTTCTCTTTTGAGAGAGTTGAAGTTAATCCAGTAGCCTTACCACCTACAGTAACAAACGCGAGAGGTCCAATCATTGAGCTCATGAGTAATCTGAGGACAGATATATGAAGGCCGAGTTGTAGACTTGTAGCCTGCATTCCCTGTTCAAGACCTGTGGCTCTTTGATTGACTGCATTTTCTGTGACTGACTTGAGGAGCATACCCAGAGCCCCCTTTCTTACTCAATCGATCTGATCACTCGAAGTACTCGTAGTAAGTGGATTAGCTTTTACGAGTCCATTAAATTGATTTACAAGTTCTTGTAGTCTCTGTGATGCAATTGGATTAGACTTAATCGCTTCTGGAAGACTACTGAGCCAGTTTGGCTTTACTGTAGCAGTTTTAAGGTCAAATACATACTCAAAGAGTTTTGTTGTACTTTTTGCTTCATTACTAAGAGCCTCAACTCTCGAGTCTTTACCAAAGTTTAGTTTGCCGGAAACCCCAGCATCTACTCATCTGAGACCCACTCAAACAAAAGGTGTAAGCTCTGCAGTAGGGGAATTCGTAGCATTTACTTTTACAGCACCCTCTACATCTGTGCTAGCTTTGATTCGATCACCTGAGTAACTCACATATACCGGTAGTTTGGAGGCCTCAAGAAGTAGACCAAGCCCCATACTTTTGAGGTATTCACCTATTCCAGAGTTTGAAGCTGCATTTTTTACTGCATTCGCCTTCCAAGTCTCATCATTAAACAGTCGAGTGTAATACCTCTGCATAGTATCAAGCGAGAGTGAAAGAGCGAGTGGAGTAGCTTTACCAACTCAGTTACTCTCTCAGAGAGCTGTAATGTATGAGACAGTGTTTGTTCTCTCACTGAGTGTCGCATTAAACTGTTTTGCTATTTCTGCATTGACAGCAGGATTTTCACCAAAGTTGCGACCAGTTAAATCTTTTACTAGGTTTGATAATTTTGTATCAGTACCTGCAAACCGATTTATGACTTTAACAAGATCAGCCCCTGAGTATGCACGATCCTCACCAATTCTTGATGGGAGATTTGTGTCATCAGCAAGCAAACTGAGCTGAGATTTATATGTTTCAGTTGAGTTTTTTAGGTCGTTTATTGCATCCGCAGCAGTTCGGACTATATTTCTAGCCTCTACTTTTTTGACTTCAGATATACTTTTTGTAGCTTCTCTGACTGTTGACATGGCAGTAGCAGCCCTGGTGTCTCAAGCCGCAGCAGCACTGCTCGCTGGAGCAGCAATTCTAGCAGTATTACCTTCTATCCTGGTAGCTTCTGTTTTCCGAGCTAAAGATTCAATTGCATCAGACACCGCTCTTCATTCTGCTAAAGATCTACTAGGTCTAGGTAATCGTGAGACACCTCTTGCATCGTCGAACCTATCTCGCAAGTCGTAAAATTTATTCTCAGAGATTTTATCATCTGAATTTTTCAACTTATTAGCTTCTGTCACAAAGACAGTTTTTTGTGACATATCAATGTTGTCTGTAGTATTTATACTATTAACAAGTAAATCGATTGCATTATTGTCGACAAAAGATTCCTCAGAGCTAGAACTTCTTTGTTTTTCATTTGACATGGTTGATTGGGTTACCTCAACACTCTGTCACACTTTTTTCCCCCTCGCAAATAATCACCTCTTTTTTTTGTATATTTAGTTGACTTTTTTTATTTTTGATTGTAATAAGTTTATATGTCTATAAATAATTCCAGCAATATACAGGCTCATCCTCTATTTACTGAGCCAAATAAAAATCTTGACTCCACTCTTACTTCCGAGTATCAAAAGGAAGTGATACGAATAATTCTGTATGTAATAGGAGGGAATTTACTTGAGAGTACTCTACATGGTAGCGCAGAATTCAAAGAGAATCTCTCTCCAAACACGCTCAGAGAGTCTCTACTCGCTGCCATCGACTCATCTGAATCATGGAATATTATTTTACAAAAAATGGCGTGACTCCTCCTTACAAGAGAGCTCAAAGCAGAAAAGGATAATAACTTTTTTGATACAACTGGCTTCACTTTGCCGTCAAGAATGTTTGAAATATACACTCAATTGCTCCTTCTAAAAACTCGAGTCCCCTTTTCACCCAAGATAAAAAACTATATAGAAAAAAACTTTACTCGAGAAAACTGTACGGAAAAAAATAGTACATCCCATACCCTCATCTCCACTTGCCAACTTAACATCAATCACTCCCTCTACGCAATTGCAGCGTGATTGAAGTCTGTAATACAGTTTCATACTGAGGTATACGGTATCAATCTCTCTCCAGAGTTGCAACGTTGTATTAATATGCCTACTTACCCGATTGATACTCCATCAAAAACTCTCGATTATAAGAAGTATCCAGACGCACTAACACTTTTTCAGGCACTCAGTGCGCTTTTTGTAGATACTGAGAGATCACCGTATATACAAAATCTCCTGCGCTATCTCGGTACAATAAGTATCTGGAATTGGTGTTTTAAAAGTAGTACGAATATAAATACCCATAATGTCGAAATAGAAGTATTTCCACTCCTCCACCTTGGAGCACTTGCCTTTGAAGGGCTTTCCCATGATCAAAAGCTCATGCAAAAAAGTGCAAATCGACACCAATATGAACTCCTCACAAGCCTCGGTTATCCTAAAGATATAAAGTTTTTAGAGCTCGCTCCTCTCCGAGAACCTCCGATACCAGTGATGACTGAAGGATTTAATTTTGAGGATCGTCGAATGATCTTAGAGCTCATAGCACGAGCAAAGATAAGATTTTATGATACTGGAAATGTAAAGAATTCTCTTCTTTGATACTTACAGAGCTCACCTGAAAAACTCATACCAGCCCTGGACATCATCAAATCCGGAAAAGTCGGCACAACACTCACGAATGCTCAACTCATCCATCTCCTAGAAAATAATATACCTCTATCGAGAATCAGATCACTCACTATAAGAGAGGGAGTAGTGGATAATATTAAGAGTGTTTTAGGACCCCAGCCACAAGTAATACCGCTCAAGCTTGTAATATCCACACCCGCTCCTAAAATCAATAGTATACCTGTAAGTAGTGAGGCTGTACCAACAAAGTTATCCATCTCTCCTGAAGAAAATCAGCTCATACGTATCCATGATCTCGCAGGAAAACTTGGTATAGCAATCCCTCTTTTTCCTGTTCCTACTGCAATGCTCTCAAAAGAACTTTTAGACAGTTGTTTTAAGCTCTCCAAGAGAGGGGATCTTTGGGGTTCTCATAACCTCAATCTGGTACCTATATTTAGGGATATTTGGTCTTCAAAAAGTACCTTAGCACTGACAACATTTATAGCAAAATCACAGACTCTTAAAATCCTCTCAGCGGAAGTATACAAGCACCCTCGTGATCAAAGGATTCTAAATGCACTCAGAAGTAAAAATTCTACTGAAATACAACACCTGACAACGCAGTTTACTCAGGACTATCAAGCTCTCATACTCGGTATCGATCCCGCACTATTTAGCAGTACAGTGAATTGAACTGCTGATATAGGAAGCGGGGGATTTGCTACAATTCTTACCCGAATACTCGAATACCTTGCACCTCAGGTTAATCAGTCAAACGAGCAAATACTCTTAGGAGCTTTGAGCTTTTCGTGGAAAGATAAAAGACTGAGTAAAGACACTTTAGGGGTTGGATTTAATAGTATGAATCTCCCCACTATTGGCCATCTTCCAGAAATAGGTGGATTTTACTCCGCAGTAGAGGCACTGAGTAAAAAAGCAAAAAATATCAATATCGGCGGAAAGTGAAAAGGTGGCACTATTGGTACAGCAATCCATAAAGTTGTAAGAAATTGGAGCAAGGCTCATCAATAAAAAAATACCCCATTGGGGTATTTTTATGAACTCTAAGTCCTAGATAGACTTTCTCTTACGTGCAAACATGAATGCAAGTCCGAGAAGAAATGCGAGTCCGAGAAAAAGAAAAGTATCCGCGGCACCCGTTTTGACTGCAGTTGCCTGCGGTGGAACTGGAATTTTTACTACTGTTGGAGGTGGAGCAACAACTGCTACAGGAGCGGCTACTGCTGTCACACTTGCTGCGAGCTTGTAGGCTGCACATTCAGTATGTACAACTGCAGCTGTTGGTTTTCCAGTTGTAGCATCAATCACTCTGTAATTCACTGGATATTTGATCATTCCAACGTAATCTCCTGCTTTTTTATCAGAACGCTCAATTCGATAATTTGCACTGAGTTCTGACTCAAGAACAGTTACCGTTTTACCTGCCTTGAGACTAAACACATTTCGCTTTGCAGTTGACCCAGAAGCTGTCTCAGGAGTAAATATTATGTCTGATCCGACATTCCAAAAAGCTTTCTCGTCATTTGGATTGGCAATCCAATTTGTCCCAGCACCTCAGAGGTTAACAAGTTTTGGGTACATAATCTCATCCTCGTAAATGACATGCTCAAGTGAGGTAGTATTTGTCCATCGATCTGAAAGACCAGTAATAGCTTCGCCTGGTTTTACAGATCCTGCCTCAAAACATTGAAACGATCCAGTACTATTCGCAAGACAACCATTGGCGGTAAAGATGGGGTTTGATCCGCAAGGAACTTCCTGAAGAAGACCTTGAATTTGGGCTGCATATGCTTGAGTTCCTACAAAAAGGAAAGCCCCAGCAAGGAGTAATTTAGTGACATTCATAGGATAGAGTGAAAAAATATCTATGTGATATTAGACGAGCTCTCATCTTTGTCAAAAATTTTTTTGCAAAGTCTCCGCATCCTCTCTATAATAAACACTATAATTTATTCACTTATTGACACTTACTATGCTCGACTTTTTAACATCCGATCTCTCAAAGCTCGAAGATCACCTCGCTGGGGAATTTGCCAAGCTCCAGGTCGGAAGAGCACATCCTGCTCTCGTGGAAGGAATATATGTGAGTGCATATGGTACTCCACAACCACTCAAATCTATCGCAAGTGTAGCAATCATGGATTCTGCAACCCTCCAGATACAGCCATGGGATAAATCTCTGATCCGAGATATTGATCGAGCGATCACTGAGGCAAACCTCGGACTCAATCCTCAAAATAATGGTGAGTCAATCATGATCAAGATCCCTACTCTCACTGAGGAACGCCGCCGTGATCTAGTAAAAATCGCTAAAAGACTCCTCGAAGAAGGGAAAATTGCACTCAGAAACACTCGAGCAGATGCCATGAAAAAGATTAAATCCGCTGAAACTACTAAAGAAATAGGAGAGGATGTAGCCCGTGGGTACGAGTGAGATCTCCAAAAAAAGATCGATACTCAAACAACAAAATTTGAAAGTATGCTTGAGAAAAAAGAAGCCGATATACTCAAAGTATAGCAGATGCCTACATTTTTAGATGGACACACTTACTCACATACTGGCAGTATTCTAGCGAGACTCGTGGGATTTGAGAGGTTTATAAGCGAGCATCCCGACATAACTAAACACTTATTAATAATTGAGAGTGAGCCTGAGCGCCGTGATATCTTAAAAATCATCTCTTCTGTCCTATCTGATACTTTGCCCGTCCAACAAATTGAGTGTATACAAGATATTTTACGCTTTAGAGTAGCTATTAGTGGGATATTCATAGCAAGTCCAGGGATACTCGATGCGAGTCTGAGACTCGAATATTTACAGACAAAACTCAGTTTTGAAATCTCCCTCGCACAACCCACTGCCCCTAGAGACCTCACAGAAAAACTCCTCGAGCTTGGATTTGTCCACAGTCCATCGCTCGCAAAGCCTATGAGCTATCATCTCTCCGGCTCGGAGTATCAAATACGAGATGGGACAAATGAGTATAGAATCAGTTACTTTGGGGAGGAACTTGATGATATCATTTCTGTATCGGGCGGACTCAATCCAGCAATAGAGAGACGTACACATGTCACCCTCTACCAAGTTGAGCCAGAGGGGCTTCCCATAAGCCTTAAAAAAATTACATCTACTCCATACCCTGGTATGGTATGGACTTTTGATCTTGATTTTCTTCCAGAACGAGCCGAGATACGAGCTCTTTTTGCACATTCTGTAGGGTTTGAGTGAGATGGACAGAGTATAGAGGCAAATATTCCATCAATTGAGGATACCGACGAACTCACAAATATACTGCGCTCTACTGGTGAAAAAGCTACACTCTGGACAAGTCTCGACAAAGTCATACCCCAATATCTCAGTGATAATGGACTTGCAACAACCGTTCGTTCTCTCCCAAAAAATGCTCTTTCACTGAGTTACCAGACGAATACAGAGCTCGCTATAGCGGACGATATACTCACTAAAATATTCGTACAAAAGCGTTCTCGCAGACACACACTCGCCTCTCTCGACCTCCTCCTCAGTCTTTATCCGAATGACTATATTGTCCACCAAGACCATGGGATTGGGAGATTTCGCGAAATCGTAAAAAAGATAGTTTGATCAGGAGAGCGTGAATATCTCGCCATCGACTATGCACAAGGAGATAGTCTTTTCGTCCCGATCACCGAACTCCATCGTATTACTAAGTATCTCGGAGAGTCAGATCCTGTACTCCATACCCTCGGCGGCACGATCTGGAAAAAAATTATGAAGGATACCGAACAGGACGTTTTAAAAACTGCTGCAGAACTGCTTGATCTTTATGCACGCCGTAAGCTCACTCGTGGATTTGCCTTTGATAGATCGCCCGAGTTTGAGTCTGCCTTTCTAGAGAGTTTTAAATATCCCCATACTCGGGATCAACTTACTGCTATACGAGAGATATTTACAGATATGGAGAGCTCGGACCCGATGGATCGGCTCCTCGCAGGGGACGTCGGTTTTGGTAAAACCGAAGTAGCTATGAACGCAGCGTATAAGGCTGTCCTCTCAGGAAAGCAGGTTGCAGTAATATCCCCACTCGTTGTGCTAACTCTCGAGCATATCGAGTCATTCCGAGAGAGATTCATGGGGAGAGATGTCCACATTGAATGTCTCTCACGACTTACAAGCCCGAGAGAAGAGCGCAGAATTCTCACAGAACTCAGTGATGGCAATATAGACGTTATTATTGCCACACATCGGGTACTTGGCGAGGATATCGACTTTAAAAATCTCGGCCTCCTTATCATTGATGAAGAGCATCGCTTTGGAGTAAAGGACAAAGAGCGTATCAAAAAACTCCGCCAAGAAATCGATATTCTCTCGCTCTCAGCGACTCCTATCCCCAGGTCTCTCAATATGGCCCTTGGAGGGATGCGTACTCTCAGTGTCCTACGAGATCCTCCACCAAGTCGAAAACCTATTCACACACAAATACTCGCCTGGAATGCTGGTATCATCACAAAAGCAATCATGGACGAGCTAGACCGAGATGGCCAGGTACTATTTCTGCATAATAGAGTAACTTCACTCGAGGGAACAGCCGCTGAGCTCAAACGAATGTGTGGTCCAAAGCTCAAACCGATACTTCTCCATGGACAAATGCTCGGGCACGAAATAGAAGATGCACTTATTGCATTTCGAGAAGGTCATGGCAACTGTCTCGTGTCTACAACCGTCATTGAAAACGGGGTAAATTTTTTACGCGCAAATACGATCATTATCGACCATGCAGATGAATTTGGACTTGCACAGCTCCATCAACTGAGAGGACGAGTAGGCCGCTCGGACAAAGTAGCTCATGCTATACTTCTCTATCGTAAACCCATCCTCGCTGAAGATGCTAAAAAGCGTCTCCTCGCAATCGCCGAGCATACCGAGCTGGGGGCAGGATTTGAGATCGCGCTCCGTGACCTCGAGATACGGGGCGCCGGAGAAATACTCTGAGTATCACAGTCAGGAAAGTCCAAGCAAACAGGCATGAGCCTCTACCTCAAACTCCTTGAGTCTAAGGTTGAAGAACTCAAAAGCGGCAAAAAACCTTGAGCACTCCTCGACATTCTCATCGAGCTCGATCTCAGGCTCGTACTCGATGAGTCACTTTTTACTAGCAATATAGATAAACTCAACTTCTATCGAAATATCGAGTCTCTCACTACTCTCGATGAGCTTGCGCAGTTCGAGACAGAGTGGACATGAGTTGACTCTCCTGAGCTCGATAACCTATTTCTTCTCATCAAGGCGCGCATACACCTATCATACTATCATGTCAAGAGTGTCAAACGAGTTTTAGGAGACTACGTATTTAACTTTGAAAATGCTACTACAGCGATTGTCCGAGACTTTCTCAGCAAGGAGAAAAGTGGCAACTTTTTAGTACAGTCTCTGGAGCGAGTCAAAGTAGCCAAATATGTCTATACTTCTGATCTCGATTTTTTGCAGAAGCTCGTATACTCTCTCGGTCATGACAGTTTATAACACCGTTTATTATTTCTCTGGAAATCTCACTCTCACCGTAGATCGCAAAGTGCGAGCTTGGCGAGAGAGCTTTGCTATAAAATACGGTGAACACGCAATTCTTTCACTCTCCCTTGAGGATATAACTCCTGCAGCCCTCTCGAGTGAGCTGAGTACCCCTGCGTTTCTCGCAAATGCACGACTTATTATTCTACGCGGGAGCTCCATCGCTCACACTCAATATGGTACAAGTGACTTTTGGACTTTACACCTCAAAAGACTTCCCGAGAATACTTTTATTGTATTTGCGCATCTCAGTAGTGAGTACGATGAGCTCATCAATCACCTACAAAAAAATGCCCAAATAAAATCATACCACCTAGAAGCGTGAGCAGGTACTATAGCCCTCATCCAAGATGAGCTCCCGAGTCTTTCAAGGCAGGCATGTACAGCGTTTGCAGAAGCTATTGGCGATAATCCTCTGCTCCTCCAAAGTGAGCTTGCAAAATTTGCACTTGTGGATGGCATAACTGACAATGATATACTCAAAGATATTGATTCTCAGCCGGAAAGAATGGTTTTTAAAAGCATCGATGCTCTCCTCGCGAGTAACCCAAAGCTCGCACTCACCTACCTTGCTCTAGATAATTGTAGTAACTCATTTGAGCTCTTTGGAGAAGTTTTGCGAGCTCTGCGAAAGGGGGCATTATTTTGTGCTCTTATAGAAGCCGGTATAGCGAGTACAACAGGAGCAGAAACTCTCGGTCTCAAGGAGTATCCAGCCAAAAAATATGGCTCCCTTCCCCGTGCTACCAGGCAAGCATTCGTAAAACTTTATATAGAACTTACCATTTGAGAAGTGCAGATCAAGACTGGCTGAATCAAAATAGAAGACGCTGGAATAGAAGCCTTCATTACAACGGTATTTTTGAATTATCATTTCAGTTTGATTCGGCGGTAATTCGCCTACAATATAGAAAATATTATCCTTTTTTATGAAAAAAATTATTCTTTGTGCCATTCTTATCACTCTCGCCTCTTGTGGCAAAAATACTCCTCTCACTCAAACTGCCAAAGATGATCCTATAGTCAAGCAGCAAACTGCCAGCTCTCAGGTCGCAGCCCTCGGAGATACGGTGGCCGTTGATTATGTTGGGAAGCTTGAAGATGGGACGGTCTTTGACTCAAGTATTAAAGACATGGCGCGAAAATCCTCGAACTTTAGTGAAAGTCGTACTTACGAGCCCTACATGCTACAGCTCAAAGAGAATGGTGGGTCAATTGAATGATTCTGGAAATGAGTAGTTGGTATGAAAGTTGGTGAAAAGAAGACAGTCAAAATAGCTCCTGAGCAAGCATATGGTAAAGACTGGATCAATGAAGGAGAAAGAATAGTAGACGCATCTGTGTTTGCGACTACTCTTACCCGCAAGGTTTCAAAAGATGACCTCCAAGATGTTATTAAACTCACAGTCAAAAAAACTGAATTAGGAGACTCAGGTCAACTCCCAAAAGTTGGAGAGGTCCTTACTTGAGGAAATGGAGCAAAAGCAAAAGTGATTTCTATCGGTGAAACAGACGTAGTACTTGAAATTGACAACAGTAAAAACCCATTTAGTGGCAAAAAGATCGCAGCCGGAACAACTGCTGAAATCGAAGGTGGAAATATCGCTACCATAACTGCTATTGACCCGAAAGAGGTAACACTCAAGATTACTAACAAAAATAATCCATTCTACCAAAAAGAGCTCAAAGCTGGACTCGTAGGTACTTATACAAATCGTGGACAAACACAGCGAGTTACAGTGAAGTCAGTCGCTGGAAAAAGTGTTACCATTGAGAGTGAACTTAAGAACGAGTCAAAGCTCGCAAATAAAACACTCATTTTCGATCTCGAACTCAAAGAAATCAAATCTTCAGGTTCAGGTTCTACTAAGTAATTATGCAGGTTTTCCTCCTTAGCCTCTTCCCTCGAGCGCTTGAGAGTTATTTTGAGACAAGTATGATGAAGCGGGCTCAAGAGCTTTGATACCTCAATCTCACTAGTATAAACCTTGCTGATTATAGTGTACGCAATACCCGTCGAGTAGACGATCGGCCCTATGGTGGTTGAGCAGGTACAGTCCTCGCAGCCGAGCCCTGTGCACAGGCAATAGAATATGTAAATAGCCTATGCGACTCAAATATTGACTGGATTACTCCAGACCCTCGCGGTGTTTTTCTCTGCCAAGACTACCTCCAGATAACTTCACAAAGTCAAAAAGCTCTCGGTATCCTCTGTGGACACTACGAATGAATCGATGAACGTGTGCTCAGTTACTTCAATATAAGAAAAGTATCTCTCGGACCCTATATAATCACCGGTGGGGAGTTAGCGGCTTGAATCATTATAGACGGTATAGTGCGTCTAATTCCTGGACTTCTTGACGTGGAGTCCCTCAAGGATGAGTCACACAGTCCCGGACTTGCAGGAAAACTTGAATACCCACACTTTACGCGCCCAAAAATATGGAGAGAGCTTCCTGTGCCAAGAGAGCTTCTTTCAGGAAATCATGCAGCTATTGCTGCCTGGCGTACAGCAAATACACTCCTCAACTAAACTCATCCCATATGGACAATTTCCCTATTTTCATACAAGAATCTCTCGCTAATCTCGGAAATGATATTGATTCGCTCTGGAACGTACACACTCTTATAACTGGAGTTACTGTGTATGTACTTGTAGTATGGCTCGCTTGTATTGTATGGATTATAAAAGATATAACTTCCAGATCTCGCAATATACTTCTCCAAGTAGTAGCAATACTCCTGGTGGTCTGCTTTACACCCTTATTTTGACTCCCTATTTATCTCCTTATTCGGCCTAAAACAACACTTTTTGAACAGTTTTATGAGGAAACCTCACTCAGTGAGCTCATGCCAAAAATTAATCGCGTCTGTAACTCGTGTAATACGATCAATGCAGCAGATGCAAAATATTGCTCTCATTGTGGAAGTAACCTAGATATTGTGTGTATAGATTGTAAAACCCCGCTCATACAATGAGGACTATATTGCCATGGATGTTGAGCTTCTATCTCGACATTCTCACCAGCTAAAAAAAAGATAGCTAAGCGTGTGAAAAAATCCCGGGTATAAAGGGGAGAACAAGAGAAGTAATAATGAGTACTACAACTACTATAACAACAATTTTTTTCATATTTTAGGGAGAGATAGTATTTCAATCCACTATAACTGTCTTGGCACTTAGATCAATTATTATAGAATTCGGGTTTAAATTCTGCTGAGTTAAACGAGTAATATAAGGAGTTATCTCTGACCAAAGATTTGAAAAATTTCTCGTATCTATCCTCTCTGGTAGCAGTCCTATCTTTACTCCATTAAAAAGGAGGAGGCCTTGATCACTTCGTACCTGAAAGCGGATATTTTGAAAGGCGTGTACATCTTGATTGAACACATAATCTGCATCAACGACGAGCATATAACTTCTATTTGAGTCGGAAAGAGTAGAAGTAGCGCCGTTAACGCGAATACTATATGCACCATTTTCAATGGTTGCATAGATTGCCTGTATAGGGATACTCAAGACATCTTTTACGAGTAAAAAATCTTTTTCTATGAGATTAGACTGAACAAAAAGTTGCATCTGCGGGGTCATTGAGCTTTCAGAATTGACAGTTAAAGGGGAGGGGGAGCCTATGCTATCAGGAGTTTTCTCGGAAAAAGTTGTCAGGAAATAATTTTTAATATCAAACTTTGCCCTTTCAGACGGTGAAGTAGTGTTCGCCAACTGCTCTTGTAAGAGCTTCTCTCGATCATCAATACTCTGGCTTATGCGCTCAAAACTGGTATTTAGCACCCCGTTCTCCTCGATTCGAACTCTCTCTATCACGTGCCCATAGGGAGTAAGGCGGAATTGAAAACTTTTTCCAGCTATGAGTACCTTAACATCATAGAATACATCTTTTGTAAGATCATTCATTATCGTAATACTTGGCACATCTACTCCATTAAATCGAGAAAGAAATTTTGTAAGTGTCGCTAGATCAAGAGGATCTTTTAAAGCCTCAAGCCCAGTTGTAGATCTTACATTTGAATCAAGTGATATTTTTGCGCGATAATCCGAATAGTTAAGTAAAATATTTTCTATTTTCTCAACTGCATTAAAAGCATTCCTCGATAAAGCCCGACTTGTAAGAGTTATATCACTGCTGGAGTTTATAGTTACATCAAAGGTAGGGCCATACGATGTGTCAAAAATATTATATTGATCAATCAATGATCTAATACTCGGGATGAGTGCTCCATCAAGATTTACCACTGATCATAGAAGAAACTGGCCTTTTAACTCAATATTTGTAAGATCGGCTCAGGTGAAAAGCTCAGTAACTAGGGAGGACTGTAAGCTACTCGCGATACCTGAGATAATATAGTAGAAAACTGATAATATTGATTGTTTTTGGGTATCAGTACTCAGTGATTGCACATGTGAGTTTGCAATCTTTAGGAGGAGCTTAAACAAAGAGATATTGGAAGCTTGTGCAAGCTTATTAGACCTCAGAATATCACCGAGAAAATAGATAAATCATAGGAATTCACGCTCTCACAAAAGATTATTATCAACAATGTACTCAACATATCTTTGCAATTCTTGTCAGTGGAGTCACTCATCCTGTCACTCAAATATATACCGAGTATAGAGGTTACGCATTGGTAAATAACCAGTCCTTTTCTTCTCAGACGCGAGAGTGCTATCAGATACTAGCGAAAATAAACTATCAAAGATAAGCTCATTATATGTGTCATTCCTGCGAGGAGTTAGTAGCGACATAGCAACTGCATACTCGCGTACGAGTGTGCGCACCGTTTTTTCATCACCCGCTGAAAGGTCAATAATATCTCCAATCACTCTTTTAATCTCTTTCACCTCAAGAGTAAATCACTTTAACTCCTTTGCACAATCTTCTTTACTGCAAGATGCGGTGGCAAGTTCTTGGAGCTGCTGAAGACGTTTTACTAGTAACCTATAGTAGAGACTTCTTTTTTTAGTAGGATTAATCAGGACTCCCCCATATTTTTCAAAGAAGGTAACTTCTGATTGATCGCTCGTACCGAACTCAGTACTGAGTGCTACTAGCTCTAATGACCGTGCCTTTCGATACTGAGAGTAGGTGTCAAATAACTCACGAGCCCTAAGATCGTTCACTCAAAATATCCTTTTAAAACTCCCTGGAGTATTTGGGAAAAGAGCAGAAAGAGTATTTATCTGGGATATCCGAAAAACGTCAGCTCACCTCATCTGATCAAGGGAAGCATTTGCGTCCATCACAAAATACTGAGTTGGGAAAATTGCTACCTCGGTAATATTTTCAACTGCTCGAGGACTACTTCGAATTCCAACATTTAAAAAACCAGTAAGAGAATACACGACTGTCTGTTCATTTTGTGTATCTACGATATAGGCTCCCTTCACTAAGTGCTTGATTTGGAGCCGAGGAGTAAATACCTCTAAAGTTGAATAGATATTATCGAGGGCAAGAAAGTAGATTCCCTTTCCAAGAGTGAGCTTCTCTGAGCTCACTCCCTCTAAAATCGGTAAATCTGAGCCCTTACTGTAGAGTAAATAGTCTCATTGAGAGATTGAGAATACTCAGTATGTACTACCAGTAACTGTGAGCTGATCGGCGCTAAATATATTCCGTATACTCTCTGTTCAGCTAGTGATGGGAGCAATCGATACATTATTGGCCATAAAAAATACGTATCCAAGTACTACGAGAATAGCTATTAGAAGACTGAAAACAAAAAAGAACTTTTTCATATGCTGTATTATATCCTACCCTCGAAAAGAGAGAAACTATTCCCTCTTGCAGTCGGAAGCTATTATCTTTTTATAACGTAAAATAATCTCTGGTGTATCTATAATCATAGATACCTCTCTATTATTATCCAATGAATTTTCGGTGAAGTTAGTACTTCCAAAAAGAAGTCTTGTGTTGTCTATCAGTACTGTCTTAGCATGTATCTGGGGGCCTCTACCAATGAGAAAAGTGACTCAGGCACTCTTGAGTGTACTAACTATTTGTATGCTCAATGGGCGGTTTTGAGGAGTACAGACCTCCACATTTACTCACCGTGATGTCGCCTCAATTAATAAGTCTACAAGCCTGGAGTCTGAAAATGATTCACTCATGAGGGTAATAGAGCGCTTACTCGAACGTATAAGTCATTCGATACTCGAGCGAGCGTTGAGAGGAGCAAGTATGATTGTGTCATTAGAACTTTTTACAGGAATATAATCAAAGTCGGCAATGAATAACTTCTCAAGTTCCTCTACAACTCTTGGAGCCGTATACCAAACAAACAGCTCTCGATTTATATGGAGGGAACTTTTAGTCATATTCCCAGTGGCAATCATAGCTGTATTGTCTACAATGAGATATTTTGAATGATTAAAGTTGAATCCTCTTTCGCTAGAAAAAGAGACTTTTATATCCGCTTTCCTGAGTAAGTCCGTTGCTTTCTTATTTACAGCGGGAAGGTTATATACTGAAGGCTCTAAAAGTACACGAACATCTACATTGCGTCCTTCAGCTGCAATTAAAGCCTGAACTATAGACATTTCAGTAAGCATATAAACACTCAAATACACTCGTACATTCGCCCCTGCAATACGACTTACAAGTGTATCTAATATCTCAGGACTCGGACCAAATAAAGCAAGCTCAGGACTCGCAAGGGGCAAAATACTCTCAGCCCTTTTTGTAATTATAGGTGTACTTATTGGATCAAAGTGATGAAAACGGGTGTATCGATCAACTCAGAAAATGAGATATCCCCATATTATCACGAGTACAAAATACTTTATAAATTTCATGTCGAAATACTAATGATGAGCTTTCAGGTAAAACCTCGCACGCTAAGTGCGTGCTGGAGATTTCCAGACACAAGACTCAATTCAGCTTTTGCAATAGGACTATTGACAAGAAGAGTATATTTTTGGGATACTATACGAACTCAGACGAGGCAGGAATTTAAATGTTCCTTTTTTAGATCTATCAAAGATGCCCGAAATAACGATAAAACAAGGGCAGCTTCGGCCTGGAGAGTGAGCTTAGGCAGTTTCATACGGGAGATAAAATGAACAAAATCGGTCTACACCACAAGGATCACTCCAACGACGAAACAAATGGACAGAGTCACTAAACTGAGACTCGAGCGTATCGCAATGGCCCTCGAAAAGCTCGAGTGCTACAAAAAAAGAGAATTGAGTTTGAAATCCTCGTAGCTGTTTAATCAATGCAAGTATAAGCTCAAGACCGTCTCTCCCTCACCATAGTGAGATGCTTGGATCGTCACTTATAACGTCATCAGGAAGGACTATTAAATCAGGAATATAAGGAAGATTTGCGATAATGAGCACCGAGGAACCTCTTGGAACCTGAGAGAGCACACCGTCTATGAGATGAGTGCAATAGAGTTGAGCTAAAATACCAAGGCTCACTATATTATGCTCCGCAACTTTGAGAGCTTCGGGTGATATATCGGTACCGATATAAGTATGTGCCGGAAAGCGAGTTGCAAGGGCACAGAGTATACATCATGAACCAGTACCAACATCAATAACTGTAGTGACTTTTGGAAGTATAGGGAGTACACCTCGTACGAGTGATTCCGTCTCCAAACGCGGAGTGAGTGTTTTTTGCGTAAAAAAAATCTTGTTCCCAAAAAAATCAATGCTCTCAGCATCATCAAGTACTCTCGGACTAGACATTCTCAAATTTTTTATATTGGAAAATCGCCATAGTACAAAAAAGTATAACCACCAAATATCCAAAAGCCATAAGTGTATTGCTCACAATGAACCATTCACTGAGGCCCACTGTAGTCCCAATGGTATTTTTGGGAGCCGAGAGAGCATAAAAATTTGGAAATATTGTAGCGAATACCTGAGCTCACCAAATAAAGGCGACATTTTTGGAGCGTAATGCAAGATCAACCATTGTCGGAGTAGCGTGTGCAGCAACATAGAGTCACATTGTCGCGAAGACTGAGAGAAGTGAGGAAGAAAAAGTAGAGAAAAAAAGTATGAGTGCAAAAACAATAAGAAGCTTTAGGGCTACAAAGGCTCAGCTCAGGAAAAGGAGTGGATCGAGAGCAGTGCCAGAGAAAACCAAGAGACCAGCAAGGATAGAGAGTTGCGCACAAGTGATAATGAGTATAGCAGCTGCAAACCCTAAAAACTTTCAAATGATAAACTCATATCTATAGATAGGCTTTGAAAGTATAAGGTATATGGTTTTTCACTCTATCTCACGATATAGGAGTTGGCCTCAGATAAGAAGAGTCGCGATAAGCCCTGAAATTTCGACCATAGAGAGTCCGAAATCTAGTATAATTCTATTTGTCTGACCCAAAGAGAGGGAGGAAAGAACAAGCGAAAAAAGAATAAGGAGGGAAGCGAAAAATAGAATAACGAGAAGTATACGGTTCCGGATGAGCTCACGAAAGCTATTGATTGCGATATTTAACATACTTTTATTATATATGGATTCTCTTGATAGCAAAGAGTTAGTCCCTGAGGAAAATATCACGAGCAAATCTTCTCTTGCCTCACTCGAGAGTAGCATCCCCGAGAGAAATGACACCATTAAATGTACCAACAAGAAGGCGATCGTACTCTGTGGGTAAAAACTCACCAGGTTGTAAGGATGTATTATCGTTCACGAGGAGTATATCGTGAAGCTTTACCCGCTGTCATCTCAACAGCGTCCAAGTGCCCGGCCAAGAGGTAAATGCCTGATGTTTTCTAAATATTTGTACTGCGGTCTCAGTGAGAAAACTCAACTCGCCGTGTGATCGATCGAACTTTTGAGTGTAGCATATCCCCTCCTGAGATTGGGCTCTAGGGATAATAGTTCCATCAACTATTCCATCAAGTGCGCTCAAGAGTACCCTTGGAGAAATCTCCGAAAATTTTCTAAAAAGAGTATCTGCAGTCTCATTGTCTGCTATAGGTATTTCTTGTGTCAGTATAATATCCCCCTCATCCATGCCCTCACTCATAGTCATGATAGTCACTCCAGTTAGAGTATCACCTGCTAAGAGAGCGGACTGAACAGGACTAGCTCAACGATACTTTGGAAGGAGTGATCAATGGACATTAATAGACAAATACTTCGGGAGATCAAGTATAGTTATAGGGAGGATCTTACCGTACGCAACAACTACAATAAAATCTACCTCAAGACTTTCAAGGTTTGTAAGTAGCTCAAAATTATTCCGAACTAATTGTGGTCTATAGAGGGTAAATTCGTGATCAAGGGCAAATTGAGATACGGGACTTGGAACAAGATCGCTCTTCCTACCAACAGGCTTGTCAGGCTGACTCACTACATATACTATTTCATACCCTATATTTACACAGGCTTTAAGGACATCTCGAGCGAGTTCAGGAGTACCAAAAAAGCCAATTCGCATTATTTTTTTAATGTTAAAATTTTAGTAATTCCGACTATTAAAATAGTGAGCAATATGAAGAGAAGTATTTTACCAGTTCGATCCATAAATGCCGCAGCCATTCAAAAGAAAGAAGCGAGAGAATAGACAAACCGACGTATAAATACATCTCCCACTCAAAGGGCCTTTAGTCTGTAGTGAAGATGATGTATACGATCTCACTTGAGAGGATTTTTTTTATTACTGATACGCGCAACTATTACATATATCGCATCGATGAGATAAACACCAAGTGCCGTGGCGACGGTCGCCACTTTTCAGCCTACGAGGAGTGCTAGCGAAGCAATCATAAAAGCAATAAACATTGTTCAACTATCTCAGAGAAGCATCCTAGGAGTAAGGTTATACTTCCAGGCGAGAAGAATAGATGGAAGAATAATAGAGAGTATGAAGAATACGAAGTGGGAGTTCTCTCGCAGTGCAGGAGTGGTATCAGTGATATAAAATCGTACAGTAAGTACTGTGATAACAAGTAGGGTGATACTCGTGAGTCCAACCGTTAGCCCTGGCACTCCGTCACTCCAATTCACGCTATTAAATACGAGCACATACCATATCACCGTAAAAGCAATAGGAACGATAAATATTTCTCCAAACATTGTACTAAAAGAAAGAATATCAAGTGATGTGATTCCCCCAAAAATATTGGTAACATAGCTAATCTTAATTGAGGTAAGCCCTATAACAAGTCCTACGAATATTTGCATGAAGAGTCGCACTTTCGGAGAAACAGCAAATCGGGTAGCACGAATCTTGGAAAGATCTTCAGCTGATATTTTTGGTCAGGATTTTGAATCACGATCAAACTTATGAATAGTATCGAGATCATCGAGAAAACTCACAAAAGTTACGAGCGCTCAAAGGAGCCAGAGGACTGCTAGTTTATCAGTGACTTGTACATATCATAGAAGTGCACTTAGACCACTGAGAATCAAAAAATTAATATATAAAAGTGTCCCGAATCCGAGTGGTACTGGGGCCCTCTCATGTCCATATGGTCCAGGATTATCAACAAAACCTTTCTTCGCAAAATAAAAAAATCCTCCCTCAAAAAGTGTATATGTACTCAACAGTGAGAGAACAAAAAGTAAACCGTAAAAATAAAATACACTTTCCATGGTTGCTATGATAAGTCTTTAGACTTTTGGTCAAGATATTTTTGAAAGCCTTCTCGACGAAAAAAATATATATAAAAACCTCAGGCAATAAAAATTGCTGTAAATATGTATCATATACTCGAGGTTATCAAATCAATATAGGTAGTAAAAAATACACCAATTACCAACATAACAGATCCCCAGAGAAGAGACCCTATGATGTTGTATCTCCAAAAGACTCATCCTGTCATTTTGAGGCTACCAGCCAAAAGGGGAACAAAGGATCGAGTAAAGTTGTGAAACTTTCCGAGAATAATAAAAAGGGCTCCATTTTTCTGAATTTTTGGCTCTAAAATATCTCGCTCAGCTTTCCCAAGTGAAAAGGTAGCTCCATACCGAGAGAGGAAGTGCTTTCCCCATTTTCGTCCCACATAATAACCAGTAGCATTTCAAATACAAGCACCAAATCAGGCGGCAAGCACTGCAAAAACTAAATGTGTTTGTCCATAAAACCCTCAGACTACTAAAAGAAGTTGTTGTCCTGGAACTATCACTCCGATACCTGGAAAAGACTCAATAGCCGCTATAAGTGCAATGAGTGGAATATTGTATACACCTATCTGAGTACTGAGATCCTTTAACCCGGCAAATACAGTCTTTACCAGTTCTGGAAAAAAAATAAAAACTATAAAAAAAGTAAAAAAGATAATCATTAAAAATATCTGCAAAATGATTGACGATACCTGTGATGTATTTTTCATGTCGTTACCCTATTCAATATAATAAAAAAACCAAGAGGAGTACTTGGTTTTTGTAGAGAAAAAAACTATTTTTGTATGCGTGGTATACGAATATTAGGTGTTCGTATGGATGAGAGAGTTGACCCCGAAGAAACAAGAACAGAGCCAGTTACACTGCTCGGCGGAGTAGGAGGAGGCACATTAGCCCCTGTATTTGTGACTCGGGCGGGAAGAACAGTTCCTGTATTAGTTGAGCTAGTCAACACAAGTGCACCTGTAAAAGTGGACCCTGTATTAACAGATGAGAGTGTAACTCCAGTCGAACTCAAAACTCCAGTAGAGAAAAGAATTGTCCCGCTATTAGACTGACCAGTAAGTGGAAGGGTTATCCCACTACTAGTTGCACCACTTGCAGCGAGAACTGCACCTGTTTGTTCGAGAGAAGCTACTGGAATAGGTGGTTTTACTGGAATAATAATAGGGGGATTGGGTACTTCAATTACACTTGCTTTTGATGCAGGAAAAATTCCAAGACTGTAAAGACCTACGAACACTGCAGCACAAATAACAATCCCTGAAACCGAAACTAGAGCAACTTTTTTACCTGTAGTAAAGCGTGCGAGCCCTCCTTCTCGTGCTTTTGAAAGATCTTCTGCTACACTCTGTACATAGTTATCACCAGTGGGGGGAGAAGCCTCAGGCTGTGGAGTATTCTCAACTTGCTCTAGAGCTTCTACAGACGGTAGCACTGTATTCTCTATAGCAACAGAGCTTTCAATAGGCAAGGACTGAATTTCTAATGTATCAGGCTTAAATTCATTTGGAGGGGTGATCTCAGACATAGGAATTGTTTGAATCTCTGTAGTCGATTTAAGCACGTCATCCATTTCATACTTAGTTCCGACTGTGAGATTTGGAAAAAATTCTCGAACACTCTGTAGGGCTGTCGCTGTCTCGGAAGTTGCAAGAGATGAAGTTGAAAGTTTTACCTCAGAAGCGTCTTGGACAGTAACGATTTGAGCAGGGGTAGCAACCTCAGATACAATTAATTGTGGTTCACTCTCGGCCACATTAGAGAGAATGATATCATCAGACTTTGGATCTGCATTCCCTGCCTGTTTTTTCAGAGCCGATAGATTAAGTTTGGCCATAAAGTTAAATTTATTAAGTAGAAGTATGCTACGCTATTATCAATTTTAAGTCAAAAAGTGTGAAAGTGCTTTACTTTACGGGATTTTCTATACAATTTTGGCACTGAATTTAGATAAATTACCTTTTTATAGATGCTGTACCGAAATGTTGCGATTATCGCCCACGTTGACCATGGAAAAACTACTCTCGTCGATGCGCTCCTCAAACAATCAGGAGTATTCCGTGATAATGAGGCAGTAGATGTCTGTGTTATGGACTCCAACGACCAGGAAAAGGAGCGTGGAATCACAATATATGCTAAAAATACTGCAGTATTTTACAAGGATGTAAAAATCAATATCGTTGATACTCCAGGGCATGCGGACTTTGGATCAGAAGTAGAGCGAGTACTGCGAATGGTAGACTCTGTATGTCTTGTAGTCGATGCATACGAGGGGCCTATGCCTCAAACAAAGTTTGTACTCAAAAAGGCACTTGCTCTTGGGCTTCG
>JAYWGH010000033.1:0-25888 GCA_043778375.1 bacterium
TGACCACTAGATCCTGTAGGAGCGAACTCTCTAGACTTCAAAAATACTCCTTTTCCGTGCGATTTTCCTAAAAATATTCCGTGAAAAGACCCAGACCAAAATTTTTACTATAGAGTGAGTATCAACATTTATCACCTTCTCGATATGTTGGAATTCTTCTCGCCACTCACTTCTCGCAACTTCCTCTCAGAATGTCCAGAGGTCTATGATCACTTTTACCAGGATCATCATCTCGTCGGCTCAGGTAACTTCTCCATACCCCTCAACCCAATTCTCCAGTCAGAAGAGGCGGGCGCCAACATCGTCGCCCGGCAAAAGATCAACCTCCAATGTTTCGTGGGATTCTCCACCTCAGCCGCTTCGTCCGATATATCCGATTCGCCTGGTACTCTCTCATTTGGTACCGCACAGCTCTTCACTTTCGAGTCACAGGAATTTGAGTCACTCGCACTCTCCTCCCTCCTCGATCACCACGAAGAGCTTTTATTTTACCTCAAGGGCTACCTGCGCACAGTGCTCACTGGTAAAAATATCACGATCAATGTCCTCTCCGAGTCACCTCGTGGGTACTCTCTTGGATTTTCAGGTACATTTGCCTGAGTCCTTGCTCACCTTCTCCACTACGTAAAACATGCAGGGAAGTCCCCACTCGCACATGGATTTATGAGTCAAGAGCGCTCTGAGATCGCTGAGATCGCTCGTGTCATCGAGTCTATCCTCAAGGCTCCAGACAAAGAAGGTCAAATCTCCTATCAAACTCTCTATGCAGAGGCGGCACCAAGTGTGTTTATATTTCGCAAGGGGCGCCCTCTCGAGACTCGCGAGCTCCGCAAGCTCTCAGGGATCGAGTACAATCTCCGGGACAATCTCGAGTATGGGATCATCTACTCAGGGATTCCTCTCAAGATTCGTACTATCGAGCTCAAAGCCGGGCAGACTGAAGCTAAAAAATGACTCCTCTGGTGCTCAAAAGAACTCGGACTCAAGGTGAGTGGCAAAAACTACACAGATTCTATGAAGACGGTACTTGCGCTCGAAAACGCCCATTTTCTCTCACGCCTCGATAGCCTCTTTGATCCAAATAATGAGCATGAGATCAGTGACTTCCTGAGATATGGCAATGAGCTCGCACACTCTTTTGAGAAACTCGATGGTAAATCTGAGTTCCTCGAGTATATGTGGAATACTCTGCGATCAAGAGAGCTCCTCGGGCGCTCAGATATAACGCTCATGCCCCTCCATAGTACCACCAAGGGTGGATCATATATTTGGTACGGCAAACGAGGAGTCGCTCGTAAAAACCTCTACGAAGCACTCCTTGAGGTCAAAAAACGCTATCCTGAGCTCGGTATTGTATATGATGGCTCGATCGCGTGTCCAAAATTTCGCCCCGAGGTCGCGATCGTACAGGATAAACTCGTAGGGTACGCTGCCGAGACTCGCGAGCTTGAGGGATACCTTGTCGAGTCTCATGGAAGTAAAGAAATCGTCCAAGAATGCGATATGTCTGATCTCTCTCGCGGTAAACTCCTCGTTGATCAAATATCGCGCAAAATTTATATAGATGGAGAGCGAGTGACCTCCAAAGAGATATTCTCTCAGCAGCTCACGATCGATCTCCTTGATGAATACATATCAAGTGGTGAGGAGGCCTGCGAGATATCACCCCGTACACTCGGAGTATCGAGCTACACACAGAGCAAGAGCGAGATGATGTCCAAGATCCTCTCCCCGCTCATGCGTACGGTACACCGCAGACTCGGACGCAATCTGCGCATGTCGTGCACGGGATCCACTGTAGATTTTACGATCAAGTTTGATGAGGTCGACCTTGAGCTCTGTGTGGTGTCAAAGATTGGGAGTGGAAAGAAGAGGGGGTAAGTTTGATGCTCAAGAAATATCCCTATAGTTGCAAAGATATTTTACTAAACTACAATTGACAGAGTATACCTCGTAGGTAAAGTACACTTGCCTAACAAATATGAAAGGGGCAAAAAATGGAAACAGCAGTAAACCAGAAATTGTCAGCCGTAAAACTTCAAGAGTACCTTGCTCAAGAGATCATGGCTCTCACTCTCACTCTCATGGATGGATTACCTATTGGTAATCAGCAAACCATTGACGAGGTAGCAGTAGTACGGATGCCTCCTGATGGTGAAAGTAAAGTGATATACCTGAGTAGCAAGGAGCGACTGAATGTACCAATAGATCATTTGAGTATGTTACTCTACCATTGGTACGAAAAAAATGAAAAGAAGTATGGTGAATTTGTGAGTCTAGCTGGTCAGCCAGGTGAAGACTTCGATTTCTTTGTCTGTATCAAAATAGGGAACATCGAGTACTTTGTACTCGGCAACTACATAGGCGGTACTCTCGAAGACCTCGAAGGGAACTCTAACTGGAGCATCGCCAGGTCACAGTTTGTAGCACTCGCTGTAAGGCTGGTGCGAGAACTTACCTGAGTATGGAGCTTCTCATCTTAGGATTCGTCATGTGGTACGCGACTGGGATTGATGATGCTCTCATTTTTGGGGGTATCCTCACTCAGGCTCACACTACAAAGATGCGTCTGTATGCATGCTTCGGGCTTTTATTCGCTTTCACTCTAATGTGTATTGTAGTAGTGTTCGCAGGAACACTCCTATCAAGCATATTTATGCTATCCCTCGTGTGGGGGATTACTGTTCGAGATATTGTAACTGCAATTGCTATACTATTCGTTGCCTATCTCGGGTACGATGCATGGCAAGGTAGTGAAAATGTTTCGGAAGCTACAGAAAATACAAATAAAAATCTCGGTCGCCAAGCTTTTATGGGGTTTCTCCTTAACTGCAACGATGATATCGCGGTAAATACCGCAAATATTCTCGGGAGATCCGATATAGAAATCTGGCAATATGTAGGCGGTGTGACCCTCGGAATAATATCCATGGTCTGTATCACTTGGTATCTACAGAGTTTCTGGGGTCAGTTCGCTACTCGTTATGGTAAGGTCTTTGACCGAATTCGTGCTTGTGGTATCTGGCTTGCAGCAGGACTCATTGGCTACCCGTGGATACTCAATATCCTCAGTAGATAGTAGTCTTACTTGTAAAATAGCGGCCTGGGCCGCTATTTTTTTATGTTCTGCACTACTGATATTATATCTATACAAGATTTTTATATTCCGTCACGCTCAATAGCTTGAAGCAGTAAAACTTATAGGATACTATTTAAATATGAATTCAACTGAAAACCTCCCAACTCTTGCGAGCATCAAACCGTTTATCCTCGGCGAAGATCTCGAAATAAAACGAGAACTCCAAAAGGTAGATAGTTTTTTGCGTAAAGAAATCGAGTCCACGCCTGATAAATCAGAACGAAAGCTCGAAATACTCTTTTTTGCAATGGTAACAAAGCTCCGACTTTTTCATATCGAGACCCCTGAGATGGCACGATTGTTTGGAGTATTCCTCTCAGAGATGGATCGTCAAATAGAAAATATTTCTCATGAGTCTCTCGGAGCTGAAAATATTATGACTGGAATACGTAAAAAAGGATTAAAGCAAATCATCCTGAGTCAATGGGGAGCTATCAACAAAAGATTGAATATGCTTGAGAGTAAAATACACCTCAACCAGATGAAGGCGTTTCTCTATGTGTGTGAACAATATATTCATACACTCGAAACCTACTATAAAGACCTTAGTATGTCTACACGAGTACTTGAGCTCTACATTGTACGGATGGATATAAAAAGAAATCGCTACTTTTTTAATAGAGAATTCGGACTTTTTATTGGATTTAGTATCTTCAGATCTATCTCAAATTATGGAACAAGCTTTGGACGACTCGCCGTCACTTGTAGTCTATCGGTGATATTCTTTGGGAGTATTTACTGGATGGCTGATTTCTTTGCTCCAGAAAATGTGCGAATGATCGCGAGTCTTACTGACTACTCGAGTTACTTTTTTAACTCACTCGTGACTATATCAGGACTTGGTATAGACGCGTCCCCACAGACAGCTCTCCAGCGTATAGCAATGGGGATAAATACTATCTACTGAATGATAGTATTTGGGATGCTTTTCAATGTGATCTCTACAAAGCTCTCAATGAATAGCTAAAACTACACCACATCCAACCGCGCTTCGAGCGCTTGTATCCTCTCTTCGAGAGGAGGGTGAGTTGAAAACCACTTAGAAACAGAGTAAGTAGAAATCTGCAGAGCAGCAACTGAAGACTTCTGTGCATTTTCCTGAGTAAACTCGTCTTTGAGAGATGCGAGTTTTTTGAGGGCTGCTATCATCTGAGTTTTACCGACATACCGAGCACTCCCGAGATCGGCTCTATACTCACGATGTCGTGAAAATGCCATCACCACGATCATCGCTGCAAATCCGAGTGCAATCTCGAGAACTATAGTAGCTACAAGAGTGATCCACCCTGCTTGACCTTCACTGCGGGCAAGGGCCGATCCTATGAGGTTTCCGAGAATACGTGCAACAAATATTACGATCGTATTGAGTACCCCCTGTAGAAGAGTCATCGTCACCATATCCCCATTAAGGATATGTGCCATTTCGTGTCCTATGACTCATTCAATTTCCGCTTGATTCATCGTTTCGAGAAGACCACTCGATACTGCTACAAGTGACCTATTGCGAGTAGGTCCCGTCGCAAATGCATTTGGCTCAGGACTCTCATAAATACCTACCTCTGGGAGAGTTATCCCCCCCTGTTTTGCTATTCGGTCAACTGTCGCATATACAAGCTGCATTTTTGGAGACTCATTAAGGAGCATACTCGAGCTCACGAGACGCACTCATTGTGACCACTTGGCAATCATTCGGGAGAATGCGAGAGACAGAAACGCTGACGCAAAACCGACTACCAGACTGTAGATCGCTACTGATGTATAGCCATTTGCAAGATTACCACTCAGACGAACCCCAGTTACCCGCTCAATTACAAAAACGAGTACAGAAATACTCACCATGAAGGCGATATTCGTCGCAATGAATATAAGAATACGCTTAAACATAAAATTTAATTAATGATTATCCGAACTGGACGAAGTATTATAATCGACTCCTCAAAATTTCAAGCGATTATGCGCCCGTTGAGCATCCTCCAGTTGAGCAAGTACCACAACTCCCACCTGTAGAGCATCCTCCAGATGACTCATTTGAGCCGAGTATAGAGACAAACATGCTATCAAGCTCTGCTTTTTCCGGGACGATCCCCTCAAATATCATATCTCGAAAATCGATCGAGGTCTCCTCGATACAAAGAGCTGGATTTTGGGTAATACCAAGTTCCATCTTGTATGCAGGATCATCGGTTGTTTCGAGACTGACGAGATCCGTGAGTCCCATCTCAGCGAGTGACGCGTTTACGAGATCCTGAAGTTTTGTGAGGTCTTGTCCCTCACCGACGAGTTTTATAAGCATAAGATAAAATTACCCGAGTAGTATACAGAAATCTGTAAAAAAAGAAGTCCGCAAGGACCTCATTTGATGACTGTGAGAAACTACTTTGCAGTAGCTTCTGGGGCTTTTTCAGCTGCCTTCTCGTCTTGTACTGTTGCCACATCAGCAATATCAGCAGTTTGAAGTTCATCTGAGTATTCCTTTGGAGCCGCAGCACTGGCGATAGACTCGTTGGTTGGAGTAATAAACTCAAGTTTAGGATAGTTCGCGACTACGTCAGACACGTGTATTGCGTCTCCAACTCGCACGAGGAGGGAGAGGTCTACCTCGATCTTATCGACAAGATCAGCAGGGAGCACCTTCACATCGATCATGTGGAGATTTTGGATCACCTCAGCTCCTTCAACAACTGCCTGAGACTTCCCGATGAGCTCTACTGGGATTTCTACATGGATCTTTTCCTTGGCGCTGACTGCAAAGAAGTCTACATGAAGGAAATCTCCTGATACTGGGTGCCTTTGTGTATCGTGAATTAAGACTGTAGTAGACTTGCCTGCCATTGAGAGCTCAACGAGATGAGTCCCTTTTGCCTTACGATAGAGTTTGAGGAATTCTGAGTTATCCACTGTAACATGCGTAGGCTCAACAGCATGACCGTAAACAACGGCGGGGATGCGCTTGCTTGCTCTGAGGTCGATCATTTTGACTTCCATATCTCGCACGAGAGACTGTAAGGTGAATTTTTCCATAGTTTTTATTTAACGGGCAGATTATATAAAAGAGTGCGCTTCTGGCAAATCTTTATCACAGAATATACTCGAACATCCCGAGCACACGCTTTTGATTTTGTAAAATCCAGCTTCTCCCTACTATAAAGGCATCTCTGGCTGATCGCACATGTTCAAACTCAACCAACTCTTTGGATCCAAATCCCGCACCAAGCTCCTCGAGAAGTATTTTATCGAACATGCGACTGGCAACGGGAAGACTGGATTTTTTATACGAGAGCTCTGCCGTGACCTCGGCGAGCAGATCAATGCAGTGCGCAGAGAGCTCATCAACCTCGAGTCTATCGGTCTCCTCAAGTCCCGTGATCAAGATAAAAAAAAGTATTACTACCTTGATAAAAACTGCATCATCTTTCGAGAGCTTCTCGATATTTTTATGAAGACCTACGATCCGATAGAGCCAATCGAGCAGTTTTTTAAGGGGCGCAAATCTGTCGGGCTCATTACCGTATCTGGTCGCATCCGAGACCTCCTATCAGAGCCCTCCAATCAAATCGTCGACATATTTATCATCGGGGATGTCGATCGAATAGAGTTCAATAACTTTCTTGAGCGGGTATTTTTTGGTCGCAAGATCAAGTACGCCATCATGAGTGAAGTAGACTTTCTGGATCGACTGGAGTTTAACGACAAGCTCGTTCTCTCCATTCTTGGGCAAAAAAACACCCTCTTTATCCGGGATAAACTCGGAATTGAGGATATAGTAAACGAGCGTATCGGAGGCAAGAAGGGAGAGAAAAAACTCCTCGGAGCCTAGCTGTAGTGTTTTTCCCAGAACTTTCGAGACTCGCCCATTCTCTTTATGACCATGGCATCGTCGCCTACCCCAAGAGACTTTGGCTCTACCTTGAGGGTGAATTTTCGCTTGTAGCCTCCTTCTTTGAGTCGTATGAGGAGTGTCTCGAGTGGCATCTCCCCCTTCCCTGGTATGAGGCCATCCTTAGCGGCGGTCTTATCAGAGAGCATCACATTTACGATCGAGTTCCCGAGGACTGTAAAGGTCTTGATGAGATCTACTCCACTCTCAGGATTTACATTTGAGATATGCAGAGTTGTCTCACCCGTGAGTTTTTTGATACTCGTGAGGGTTGCGTCCTTGTACTCAGGGATAAAAAATAGAAAAGTTTTGGGCTCTACATTGATCACCGCAAACTGAATATGTGAGTATTTTTTCTTGAGAGCTGGCAGCGACTCACTAAACCATGAGCCATCTCGGTCCATCCGGTGTGGAGGAAATACATTGATGAGGGTTACTCCGAGGCGCTCAGCGAGCAGTACAATAGACTCCAGTGTCTCACTATCCATCTTGCGCTCATAGGCTGTAAGGGCCATAATCTCTACTCCTGTGAGCTTTTCAATGTGCTCAAGGTAGCTTGCGTCCTGTGTGTCGTACTCAGATCCTGAGAGTACAAGGTCAACTCCGTCGTATCCAGATTGGGCTACAAGCTCAAAAATTTTGTGGAGACCATATCCCCGAAAACAGCTCGTAGCAGCAAGTAACATAAAGTAATTTTAAGCGTATATGATCAGTATAGCGCTTGTGCCAGATATGGGCAAATAAAAGACTAGAGTACCTCGCGACCTCCCATAAATGGACGCAAAACCTCAGGCACTCGCACGCTCATATCCTCATTTTGATAGTTTTCTATGAGAGCAATGAGACATCGTGAAAATGCTATAATCGTCCCGTTGAGTGTATGGACATAGTCTGTCGAACCATCGGGCTTTCGATACTTGATGTCAAGTCTACGGGACTGGAATTGTCCGATATTCGAGCAACTTGTGACCTCACGATATGCGGACTGTCCTGGCATCCATGCTTCGAGGTCGATTTTTTTCATAGCAGGATTACCAAGATCTCCTGAACAAATGTTGAGTCTCTGGTATGGGATACCGAGTGAGCTCCAGATATGCTCCTCCAGTGCCACCATCTCCGCATGGAGAGCGGGTGACCCTTCAGGAGTACTAAAACACACCATCTCGATCTTATCAAACTGATGACCACGGAGTATTCCCTTCATATCCTTGCCGTACGTCCCTGCCTCACGGCGAAAACATGGTGAGTATCCTACATACTTGACTGCCCCCTTACTGAGATCCATAATCTCTCGAGTATGATAGCTCGTAAGTGGTACTTCAGAGGTGCCGATGAGAAAGAGGTTGTCCTCGCCTGGATTGACCTCATAAATCTGCGCTCGATCTGCTGGAAAAAATCCTGTTCCATACATCGCAGGCTCTCGCACTAGAAATGGTGGGATCACAGGCTCAAATCCTCGCGCTACCATCTGCGATATGACGTAGTTCATCACTGCAAACTGGAGGAGTACGAGATCTCCCCTGAGGTACCAAAACCGGGCTCCTGAGACTTCTGCGCCCTTTGCGATATCTATCCAGCCTCGTGCCTCTCCGATCTCGTAGTGGGTCCGTGGAGTAAATCCAAATACTGGCTTCTCCCCTACTGTCGCCTCGACAACATTGCCACTCTCATCTGAGCCGATTGCAGCCGATGGATCGAGGAGGTTTGGGAAACTCGCGAGTGTGAGATCATACACCTCTTGAGTCGTAGCAATCTGCGCCTCAAACTCGGCTATCTGCTCACCTACCACCTTCATGGCAGCGATCTTTTCACTACGCAAAGCTGCATCTGTGAGAGTAGGAATCTCCTTGGACACGCGATTGCGCTCTGTTTGAAGAGCCTCGAGTGACTGACGAAGTACGAGACGCTCAGCATCGAGCGCGATAAAAGCGTCAAGATCTATCTTGAGATTACGAGCGGCTATAGAGGCTCTGATGGGCTCTGGATGAGAGCGGAGGAGTTTAATATCTATCATGAATAATATGAGCGCAGATGATAGCAAAGGCGGAGAGAAAAGCAAGCCTAGGGAAACGGGGTTACAAATCTTTTAGGATCATAATCCCATCATCTGGATCGGTCATTACTATCTCATAGCGAATACTCTCAGCCTCAAGATACGCATAAAAATCCTCCATCTTGGATCGCCACTTTACGACGTCATCCACTACTATTGTACCACCAGGAGTCAGGAGTGGTCGGCAAAGTTTGAAGTGCTCAAGGGTGGCAGATTTAAGTGCGTCAATGAATATAAAATCAAACCTCATATCCCCCGCAGACTGCAAAAACTCTCCAGCATCAGCGCACACAAGTGTCACCTGATCAGCGTAGGACTCAAGATTGGTGCGGGCTCGCTCATAATCCGCCCTCCCGCGCTCTATCGTCAGGAGGTGACCCCCTGGAGTACCCTGTATAGCCTCAAGGAGATAAATACTCGAGTATCCATTGGCAGTACCGAGCTCGAGGAGATGTTTCGCTCATCTCGCGCACACGAGATTATAGATATACTCGCCCGTAGCGTCAGAGATATTGGGAGTATCCTTGAAGGCTCTATCCGCTCGAAGCCTCGAGAGGAGCGCCTGAGTATCAGCTCAAAAAAAGTGCATAGGTGACTATGCTACTTTTTTTGGTGGAGTTGTCGAGGGGTTAGGAAGTAAGTCCGAGATCTTTTAATAATAGCTCTATGTAGTCATCACTCACCTTTCATCTTAGTTTAGCCTTAATATCATTGACGTAGGTCAACTTTTGTACATTTGTTAAGTTTTTTGTTGCTAAGTCTCTCTTTAGCTCGATTTGATTAGTAAATGAAGGTACTTCTGCACTGCTTGCATTTGGAGCTAGATTTAATTTTAGTCCTTCTATGAGGGTAAAAGTCTCAGGCTTTATAGTTATCGGCACAGACGACTTTGGTGTACTGGCAGCTCATTGTGTATTTATATCCTTAATAGCCTTATTCGCAGCATCTATTGTATTGAAGTCAGTTCCATTTCCTCAGATAAATGTTGCACCAATCTTGTGTTCTAACTTCTCGAGTGCCAGGCGTACGGACTCAACACTACTACTCTTGAGTCCATCAACAATGATTTTCCGCTCATCATCAGGAATAATAGTTTTAAATTTAGTATCGATAACATTAGCAAAGGCAGTTCGCTCTCGAATCTTCTCCGAAGAGGCAAGATGATTGAAATCTCGAACCTCAGACGCACGAATCATATCGCTCACCATTTTTCCAGCCTGTGAAAAATCACGCGCTTCTACAGCTCAGATTCTTTGGATTGCACCAACTGTTGGAACAGTACCTACACCCAATGATTTAGAAATAGAAGCACCTATATCTTGACCTCTATTCGCTTGTTTACCCTCTATATCACCGCGAACTCGAGATCATATGTTTCAGAGGCTCGATATACTCGCAGCTCCATGCCCTGTAGGTATGACCGGAGCATACTGTGGGAGTTTCTTGAGTATACCACCAATATCACTTCCAAATTTTGCAATAGGCTCGGATGCCTCTTTCGTAATATCACTGGATTTAAGTGCTGCCATCACCGCAAACCAGAGAATGGCGAGTCAGGCTATCTGAATAATAAGTGTACCGATAAAACCACCCCCAAGACCAATTGCATCATCTTTTACAGTAGCCCCAACAGGCTTCCCTACGATCGTATACTTGGTTCCAAAAGCATCGATTGTTTGCTTATCACCGCTATTCTCAACCTTCACATAACTACTTTCTGTACCCGTAAGTGCAGTATTTTTGATGGCAGAGAGGAATACGAGCCCAAACGCAAGTGCTGCAGCTACATATACTGGTACCATTGCAAGTCCTATAATATTTGGGATAGTGAGCCACTTATCACCCATCCCTCAAAGCTTCCCATCAAAGAAATATCGCAGTGAGAGGAGTGGAGAAAATATAGCAATCGCCCAAAAATAGAATGCTCGCATCAACATTGATACCACTAAAGCTGCTACTATGAGGAACATTATAAAGAAAAATATAATTCCTACGAGAAGTCCGACCGAAATATCAAGAACAGATTTAACTGTTTTTAAATTTCACTCAGCCAGACTTTTGAGTTCTTGAATCTGAAATATGCTATAAGCATAGTAAGATACTATACCAAAAGCATCTTTTGATTTTAGAATATCAGAAAGTGGAGTCTCTACTGGATTTTTACAATCTGTAAATTTAGCCGAACTGTCTTTTCCGAGGGTTCCTTTTGTAAAGTCAATCGTACAATCTTTGTATACTGTAATCTTAGGACTCACACTGTTATTTGGTGTAAGATCTCCAGCAAGCTGTATCGCTGAGGCGGTCAAAATACTCGAAATAGAGACGATCGCACTGACAAAAAACCAAGTGAACGGCACACTAATAACTCCTACGATGAGCTTTGGGAGCTTTGCCTTGATCGCCCAAGTATTTTTTTCTCCGGCAAAAATATTCATAAATGCCATTGCAACCAGGAGAAAGGCAAAGATGATGTAGACGATATTTGATACTAGTACCCAGAGTTGATGGAGTACAGGCCTAAGTCCAAATATCTCACCAAATACCCAGTCTGGCGTAAGAAGCCACCCCGCAAGCATGAGAAGTGGAGTAAGAAGTGAGAAAAATACATTGGTGAGTCCATTGAGGAGGCTTAGAATTGTTTCCCAAATATCAGTTTTTGCTGCAGGGGCTGCTGGAGCATTTTTAGCCGCTAGAGCCTCAAGTCTAACTTCTTCAAGTGTTGCCCACACCTCCCCTCACCCAACGCTCGCCACGATACTCACTCCCTCACTCATACTCCCCACAGATACCGTCACTGGCGATACAAATGCTCCGAGAGCTACTACGCTCAGGATCATGAGAGAGCCAGCGCGCGCGAGGACACCTGAGCGAAAGAGAGAGGAGAGGACGGCAAACATAGAGGATTTCTAGGGATTTGTCCCATTGCACCATACTTTGAGAGGCAATGCAAACCTTCGCATTGACAAAAAAATATGGCCCTGCGCCATATTTTATGTACCCAAACTCCTACTCCGCCGGCGCTGATCGTACCTCTGCCTCAGTACGCAGGAGCTCAAGCTTCTTCATAAAGTCACTTCCACTATCAGGCATGACGACCGTGACATTTTTGACGAGAGCATCACGGTTGGCGGTAATAGTCGAGAGGAGCTTAAGATTGTAGGCATTGAGCGAGTTATAGGTCGCAGCAAATTTATCGAGAAACACAATATACGATCGGGCGTAGGTTTCTTTATTTTTTTCCTCGATGTACGAGTCGAGAGTCTTTTGTGTCCCCTCGTAGTCCATCCGAGTGTACGCACTTGAGAGCTCGGTCTTGAGAGCAGCTATACGCGCAGTAGAGGTCGTGAGGGCCGCCTGCAAGTCTGTGCGCTGAGCCGCGAGACTACTGAGATATTCATTGGTTTTTTTACCACGAAATTTGAGCCCATCGATAATACTCTCGAGCATTGCCGAGCGGTCAGTAGCTTGGTCGAGGGTTTTATTTACGTCCATCTGGAGTACTGCCATGTACTCCTGCGCTGCAATCATGTGAGATGCGATGATCTGATCACGCCCAGTTGTCTTGTCGGCGAGTATAGACGAGAGTGGGATCACCCCCTCAAAGAGTCGTACAGGAGTGGCGTCTCGATCGACCTTTGCGAGTCCTACATTGAGTGAGAGTGCGACCGCTGTGTTCCCGAGGTATGGAGTATCAGTGCGCTTGAAGCTCTGCTCATTTTTGGAGGCAAATGCGTCACTCTTGGACCCGCCAAAACCACTAAAATACGAAAAACCAAAGTTGATCGCAAATGCGAGGAGTATTCAGAGAAGCAAAACCTTGCGGACAAAGTCTTTGATTTCGGACTTGAGAGCCATACAATCAAATAAGTAATGATACATAGCGAGCAAAAGCTCATTGCCTGTATCATACTCACATCCCTTTTGTTTTGCAAATGCGCCTGCTTTCTCGTCTCCTCGTAACGCTCCTCCTCCTCCCGATCATCACCCCGATCCTTGGGTCATTTGGGATAAAGTCAGGCTACGCATATGCAAGCGAGACCCTCACAGTGAGTGATAGTGCGAGTGTACAGTTTGGTCGAGAGATGGGGAGCTTTGTGGTAGTAGTTGAGAGTGGATGATTATCTCTGGGTGAGGATGACCTCAGTATACAACTCTCGATCAATGGAGTCACTAAAACAACGGGGCTTGAAATTGCAGGCGATGAAACTGGCATGTATTTTACCGCTCCTCAACACTTCGCACCAAGTAATACTCTCTCCCTCGAATGTCGAGATCGAGATGGAGAGCTCTGTTCACGCTCAAAGCTCTTTCCAGGACTCACCCTCCATATCGAGTGACTCGACACTCGTACCCGGGTGCGATCGCTCGTATGGGATCCTGAGTATTCACTCGCGAGAGTCCACGCAGTCGATAGTGCTCGTCTCCCTGGTCTCGATATCATAACACGAGCCGAGTGGGGAGCTGATGAGAGTCTACGATACGAGGAGAATCCTCTGTGGGTGAAGTTTCGAGCTAAGCAAGCAGCAAATGCCAGTAGCACTGGAGTGACTGTGAGCAATGCTACCCTTAAGATTCGTGCAAAAAACAGTGCTATAGAAGCGCGCTTACGCAGTACCTATCCTGAAGAGTATGAACGAGCAGAAGTGATCCGAAAAGAAGGTGATAAAACACTTGTTTGGCCGATTGAGAAATACCGAACTATTCGAAAAATTGTCCTCCACCATACCGCTGAAGAGAACACCAAAGAGCTCTCTGATCCTGAGCTCATGCGATCTATGTACTACTATCATACCGTTGTGCGAGGATGGGGTGACTATGGGTACCACTATGTGATCGGACAGCGAGGGCAGATCTATGAGGGACGAGCGTGAGGCGACTACGCAGGAGGAGCACATGCGGGCTGGAACAATGCAAGTACAGTAGGAGTAAGTGTAGTTGGAAACTTTGAAAACACCGTCCTAGTACGTGAGCAAAAAAAGGCAGTATTTGCACTCACGAGTGCCCTTGCTCGTAAATACGGTATTGATATAAGCAAAGAACTCATGGGGCACAAGGCCTGTAAAGTGGATCAGGAGTGCATCACTACAGACGCACTCACGAGTGGAATCGTTGGGCATAGAGATGTTGGATTTACGAGCTGTCCCGGTAAAAATCTCTATACAGTCCTCACGGACGAGCTCAGACCTGCACTCGAGAGCGAAACTCGAGGGTATACTCCGGTCATCAATCCAGTCTTTCGTCCTGCAACTCTCGGGACTATAGCTCCACGCGAGACGATCACGCAAACGACTAAATGACCAAATATCCGTATCAAGCTCTCTGTCCCTGATCTCGCACGACTCGACCTCGAAGTGATCGAATGAGTACCACTCCTCGAGTTTGGGAAGACTCGTGGGATGATCAGTACTGGGAGTCTGAGCTTTGGAGTTTCTCGTGGGCAGGTACAGATGACACTCCTCGGTAAAAGATATAGAGGACCTATCGTGAGTCTCGCAGGCACTCTCGTGCGAGTCAACAACTGGGATCGCAAGCCCTCATGGGACAAGTCAGGACTCCTCAATGACAATGTATTTCGCGGGAAGCTCGAGGCTCGTATCGAGGGTGGCAAGCTCATCCTCATCAATGAGCTCCCACTCGAGGACTACCTCGCAGGGATTGCAGAGATCTCAAATGGTGACCCAACTGAGAAAGTACGCACCATCATCGTAGCTGCGAGATCCTACGCTCTCTACTATACAGGCAGAGATCGTAAATTCGCAGGCAAGCCATATGATGGATCTGACGATCCTGATGTATTCCAAAAATATCTCGGATATGGGTATGAAAAGCGCTCCCCCACCACTCTCGAGAATGTACGCGCAACAACTGGTCAGGTAATCAAACTCTCTGGCACGATCATCAAACCCTGGTATTTTAATCAATCTACTGGGCGCACTCTCTCAGCCCTCGAATACTGCGAGGGTCGTAAATCTCGAGGAGAAATCTCATCAACTGCCACTTGCAAAGATATCCCCTACCTCCAGAGCGTAGCCGACCCCGGATCAGAGGGGCGCGAGCAACGCGGGCATGGAGTGGGGATATCTGGAGCAGGAGCGACCTATTATGCTGGTCTCGGGTGGACTCACGAGCAGATCATCGAATACTATCTCACTGGAGTAAAGGTCGAAGCTGGGTACTAAGTCTTATTTACGAGGCTTACGGATAAGTTCTGAAAATCTTGGGTCTTCAGCATGCTTCGCTGCTAGATCATTGATAAGATAGTAGGCTCGTGCTTGATCGAGAGGGAGACTTGTATCGATGAGATCATTCGCAAGCGCCACTTCGTCCGAGTAGTACGGGAGAAACACCTTGTAACTCCATGGAATTGGCTCTGTACGCAGAGCATTTACATGTGCGAGAATAGAGGTAGTACAAGTACGCCATACGAGATTATACCACACTGGCTGTCGACCGAGAGCATCGGCTCGAGTAATCATAGAGGTAAATAAACTCTGGAGCTTTTCTTTTGGAGCCTTGACTGGGTAGACGAATACTCGATCTTTACGGTAGTTTGCGCGGAGTGCTACGAGATCTCGCTCGTCTCCGATGATGTATACGAGTTCGTACTGTGCAAAAAGTGCATTCAGAGCCGAGAAAGTCTCACCGACTTCTTTACGAATCTCAGCAGACACCGTCACATACTGCCCTCCAGAAAATCCAAACGAAATCATCGTATGGGCAGGTCCTGTGTGCTCTGAAAATGGCTCGATGATATAGTACGCGCTCTCGAGATCCGCAAGATTATACGAGCCAGTGTAGTACCCTGGAGTGTATGCTCCAGCCTGGTCACTCGTGTAGCGGAAATTACGAACATTTGCTATGGTCGCGACTCCCCCACTCATACTCACACTCGGGAGAATTGCCTGATCAGTTGTCCAGTTACGATCAAGTCGCGGAGTTGTAAAGACATTTACCAATACTACTGCGAGTACAAAGAGAACGATGCACGAGATGATTGCGAACAAGAGCCACATGAGCGGTCGGAGAAAATACTTGCGCATAGCTTATAGATTTTTGAGCTCTGCTGGATCTCTTGCAAGGAGATTTTTCGTCTGAAAGAAGTAAGAAACCGCAAGGAGAAGTCCTCCAACCACCATGAGTACCATAATTTTCTTGTCAGTTCCCATCGTCGCGAGATCATAGAAGAGAACCTTTGCGATAGTAATCGCGAGAAATAAGAGCCCGAGGAGCTTCTCAGATCGATAGAGATACCCCTTTTGTACACCTATTACGAGCATAGTACACGCAACAGTAATCCACCAGAGAGTAGTAGCTACCGCTCTTGGACCACCGACCTCAGCTGTTGATACTCCTGCCTGGTTAAAGGCAAGAACAATAAAGTAGTTGACCGCGAGAACGAGCGTTGAGTACGCAAATATCACGAGGAGAAAAGATGGACGATACTCCTTTGTGATGGATTGTATTTCTCGGCTTACTTTTAAGGATACGAACATTGCTGCGAGCGCGAGGAGTGTCTCAGCAAATCTCCCTGTCCAAATAGCAGAGGCGTATCCCATGAGCTTGTCAGCATCAGCAGCATGTGGCACTAGTCGCTCTACGTAGAAAAGAAAATCCCCAATAAATCCGACAAACAGGAGTGCCATTGCTCCTCGCATAATCGTACCTCGCTGTGGATTGTCTCGAGCGAGGAGAGTATATATGCTCAGCACAAATGCTGGCAAAGTCATAAATACCAGCGTGAACGATACCTTCTCGATGAGATTTGCTACGAGAATAGATACAAATATTACCCCGAATAGCACACTTTGTGCAGTCATAATATCTCGTACCGTCTGTGTTTTCTTGGAGCCCTTAGCGATCATCTGGATAAAGTATCCGAGTGTTGCAGGAGTGATAGCAACAAGAGAGAGAATGACTGGATGAGTAACAACTCAGGACGTAAAGTATGCAGCATCGAGAGCTATGAGGCCTCCAGTAATCGAGAGTACCATGTACGCCGCGAGTCGCTCTACATGCTTGTCATCCCATGTGTAGAGATACGCAAAAACGAGTCCGAGGTACGCAATCAAGATCCCGACATAGATATCACTCTCTGGAAAGTACGCAAATATCGCAAGACACAGTGCAATAATAGCACCCGTATAGAGCCCCATATGTTGATAGCGCTTGTTTTGATCCCGTAGGTACCACCATCCAGCATAGTATCCGAGTGCAACAGCTGCGTATAGAGCGACGGTCACAAACGTACTCACGCTTGGAAGAGCTTGCATGTTAAGAAATAACCAAGCAAGTGGAGTAATATACGCAAAAGACACGAATACTTCATCAGACTCAATGGTGTGTTTTGCACTCGAAATAATACTATAGATCGTCGCAAGTGTAAGTACCCCAAAGAGAAAGACAGAAACTTCTGGACTATTCCAACCTGCAGATCCAGATGGCAGGAGTGTATTAAACGCCACCATATAAAGAGTGGTTGTACCAAAGAAAAGTCCTGCAAGGTTAAGTGGCTGGAGCTCTCGCACTGAGAAGTCTCGACCAAGAATCGTCCCGATAATATTGACACTCGCAAAGTACATAAGGTACGAATTGAACGAAAGTGCGCTCGTCCCAAACTCTCCTCCGATGACAAATGGAGTGAGATACGCCGCGAGCATCGAGAGTGCAAAAATAACTTTGGACTTTCGCTCAGCAGCAAAGTAGGTAGTTGACGCCATAAAAAGTACAGCGGTCACGAGAGTGGCAACCTCTGGGATCGTTGCAGCACCTGCGTCGGTTGTCTGTGCGCCGTACATGAGTGTTCCGTACAGGAGGACTATTCCAGCGCCTATGATCACATCCGCGAGATACTTCATCTTCTCTGAGGCAGAGTATCCTCCACCAATGAGTACAACTGAGCAAAAAAATCCAAGCCCAAGCCTCACTGTTGTGTCGAGAGCATGCCACACACTCGTATAGAGGAGATATCCGAGTCCCACTACCATAAAGAGGGCTCCTACGACGGGAATAAATTTTTCAATGATGAGATCAATAGTGATCGGCTTACCGAGAGAATCCATAGTATAAAAATAAAGAAATTATGAAAAAATCTCCCCAATTGGAGAGATTATTTATCGGGTATTACTTGCGTTTTATTTTTGCTGCTGGTTTTGCTGCCTTTTGAGCCATCTGAGCTGGAGTTTTTACTGCTTTTTTAGGAGCGAGAGCATCTCGTATCTCAGTCAAGAGAGCGATATCTGCAGGTACAGCTGCGGCTGCTGCGGCTGGCTTTTTAATTGCTTTATTCATGAGAGAAATAAAGACAAATATAGCAAGTGCTACGATCACAAAATCAAATGTCGTTTGAAGGAGTTTTCCGTAACTGATCACCACAGGAGATCCTGCTAAAGATGGAATCGAGTAAGTAAGCTTTGTAAAATCAACACCTCCAAGGAATGCTCCAAGGGCTGGCATGACCACATCTCCGACGAGCGAGGATACAACTTTACCAAAAGCAGTACCAATGATCACTCAGACCGCAAGGTCAACAACATTTCACTTCATAGCGAATTCTTTGAAGTCCTTAAGGAAAGCCATACAAGGGTTGATTAATAGTAGAGGCGAGAAGAGAATAGTCTCATCAAAAGTTTTGTCAAATACACATGATCCCCTACACTAGGAGCATGCGCTGTCCAAAATGTAAAAATCTCGATACAAAAGTAATTGACTCTCGTATTGCTGAAGATGGAAAATCTATTCGCAGACGCCGTGAGTGTGAAAAGTGCGGAGCCCGTTTTACCACCTTTGAAAGGATGGAATTTATTAGTTTTTTGGTAACAAAGACCTCAGGAGTACAGGAAATGTATGACCGATCAAAGGTCCAACAAAGTATTGGGAAAGCTATCTACAAGCGCAATGTAGATATTAATGATATAGAGCTCATCATCAACGATCTCGAGAGCGAGTGGGCAGCCAACAAAAAAGGAATTACCTCCAAGCGTATTGGACGAGATATTCTCAGGCGACTCAAAGATATTGATCAGGTGGCGTATGTTCGATTTGCATCTATCTATCTTAATTTTGATGATATCGATCATTTTGCGGAGTTTATACGTAGCGAGTTTTAGCGAGTGATTACACTCATTGACCGCTCTCGAGTGACACTCCGAGATGGGACACTCTCGGAGTCCACCCTCACAGACATAGAAAATACTCTCGCGGGAGGGAAAAATATACTCATTTACCTCAATCGTCGAGGAGCGCATCGAGCACTTGTATGTAATGACTGCTCCTATGTGGTTCTCTGTCCGCACTGCGATATCTCCTGTACACTGCATACGAGCCCCAAAAAAGAGCTCCTTTGCCACCACTGTGGGTATAAAGCTCCTGTCCCTGAAGTTTGCCCAAAATGTGGAGGAGCAAACCTCAAAGGGGTCGGGATAGCGATCCAGGCAGTAGAGACATTTTGTGCAAAAGTTTTCTCTGCAAACCAGATCGTACGACTCGACAGTGATGCGAGTAAGCTCCCAAAAAAATCTGAGTCAATATCGCTAGAGGGCGGCACACTCTACCTCGCAACTGCCTATGCTCTCCGATACCTGAGCGCCCCCATACACCTGTGCGTGGTGCTCACGCCCGAGACCGAGCTCGCAGTCCCAGAATATGATATCGAGGAGAGGCTCTACACGAGTATCCGCGCGCTCAGCGGGCTTGCGAGCGAAATGATCATTGAGACACATACCCCAAAACTCGCACTCATCCAAGATATCCTCCATGGGAATTACCGAGACTTTTTAACTCGTACTCTGAGGGATCGCAAGGTATATCGATACCCTCCGTATACTGGACTCGCATATATCGAGATATCACACAAAAGTCTCAGCACTGTCGAGGATATTGCAGCCAAACTCACCAACAAGCTCGGTCTCGAGTCATCCGTCACTGGCTCACAAATTAGCTATGATCGTAAGGCTCGCATGCGCCGAGGAGATATGACGGTCGACACGCTCGTGGTCCGATGACCAGATATACGAGAGATACTCGAGCCAATAAAAGGCGAGGTACTTCGCAATCGGTCAGTGCGACTCGAAATACGGGGGGAAAAAATCCTCTAAATCTCCGAGAGTTTTGTGCGGTGGACGAGTGAAAATACAAACCCACCTATGAGGAGTATTCCAAAGGTAATAAAAAATCCAGCATATCCAAGTGTCGCGAGGAGTATTCCTCCAAAAGTAAGTCACACTACATTGGCGAGATTTTGGATGATCTTCATGGGACTAGCTGACGAGTTACTGTCTATCTCAGAGAGACCTTGTTTGCGAGCATAGTGGATATTGTAAAGCTCGAGAAATCCGCCCTGAGCGAGTCACATACCAGCCGCATATCCCAGACTATTACAGAGTCCAAAAATGAGGACAAAAAGTATTCCATCAAATAAACCAAAACATATGAGTGATGCTCCTGAAGCCGCGAGCCCAAAAAGTATCACTGGGAGCTTTCCAATACGATTTGCGAGTCCGATAAAGAAATCTTGCATAACAAAAGCGGGGATAGCGATCGCTCCAAGGAGCGCATACGCAAATCCTCCAGCACCCGGGAGCTTTGCGAGATAGTCGATCAAAAAAGACGCAGCAAATGTATCCCAAAACCCAAAAGCGAGTATGAGCCCAATATACCAGAGAAGTGACATACTCATAGGTATTCCCATGATCACCTGTCTGATACGCTTGAACTCCTCGAGAGTAGCTGGAACAATTTCTCGTGGCTTAAAGTTTGACTCCAGTCGTGTGGGCCTGAGGAATATGAGCCTTGCCTCATTTGCCAGTTTACCAAAATCTGCCTTCTCAAGATATCCAGTAGCATAGGATTTTACTGAATCAACTGAGAGTCTACTCGCGATAACCTTGAGTTTAGTAACCTCTGCAAGAGTGATCGTTCGGACAGAGTTATCAAAGTAAAAAAAGATAAATCCCATGAGTACGAGTATCATGAAATTGAGGATAAATATCGCGGTTGTTGGACTGAAAGTCAGTACAAATCCTGAAGCCAAAAGACCTATAAGAGAGCCAGCTCCTGAGAAGATATTATTACGGGAAATAATTGTTGAGTACTCTGAAGGATCAGAATTATTGAGGATATATGAGAGAGTTGTGAGATCATTAACCTCCTTGGTAAACCCGTACATACAAGCTGCAAGTATGAGAAGTGCAAGATTGGCAGTACTGTCCAAAAAGTGTCCAAGGAGAGTCGTTAGTCCGGATACTCCAGATGGAGTAAATATACTTGAAGCGTAGATAAACTTGAGAAATATGAGTCCTGCCCCGAGCATCGAAAATGCACCGACGAAATAGAGTCGTTTTGGGGTGAAATATCGCCCGAGGATACTCACTGGCACATCGAGAAGGAGAGATACGAGATTACCGAGTCCCAAAAATAATCCCACGAGCACGGGTGAGCCGAGTGTGAGAGTAAAAAAGAATACCACCGTAAAGTGAAAGAGCATCCATACAAATCCGATAAATGCACTCACATAATGGAGATTTTGTCGTTTTGTAAGATCAGCCTCGGTCTCGAGGGTCACAAAGGCCGTTGCTTTTTCGGCGGGAGAGTTTGGGAGTTCAGCGGTTACAGACATACTGGTATGGTATCCCAAAAGCTGTTTTGACGCAAAAATATTGAGCTACTCGCGCACGAGCTCATACATACATATCCCTGCTGCAGTTGCGACATTGAGAGACTGCTTGCGCCCGAGCATGGGTATCTCTATGGTAGTGTCCGCAAGTGCGAGGATCTCTGGGCTCACTCCCCCAATCTCGTTGCCGAGAACTATGCAGACATCCGCTGTCATATCTCGAAGTGCACGATAATCTACAGAGGTACTCGACTGCTCAAGAGCGATGATCTGAGTATTTTGCAGCTTGAGCGTGTTGATGATCTCGAGAGGATCTTGGTAGTACTCCCAACTCACCCACTCCTCAGCCCCGAGAGCGGTCTTGGATATCTCCTCTCGTGGTGGATGTGGAGTGATACCAGTGAGGTAAATACGATCAAATCTAGCCCCATCCGCCGTCCGAAATATAGCCCCAACATTATGGAGCGAGCGGATATTATCAAACAGAAGATATTTTTGCATGGGGCGAGAGTACTCGGGAAGCCCTGAGGGAGAAGTGTTTTTAGTTGACGAGTTGTGTGAGATACATACAGTAATGGAACGTTGTGGGTACAAATTTTACTCACTTTTTCAAATAAATGGCGAGAGCCCAGGAGATAGTATGTTATTCTTGATTATTTGGGGTGGTGGCGTTTTAGTTACACTGGCATCACGTTACCTAGTGAGAGATAAGACGCTAGTAGAGTATGATGAGTCACCAGTAGCAATATTTCTTAATTTCCTAGAAGAATTTTTCATCAGCATCTTCTGGCCAATTCATGGTATCTATTTATGCTACGAATGGCTTAAAACCAATTCGTGGGCCCTCAGCGAGAATTTCGCAATCGCAATAGCATGTGTACTTTTTCTTATTCTGAGGAATTGAGAAGAAGCCTCAAAATAGAGGCCCCCGAGATGGGGGCTTTTAACTGCCTTACACCTGCCCCTTGATCGACTCAAGCAATACTCGCATTTGATCCGAGAGTACTGTCGGCATATGTGCCTCGACCTTGACGATCATGTCCCCTGTTCGCCCCTCACTCGAGCGACCTTTTCATGAGATTTTAAACTTTGTCCCCGGCTGAGTCCCGGGCTTGATCGTAAGAGTGAGTTGTTTGGAGTATACGGTCTCGACCGTCACCTTTGTCCCGAGGAGAAAATCAAACAAGTGAATCTGCTTGGTCACCTCGACATCGAGAGACGGAGCAACTGCCTCTGGCTCCGGGCTCTCACGCTCCCCTCTTGATCGACCTCTCCCTTGCCCTCCGCCAAACGGCGATGCTCCACCCCCAAACTGCGAAAAAATATCTTCAAATCCTGAGAATTCTCCCGCACTCCCCTGAGACCCATCAAATCCTCCAAATCCCTCAAACCCACTGCCTGAGCCCGACCGAGAGCCATGACTATGTCCTGTATCCACCCCAAACATATCATACTGTTTACGCTTTTTTGTATCACTAAGAGTCTCATACGCACTCGCCACATCAGTGAATTTTTTACTCGCAGCAGTATCCCCTTGGTTGCGATCAGGGTGGTATTTCATAGCGAGCTTGCGATACGCCGCCTTTATCTGCGCTTCAGTCGCGTCGCGTCCAACTCAGAGGGTGGTGTAGTGATCATTTTTTGTCATGTCGATATCTGTAAAATGCGAGTATACCAAATTCTCCCTACAAAAAAAGCATCTTTGCTCTACACTCTCTCATATGTCCGCCAAAAAGCTCGCCCCGCTCCTCGCCCTCCTCCCTGAGGAGTCCTGAGTCTACCTGATGAAAAATGCAGGCGGAGAGATCATCTATGTCGGTAAATCTAAAAATCTCAAATCTCGAGTCAACTCCTACTTTGCTCGGATTGAGGACCTCACCGTTGCCAAGCGCTCAATGGTCGGGCAGATCGACGATATCCAGATCATTACGACACAGACCGAGATCGAGGCGCTCGTCCTCGAGACCAATCTCATCAAAAAACACCGCCCAAAGTATAACATCCTCATGAAGGATGACAAAAACCTCAGCTATATCGTGGTATCAGACGGTCCGGTGCAGGAGGTATTTCGCACGAGAGTGAAGCCAACAAAAGGGACATTTTTTGGGCCATTTACAAGTGGCGCGAGTATCCATATCACTCTGCGAGCACTCAAAAAAATATTCAAAATCCGCGCCTGTCGGATGAAATTTGGTACAGCCGAAGGGAGGACGATCATCACTGCCAAGGCAGGGAAAACTCCTCCCTGCATGGATTACTATATCGGTCTTTGTCCTGCACCTTGCCTCCTCACAGACTCTTCTATCAGTGAGCACGCTGGGAGTGTGGAGAGTCTCAAAAAGTTTTTGCGGGGGCAGATGTCCGAGGTCGTGAATAATCTCAAAGCTCAGATGGCAGAGCGAGCCCAAAAACTCGAGTTTGAAGAAGCAGGCAAGATCAAGTCTCAACTCGAGGCAATCTCCGTGCTCGCTGAGAGACAGATCGCCCGCGACGCTGTCGCAGGCTCGTACGACGCGATCACTCTCCTCTCTAAATATGAAAAATTCTGGATCGGCCTCACGATCGTGCGCGAAGGGGAGATACAGGGGGTATTTCACTACGAGCTCGAGAGGACTCTCGACGAAACTCCCGAAGAGCTCATTACCTACTTTATGGTCGACAGGTACAGTGAGCCTGCTGATCGTATCAGTAAAATACTCCTCGAGAGTGCACCTCTTGATATGACAGTCACATCGTATTTTAAAAGCATTGGCGTCACTCTCGAAATCCCAGAGCTCGGGTCAAAGTCTGAGATTCTCGCCTTTACCAAGCGCAATATCCTTGGCTACGCGCACCGTCTCGAGATGGCAAAGCTCGCGAGTAAAACCCTCACCAAGGCCACAATGGCGAGTGTACTCACTGAGCTCGGATACACCCCTCCTACAACTGGTCCGATCACTTTTGAGTGTTATGATAACTCCCATACGCACGGCAAGTTTACGGTCGCCTCCAGGTCCGTCACCGTCAACGGCAAGCCCGAGAAAGCGCTCTATCGCAAGTACCAGCTCCGTACTCTCGAGCAGGACAAGATCGATGACTTTGAGTCCATGCGCGAGATCATGGAGCGGCGTACTCTGGAGGGACTCGAGCGGGGTAATTTCCCGACTCTCATCCTCCTCGACGGAGGCAAGTGACAACTCTCGAGCGGTCTCGAAGGAGTAGAGCGAGGGATAGCTAAGTGGAAGGTGCAGAGAGTTCTAAATGAGGCCTGAGCTCTAGACGCTTCGCCAGCAGAGGCAACCGTGAGTCTCCCCTACTTCGCGAGTATTGCCAAACGCGAAGAAGAAATCTTCACTCCCGGGCAGAGCACTCCAACACTCTTCATCCATGGGAGTCCCGAGCTCATGCTCCTCCAACAAATACGCGACGAGGCACACAGATTTGCGATCGGATTTAACCGCGGACTCAGGTCCAAGGCTATGAAGAAAAATCTCCTCGAAGAACTTCCAGGATTTTGACCCGTGACGCGTCGTGAGCTCATGAAGCTCGCAGGGTCTATTGATGGGATACTCGCTCTGAGTCTCGAGGAGCTTCAGTCAGTATGTAGCGCACCGCAAATAGAGACTCTACGGGATCATGGGCTGATTGGAGGGTAGAACTTCTACCTTTTTAACATCTTTTCAAAGACTCTTTTGGTCATACGTCTCCCCGCAATATGTCCATTTGCAATACAATTTCACTTGTCAGATGCGAGTGAAAAAAATACACTACAACCCTTATTTTGATCTTTAGAAATTACTTGAAAAGTGAGGTGTGTATGAGTACCTTGAATCCTTGAAAAATTCATATAGGTCATCATTCGAGAGGAAGAAAGAGTAATGAGTGAATCTTTCGGATTTACTTCTCGACTTTGCATTGCGAGCGTAATTGCCTGACAAATAGCTTCTTCAAGAATATTAAAATCTCATCCTGAGTCTCGAATCAATCGGAGATCAATCCGAGAATAATAAGTAGAGTATTCTTCTCCCGTAACTTCAGAGATATTATCCGCAAATTGAAATCCCTCTTTTTGCGCAAGATATTTATCCAGATTACTCACATCAAGTTCTTTATGCTTATCTTCCTCTACAGGAAGGCTCAACCTCTCGAGTATTAAATCATGGAGAGCGGCCCCATTAATGATTTGAATAGTCGCGATAGCCCTCACTTCTTGAGAACTCGCTGATTTCA
>JAYWGH010000034.1:0-6278 GCA_043778375.1 bacterium
GATCTCCTCAACGGTGAGCGTCCCTGCGTCAAAAAACTTGTTCATAAGATCATCATCCTGCTCGGCAGCTTTTTCGATCACGAGTGCGTGCATCTCCTCCACCTGCGCCATGTAGTTCTCAGGAATAGGCATTTCAATCACGATTTCTCCCATCTTCCCCTCAAATTTATAGGCCTTTTTAGCGACTGTATCGATAATACCAGCAAACTCCGCCTCTTCACCAATAGGGAGCTGAATAGGTACGATCTTTGCGGGCCCAGTAAGACGATCCTTGATAGACTGAAGAGTCATAGAAAACGAAGCTCCAGTCTTGTCCATCTTGTTGGCAAAAGCAATACGAGGAACATTGTATTTGTCTGCTTGTTTCCAAACTGTCTCAGACTGAGGCTCAACACCTTGAGATGAGTCAAATACTGCAACCGCACCGTCAAGAACTCGCATAGAGCGCTCTACTTCGATCGTAAAGTCAACGTGACCTGGGGTGTCGATGAGATTGAGCTGAGTTCCCTTCCACTCAGTGGTAGTAGCTGCCGAAGTGATCGTGATCCCTCGTTCCTTCTCCTGCTCCATCCAGTCCATAGTTGCCTCTCCGTTGTGGACTTCTCCGATTTTGTGAGATTTACCAGAATAAAAAAGAATACGCTCAGAAGTGGTAGTCTTACCAGCGTCGATGTGGGCACAAATACCGAAATTACGGATTGTGCGTAGGTCTTTGGAAATGGCCATACAGATGGGTTATGAGATTGATTTACTTGTGTGTAAAAAGTCGCGCGAATAGTAGGGGAAAGCGTGTGAAAGTCAAATGAGATGGAGCACCTGAATTATCTACTCATGGATACTCACAGTACTTCTAAATTACAAGCCGAGCTAACTGTTAGTTAAAAAATACTACTTTGACTAAAGTATTTACTTTAATTACCCATTCGAATGTGAAAGTTTAACAGACCATCTGAAATATTTTTACCACCCACTCCTTTTATTATTGCAAAAAATTTAAGCTTTGATCCTTCACTTGCTCAGCACGCACGAGTATTGGGTGTGACGGTAAAAGATATTGGTAGTTGACAACAAAGAGGTTACGAAATAGTAGAGCGTAAATGAGTGGTTGAAATATTACCAGTTACACTTGAAAATAAAGTAATTTTGATTCTTCAGTATAGGATACCAGTTACCTCATGGGTATTAGAATGTCCAGCTGGCCAGATCGATGCAAGTGAATCACCAAGTGAAGCAGCTGTACGAGAATTGAGAGAAGAGACAGGATACCCAATTAATCAGGCTGACCTTGTATATCACTGAGCTACCCCGAGCTCTGCTGGATTTACTGACGAGTATATTCATATGTTTTCTGTATCGAACATACAGAGTACTCCAGGCGCAACGGACTTTGGGGATGGCGAATGTATTATTCCACTCGAAATTGATGTTCAAGATATAGCTCACAATATAGAAATTGCTCGTGAACTTGGGATAATGGTAGATCCGAGACTTCTAATTCTTCTTATGACCACTGGGCTCCTTACGGCATGAGAGCTTGCACGAGTAAACTCAGATACATCGCTCAAGATCCTCGAGAGATGAGAGATGCTCTAGGATGTTCGGAGTTTCACACTTGAAAATAATGTAAAAAGGAGAGAATACAGGTGAAGTATCCCTTTTCTATTTTTTTATGTGAGAAATCAATTGGCTCGCTGTAGCAGCAGTGACTATTGGATCATGGATGTTTGGAGCTGTATGGTACGGACCACTCTGGGGAAATATTTGGATGAAAATCCATCATGGGGATAAAATCCCGAGTGCAGCCGAGATGAAAAAGCTCTCAGAAGGAATGTGGAAACTCCTCGTCACAGAATTCGTCGCGACAACATTACTTGTGAGCGCTCTTGCTTATATGGTCGTACTCCTTCCGCAATTGAGTGGTATACACATTGCGCTGATGATATGGTTTGGATTTGCAGTGCCCATGACGGTGAGTGGGGTGATCTGGTGAGGTGATCCAAAAAAATGGATGGTGCAAAAGATTCTTATCATGGTATCTCATAGGCTCGTAAGTCTCGTAGCTGCTGGATATATTTTGAGTATTTGGTAGGAGAAGTTAGCAGAGAGCTCGCTCTTCCTGATATTTACTCGTACCTCTAAATATACATTTCTATGACAAAGCACACTTCTCTTGCACTCTTTGAAAGTACAGCTATTCGTAAAGTCTGGCATGATGAAGCGTGGTATTTTTCAGTAGTAGATATTATATCTGCACTGACGGACAGTTCGAATCCGACGGATTATCTCAAAAAAATTAGAAAACGAGATACAGAACTCGGACTCTATGTAGGGATAAATTGTCCCCAGGTAGAAATGCTGAATGAAACATGAAAAAAACGAAAAACTCTTGCAGGAAACACCGAAGGAATCCTCCGTATAATCCAATCTGTCCCCTCACCAAAAGCTGAGCTATTTAAACGATGGCTTGCAAAAGTAGGATACGAACGAATCGAGGAGATAGTGAATCCCGAGCTCGCGTAAGAGCGGATGAAGACTCTCTATGAACAAAAGGGTTATCCCGCTGATTGGATAGATAAACGACTTCGCGGTATCGCTATACGGCAAAACCTCACGGATGAATGGAAGGCTCAGGGTATTACTCAGCACAGAGACTATGCTATTTTGACTTCAGAGATTAGTCGAGCTACTTTTGGCATGACTCCGAGCGAATATAAGGCGTTCAATAATCTTCCGACAAAGTCCGGGGTAAATCTTCGAGATCATATGACCGATCTCGAACTTATTTTTACAATGCTCGGAGAAAAGGTGACAACCGAGATATCCGAAACTGAAAAGCCAGTAGGATTACCTGAGAGTAAAAAGTAGCAAAACGAGGGGGGAAAGTCGCAGGAGATGCGAGAAAAGCAACAGAAAAAGAACTCGGAAAGCGTGTAGTGACAGCAAAGAACTATCTGGGGGGTGTAAGCAGAGGACTCGCATCTTCCAATCAGGAATAATACCCTCGTTCTTTTGACTTTCACGGTCTTTTGTATACTCTCTGCGCACTTGCCAATGTAGCTCAGTGGTAGAGCACAGGATTCATACCCCTGCGGTCGGTGGTTCAATTCCACTCATTGGCACCAAAAAACTTGATATTCTTGGCACACTGGAGATACTAATGCCCTGAAGTCTGTATCGCGGAGTAGAGCAGTGGTAGCTCGCAAGGCTCATAACCTTGAGGTCGTTCGTTCGATTCGAACCTCCGCAACCATAAAGAAAATCAAGAAAAAATCCCGTTCCGAGAGGAACAGGATTTTTTTGGTCTGTTATTTTCATTTATTCATAAAATGTATTCTACCAGATACGGAGAAATGAAAATTATTATTTGCAAAAAAAGGGGAGTGATGAATACAATTAATATCAACTGATAATCTTGTCAGTTCAAAAACAAATGGAGTATCAAATTATGAGTAACCCCAGAAAACAAGACGGTGGCTTTGTGAGTGAGAATTCTCGGGGTGACCGGTTTGCATCAGGAAATGCTTCGCGATCAAGTGTTGATCGTTCAAACCATCTTCATTTTCATAAGGATGGTGTAACGGTTACCCGTGGTGGCAGGAAAACTTCAATCCTCACCTCTGTCCGCTACTGCATACATTGTTGTAAAGACACAAAACAAAAAAGTAGTAATCAAGGTGATACTTGGTATTGCTACAAATGTGAAAGCGGCAGGAGCTCATATCCGAAATAAGTTGCCTTTATGAGAAAACCGAGGTGAACGCAAATTCACCTCTTTTTATTACCTCTTTCAAACCATAAAACCACTTTTAAAAATCCCAAAAAATCGTATAATATTATTATTCTAATCCATCACATATTGCATATGCGTAATAATTGGACAAAGCCTTGGTCAGAACTCGATGGAGTTATTCAGACCAATCCACGTGATGATAGGCTCGTGTCTGGGAATATTAACACTAATGATGGTGTGAACCGAGATATCGAGGATTTGGTCGATATTCTTCCTGAAAACATTCGGGAATACACACATGATTGTCTAAAGGAGCATCAAAATATCATTGATACCCTCCTTACGTTAGAATATGAGCCGGTGGAACTCTGCTTTCGAGACTACCTTTCAGGACCGCGGAATGAAATTCCTTCTTATGATTCTGATATTCTTCAAGAGGCATTCAAGGACGATCGTTACGAATTAGTGCCTACCATCCGATTTGCAAATAGAAGCCTTGAAAATCTGGAAGAGGATATAGCGGAAACCTCTTCGGTCATAATTGAATTCCACAAGAGGGGAATGGCCTTTTAATGAGGGTAAAAAATTACTCCCCCTAATCCCCCTACTATCTCTTATAGTATTTTTTTAGATCTCTTTTTTTGTTTGTTTTAAATTACTTCAAAATCTTTTAACAACTTTTCGATGTATTTCTCCTTATCAATATCAGGATTCAGCTCAAAGAATTCATCGGGGATTTCTATATCGCATTTTATCGTAGAAGTTCTGGTTAGAGTTTTGCCACGTCTGTGCAACCAAAATAACATCAAAAAAGCTGTCCGAAAGGGCAGTTTTTTGTGTTATAAATTATTTGTAATAATAGTCGTACAAGTACACTAAATTTATTTGCTCCTCACATGCCCCCAACTCCCCCCTTCATCACCCCACACACTCTCTGCGAAGCTCTCGACCTCAGCTGTGTCCGCGCTCGAGATGGCGAGTATTTTGTCGGTAAGAAGTCTCTCAGTGGTGCTATCACCGAGATCCCATACAGCGACATCCCAAATAGCGAGACCTACGAAGGTCGGCAGATCGTGCGGAGCTACGCATCAGGGCATGTATTTCTCAGTCCAGATCGAGTACAGGTATATCTATTAACTACCGAGCGTGATGGGAGAACTCAGCACCAGTTTACAGGGGGCTCACCTCTTGAGGAGGCGAACATGCAGGTATTTACCCTCGAGTGATGACGAGTGCAGATACAGCGCGATAAAACCGAGGAAAATGCACAGATCCGTACCTATAATCGTACTGGAGTCACCGTAACGAGTCACTTCAATGATCTCCCTCTCGTCGACTGGGTACTCATAGAGTCAGTTGATGCGAGCTGAGTCCCTATCTGGAAACTTATTTGTCTCATGCACTATATCGTAGAGTCGTACGATGGGGTACTCGGTTTTTGTCCTGGAGTAGAGCAGGTTATAGGTGGTAGCTGGTACGATATCACCACCCTGGAGAGTGTCGAGGATGTATCTCCAAATGCTCTGATAGTTGTCCAAAAAGCCCTTGAGCTCGTACAGAACGATAGTACTGGGGCATAAAATGTGCGCCCTGCAAGTACTTTTTGCTGATTTTTAGAAAAGTCTGTGATAGACTACGCGTATGGATATCAATTTCCCCTCAGAATACTCTCGACAAGACCGTACAAACGCCGCAACTGCGTATTTTTTTCTCGCGCCAGTTATGCTCCTGGCAAGAGGCAATCCTCTTTACATGCACGAGTTTGTTCGTGGCCATGCTTGGCGTGCTCTCAGGCTTCAGGGATTACTTCTCGGATACTTTTTCTTTTGGGCATACATTCTCTCAAGTCTCCTCTCTTTTGTGATTCCAGTACTCGATGTGCGGCTCGATAGGCTGATTACTCTCGGAGTATGTACCGTATTTCTCGGATTGACTATTCACTCGGCTATCCAGGCACACAGGGGTATCACGGCGCGAGGAAGTGGCCTGTCGCTCGGTTTTGGAGAGATACCAGTTTTTGCGAGTACCACAAGTCTCTCAGAGTCGGATATAGCACGAACACTCCTCTCGTTTGTCCCATTGGTCACATATTTTGTACATGCACGAACTCCTACTGTGCTCACATGAGTCGGAGTAAGATTCACCGGTCTTGTCTCTCTTTTAATTGCCATGAGTCTCGTATTCTCTCGTGGGGACAATGCCTTTTACGCTCTGGTATTCCTCCAAACACTCGTGGCAGTAGCACTCGCTTTTCATCTTATATTTCGCAGGGAGCCGACATTTCTCGGGGTACTTGCATATATACTGAGCCTTGAGACTATTATGACTTATACTCGGTCGATTCCTGGCTACCTCTGGGATATGGTGCAAATGCTCATCGGAAAGTCAGAGTCTCTATCATTTGAAACTCGCCTCGCCGTCACGCGCCTCGCAGACGCTGACTTTGAGATACGGCTCGCTAGATATTTTACGGATAGTACATCGATTCTCTCGCCGTATTTGATCTATATTCCAGTTGTAAATCTCCTGTTTTTGGCGAAGTTTTTAC
>JAYWGH010000035.1:0-2250 GCA_043778375.1 bacterium
TAAATAAACTACAAAATGGCATTCGCACTCTTATCAAAAATAAAAGAGTTTTTTGTACCAGTACCACTTCAGAGTACTCTAACAAAAAAAGAAGTTGAACACATCCAATATCGGTTGCAGTGACAACTGTCGAAAGTAATTCCATGAGTTGAAATCTCAATTTCTTGTGGTTGAGGTGTTCACCATTTCGTAAAATTTCAAGAATTACATACTGCTCACCCAAATTGGCTTACAGCAAGAGTTCTGACTTTACGTGACAAAGTCACAAAAGATATGTATGGCGACACTATCATCAGATATGAGAATACAGCTACTCAACTTTTATTGAGCATTCAGCAAGCGACCCAGAAACTAAATTCTCCAATTACAAAATTGAACATTATTGATCAGTGCGATACAAATAGTGTCTATGACTTACAAATCTCTACTGCCAATAGGGTAAATAGTACACTACTAGTTCCAGATGAAAGTTCTGTGTATAGTCCAGATCTCTGAGATTACACAATAATATGTATGTGAGGGGGATCGGGTGAATGAAATTATCGTGTTGTACATTCTACCGCAAAGCCAATTCCAACAGAAATGAATTTGTAGTATATATTTCTACAAGTTACCTGTCGTAACTCTCACCCCGTAAACAGAATTCTATTTAGCGAGAATGTCGAGCATGATGATCCTCGTAGAACGAGATCTCAGTATATTTGTTGCTCTGATCTCGAGAGTATGAGGCCCAGGACTCAGTCCTTCACCAACACTCACTGTGTATTCCTCTCCTGTTGTATTTGTGCCTACTATTTTGAAAAGTTTATCATCGATATAAACATTTAGAGCAGAAAGCTCCGTAGCATCCTGTACTTTAAATCTCAGATTTGCAGATTGCCCCTCAAAAAGTGCGAGTTTTGGTGGATCATTTGTCGGGTTAAGTAATGTTATAACTGGCGCTGGAGCGACTCCACCAAAATTAATAGTAAAGCTCGTTTTCCCAGCATATCCATATTGATCAATTGCTATAAGAGAAAGAGTCTGCTCACCAGTAAACTCTGAACCAAAATTATAACTAAAAGTATATTCTCCAAATTTTATTGGCTCAAGATAGGTTGACTGAAGCTCAGTATTTCAGTGCATAAGCCTCACTCGAATTATATCATTTGCCGCTGTAAAAGTTGTTTTAATACTCATGCGACCTAGGGATCTTATTGTTCCATTTTCAAAAGGTTGAACCACACTAATCACTGCGCCCGATTCAGACGGACGTATACACTCTTCGTCAGACTGACTCGTAATATAATTTCCTCTAGCAGTACCTGAACTTGATCATTTTCAACCCATTCACATCGCCCATCTACGAGTAGTACTCACCCAAGTAGTGTCATATGACTCTATAATAGGAGTAAAGTCAACGAGAAATCATATCTTCACAGCATCAGGAGGAGTACGATCTGTAACCCTTCCATTACATAAACTATCGACAGTAACTTCTTTCCCCGTTGATTCATACTTTGTCGGCTTTACAGCGAACATAGAGCTTACTCTATTCTCATTTGGAGTATTCTCAGTTACTAGTTTTCCAGTAATATTTGATATAGTTGCACTTAGAATACTTGCAGGCTTTTTAAACTGAATTACAGGCAATTTTCTATGCGCAAACTCCATATAATCACGCCAAATGGGGGCTGCACAGTTGAGTCCATCACAGCTTCCCTTCGTCTCTGATCCATCGACATTTCCTGCCCAAACAACTGTTGTATATTGAGGAGTATATCCTACCGTCCAAAGATCACGAGGGAGAATCTTTTTCTCCCCTCATTTACTCACATCCTTATTAGATGTACCCGTCTTAGCAGCAGCGGGGCGATCCTTGAGTGTGAGAGCATTATTCCAAAAAGCGCTTGGTCGTGCGCTTGCATCAGAAAGAATGTTTGAGAGAAGGTAAGAAGCTGCATCCGAAAATACATACTTCCCTGAGCTCGGAATAAACTCATCGATTATATTTCCTTTTTTGTCTATGATCTTAAGTATTGGCTCTGGCTCTTGCCTCCAACCCCCATTTGCAAATACTGAGTATGCCTGTGCTAGCTCGAGTGGCTTCAGCTCTCCTGTACCTATAGCGAGTGGCATCCCATATTTCCCATCGTCCCGCAAGGAGTTAATACCGATATTGCGAGCATGTTTTACGACTTCTTCCTCGCCTCCCGCTACCTTGAACATTTTAATCGCAGGGATATTACGAGAGTAGTCAAGGGCAGTACG
>JAYWGH010000036.1:0-25516 GCA_043778375.1 bacterium
GCTTAACATAGAAAATATTCCCACAATTACTCCCCCACCTCAAACACACTCTCACTCTTCATGAGAGTTCCATCTGTGTAGGTAGCGGTGAGTATTACCGTATATTTACCAGCTCGCTCATAGGTATGACTCGCAGTTGGAGTAGTGACTACTGCACTCGCATCTCCAAAGTTCCAAGCATAGCTCTCGATCTGTCCCGTAGTCCCTACAGCCTCGAACTCTACACTCTTTCCGACGAGTCATGATGATACCGAGGTCTTGATATCTACCTTCTTTGGAAGATCTTTTACAACAATAGACCGGCTCGTACTCGCCTTTGTGCCATCATCTTTTTGTACCGTGAGTTTGATCGTATAAGTCCCCGGGATCATATAGCGATATTGCGTGATCGCAGGCCCCTCAGATATCGCCTTTCCCTCTCCAAAGTCATAGATAAACTGTGCAATCTTACCACTACGTACACGACTCGCCGAGGCGTCAAAATTGAGCACAAGAGGAACAAATAAATTATCAGAGTCTCCCCCGCCTTCTTGAGTAAATACGAGCTTTGGGGATATTTCTTGAACTTTTCCATCGACTACTATGCGCTCTGTAACACGAGTTTCATCCTGAGTGCCCGTCTTACTAAAGACGTACTCAGCACTCACCTCATACCGTTTCTCCTCGACAAAGTCGTAGTCTATTTTTAGTCCTTTCCGCTCTTCCCCATTTACTTTCCAGAGTATTTCTTTAAGTGTATACCCATCATTTTTAACTCGTACATCACTCGCATCAAAGGTGAGTTTTTGAGGGACAGTTATTCCATCAATGAGGTATGCTCCGAGGTCACGATTATAAGATCCAGCAAGGAGTGGCTGTCCGTCCTCCGAAAGTACTCGCAGGAGAGACTCTGATCCTGGCTTTCTCACGAGTGAGAGTGGGCGGTCGATCTTGATACGTTCAGTGAGGAGTACCTTGTTACGAGCTGAGTCCACAAGCTCTACTGAAATTTTATAATTCCCATATGTTGGAAATAGCCAACTTGCATTCTCTTCATTAGAAAATGGCTTCGTATCGTCGATAAACCAGGTATATTTTTCGATCTCGCCTCCTGATTTAGCCCGAGCGTCCACCAGACTAAAATTATATTTGAGTGGCTCGCTCGCATCTGCCTGATACTTGATAGTACCGACAATTGGGCTATCAGCCTTGGACTTGATGGTAAATACCCGATCACAGTCGTTTCGAACATTTTTACTCAGACACACATACTGCTCAGTATCATCTATACGCATAGTAAATTTTGCATCCTCTGAGGCAAGTGTTTTAAAATCCTTGCCCGTAAACCACTTGAGTTTACCGAGCGCTGCAAGGTCAGTTGCATCAAATACAATATTATTGTCGCGCCGGTTCACTTCTACTACTCCCGTCACCTTAACTGGTGAAAAAGTAATATCGAGTGTAGCCGGATCACGGGTGATATTATCACGACCCTTATATGATCACTTTGGAGTATAACTCCCCTTGCGAGTGTAAGTACAAATAAGGGACTTGTCGGACTCAGGAGAGCTTCCCTCATGTTTGGTTATTCCATCTCCACAGTCCAGGGTAAAGCTCGCTATCTCCATAGATTTGGTAGCATATCGTGCATCTGAGGAGAGATCATACCGCAAGCTGATGGGTCCAATGAGTGACTGGAGGTCTCGCTCGCTCACGCTCGCTTGGTTGCGAAATGCATCTGAGAGTGCAAGATCATTGTCGTAGACGATCACTCCTCCCGAAGGTCGTACAAAGTCAGCTGATCCTATCTTTCCAAATAAATACGCCCAAAATCCAATATTACTAAAAAGTATAATCCCCATAAGAGTTGAGACGATAGCATATATTGCGCGTTTTTTGGGAGCTCATTTAGAGAGATACGTCCGAAATAAGAAATACACAAACAGGCACGAAAGGATGAAAGTGAGTGACCCAAATATACCATTTACCAGTGTAGATAGGAGGCTCGCTACGTCTGCGGTATTGATCCCAAAGGTGTTAAAAAACCTGGCTTGAGCTGGGTTAAATACGATATACGCCAAAAACGATCCAAAAAATACCAGCGCTACAAACAAGAGTGCCCCAATTGCCTGAAACATTGCAGCAGGAGTGATCGGGTTTACTTTTTTTATTACCGGGATCGTACTCGTAGGAGTCGTGCTCACAGGAGATATACTTGCTGATGGTACTCACATAGAAGCGGTAGTAGCAGCGAGTGGTGGCACAGAGCCTGTACCAGCTGCAGTACTCAGTGGGCTAACCTGTGAGATCACAGCGGGCTCAGTCGGAGGAACAGCAACTGACTCCTTGAGAAGCTCGTCGAGAAAACTTGGTCGTCCTGCAGGTGCTTCGGGAGTATTGTTTGGAGGAGTCATAGGATTATTTTAACCAATCAGGGAGATCTTTTGCATCGAGTGTCGGAGCAATATCTTGAGTCATCACTTGCGGCTTTGGAGTATTTGGCTTGTTTTTGGCCTTTGACAGCTTTGTCTCTACCTTTGGGGTAGAGAGTACCACCTCAGGAGTAATTGCTACAACAGGGGTCACTGGGAGGTCTTCTATAGTAGTTTCCGGGGCCTGAGTGTTCATGTTTTTGAGCCAATCTGGTATCTCTGAGGAAGCAGGCTTTGGAGTGATTGGTGTAAGCTCGGCTGCCTGGGTCTCAAGTGCCTCATCACTGAGATCAAAAAATGGAGTATTTTTTACTGGTGCCACCTCTCGCTCAGGAGTACTCAGAGTATCTCACTCAGTTTCATAGAGACGAGACTCAGGAATCTCTCAAGTACCCTCTGGACTAACATCTTGGACTGCGCTCACTATCTCTGGGGATATCACCTCAGGGAAGTCAGTAGTGCTCGTCTTCATCCAATCGGGAAAATCAGACTCGATATTGGCCTGCACAGGTGTTGATTCATTTGAGATGGATTCTTCACTCACCATAGATTCCTCAGTACTACTATTGTCTACAAAAGGAGACTCGTATGTTTCAGTCTCTAGAGCTTGTTCAGTCGTCTCACTCGACTCAGGAGTTTGCACCTGAGTATTTTGCTCAGTAGCAGCTCTGAGCCAATCAGGGATTTGTACTTCTGTTTCCTCTTCTGTATCCACACTTTTTTGTGGAGTGGATGTCTCTGAGGGGAGAGTACTCGCGAGTGGATCAAATGCAGGAGCAACAGTAGCGAGTGGATCAACTGAGCTCGCAGCAGACGCAGCTACCGGCGCAGCTACTGCCACTACTATCGGGACAATTGGAGTCACTGGTACCTGAACTACTGGGGCTGGTGCTCGTGATGCTCCACCGAGCGCAAACCGCTCAATGATAAAATCCTGAAATGTGAGAGTTTTATTCGTCTTAGTAACCTTGTAAAATACATATATGATGAAAAATCCTGTACCGATGATCGCAAGAATGATTCCAAGGGCCTTCAGGAGTCCAAGGAGAAACCCTCCCGTACTCGTCTGCTCCTCAGGAGCTGCTGGGGCTACTACATTTTTAGCTCCTCCTGCTATCACCACCTTGAGCTGCTCTTTGAGGATCGCTTTATCAGAGTCGGAGATATTTTTATCCTCGAGAATATACCCCATGATCTTGGTCGCGAGCTCTTTATTGAGAGCAGTATTCGTAGGATGACTCAGGATCTCACCAACGAGGCCTCCTTTGCCATCTTCTCCAAACATCTCCTTATAATGAGTATTACTAGCGGGGACGAGCTTGCGCAAGACACTCACCGCGAGGGATACATCATCCTTCGTCTCAGAATCAGAGAGAAGGAGGCTATCAAGAAGTGTGAGGAATTTATTTTTGTCCGTCTCGGATATCGAGAGCTCGGCGACTGACTGTTGAAAGTCTATGATCGTCTTGGTCTTAGCAGTCACATCGCTCCAGTTTTCCTGAATTTGAGATACAAACTTCATAAACTTCACTCGCTGTCCCTCTGGTGCTGTTGTTCGTACGAGGTCCTTGAGTGAGTCAAGTGACGCTTTGTCCGAGTCGGAGAGTCCCACAACTGTACCACTTGCGGTGGCTGCTTCTACGGCTTTATCATCGATGTACGCGAGCGTGAGAACGATATCTCGAGAGTCAATTTTCTTACCTGCCGCATCAAAGAGCGTTACTCGCACCGTACGTGTCTTGGCGGCATCTTTGGTAGAGATTTGAAATGGTGCACCACTCGAGACTGAGTCGGTCCCCTTGTTATCTACATCATCTGCAGGGTCTCCATTGAGATCTGTATCTACCTTGATATCCGTATCGATTGCATATTTTGCGACATCCTTTGACTCGCCAAGGTAGAGATATACTGGATCTGTAGCATCCTGTACCGTGATCTTGCCGTCATCGAGAGCTGGATAGGAGAATACCTGGATTTTATCACTACTTGATTTTATACGATTTGCGTTGAGTACATCCTTTCGGAGTGGGACGGTCGTTGTCTTGGTATTTGTCCCATCCGAAACCTCAAGGCTCACCTCACCTGGCTGATCTCCATCATCGATCGACACTGACCAAGTACCGAGCGAGTCACTCGTATTCTTACCGAGGGTCCATCTCGCTTTGGTAAACATCCCCTTTGTTGTATTCATAAATACAAACCGATTGCCGACTGCAAAATACTCGAGATTTGGGGTAAGTTCGTTGCGGATGAGTACCTGCTGGTACCGTGTATTTGAGATCCCACGATACGTAGCTTTTACCTTCATATTAAAGTTACCTGGCGTGGTATACGCGTGAGTTACGGTTGGCACACTGGTAGTAGCGTCATAAAACCCATCTCCATCAAAGTCCCATTTGTACTCTGATTTATCGGTGAGATTTACATTTACCACATTTTTTACATCCGCCTGAAAAGTCACAGACTCCCCTACCTTTGCCTGGCTCGTTGAGGCCTTGAGTGTGATGAGTGGTGTATTGATGTTATCACTCGCGAGGGTAATACTGTAGCGCTCTTCCCGAGACTCTTCACTATTTATCTTGGCTCCATTGCTATCCTCCATCGTCACCGCAAAAAAGTATTTGCCATTGATACGTGGTACAACAAAGGCGGTCTTTGGAGTCTTGGTGATCCGAAAATCCTGTGGCTCAGGATCAGAGTCAGTGTAGTAATACCAAAGATATGAGACGATCACCCCATCAGGGTCAATAGCATTATTTGCAGTTACGCTGATCACTACCGGATCACTGTCTGCCTTATCAGCTGATACTGAGAGGCTCGCAAAAGTCGGGAGAGCATTATCCACCTTTACGAGTACCGTACTCGTACTCGTAGTATTCGACTTACTGGATCGTACCGTAAGTGTAACTGGAAAACATCCGAGCTCATCAAACTTATAAGAAAACTGTTTTTGAGAAGAATTCTTTCCAAGATACTTCCAAGTATATGTGAGACCATTGGTTGTCCCATCTGTATTAATACTCTCATCTCCGAGAATATTTACTGGCTTGGTACGATCAACTACATATGCAGCTCCTCCCGGACAAGCACCAGGGGTTGCCTCTATAGTATCTTGGTCACGCTTCATTCCTATAGCAGCAAATGGGGTGTTCGCGTCTGTAATGTATACCGTTCGAGTTATTGAGTTTGAGGCTCCTACCTCCTCTCCACCTCGTACCGTGAGCCGTACATTATATGTCCCTGCGGTTTTATAACTATGAGAAGTGCGAGATTCACTCGTATTTTCCTTTACCCCATCACCATAATCCCACTCAAAAACCGTCGCCTCTTTAGACTCAGCTACCATACTCACCTGAGTCCCGAGCTGTGAGATCTTTGGAGTGACCAGGAGTTTGACTGAGAGGAGTGAGTCGACCTTAAACTCTTTTTTGAGCTGAGTGATCTTGCCTTGCTCATTGGTAAGATCGAGGACAATAATATGATTGCCTTTAGTCGTAAAAGTATACTGTCCAATAGCTCCTGCACGACTACTCTGATCAAGCTCTACCCGCTCACCGTCGATCGTCCATGCAAAACTCAACTTTGAAGCATCTAGACTATCCGGATCATAGCTACGAGTCGCATCAATGATGACCGTATTTGGAGTCTCAGCGTTTACAGACTTTGCCTCAAAACTCGCAACTGGATCCTTGGAGTTAATAGTAATTATAGCGTTATCAATATCCTCCTTACCTCCGGCAGAGAGCGTCTTCAGTCGTACTACATAGTTTCCCATACGTGGAAATTTGTAGTTAAACGTCTGCCCTTTCGCTGTTGCGAGGTTCTTCCCTCCTGCGTCAGAGTCAAGGACATTCCACTCATAAGTAAATAGTCCATTCCCTACATTTGAAGCTGCCGAAAACTTGAAGTCATCTCCCGCAAAACCAGTTGTCTTATCAGTTTTTACTGAAGCGATCGGGTCTTGTGACTCGAGCACAAATTCTTTGAGAATAGGTGTATCACCACTCTCATTGGTATAGAGTGCGAGTCGTATATTATAGCTTTGTGCAAAAGAGTACACCTGCCGCTCGAGGCGAGGTCCTCCCTGGTATGAAGATTTAATTCCATTTCCAAAGTCCCATTCGGTTCGCACGATAGTCCCTCCAGGTGCTGCTGTTGATGAGCTCGCATCGAGGATAATCCCGGATCGCCCCTGAGTCGGAGTAATCTTTACCTTGTCCGTGAGACTCGCATTTACTCCATTTACAAAGAGGAGGATATTTGCAAGTCGTGGGAGTACCTGTACCTCTTGAGTCCCCGTAAAAGGGATAACATCCGCACGATTTTTACTATTTCGGCTCGCAGAATTTATTTCGAGATTGACCGTATAAACGGCCTCGCTCCGAAAAGTGTACGGAATAGACGGTCCGGTACCGATATTGATACGAGTATTATTCGCTCCACGAATCCACCAACGATAATTTTCATTGGGAATCACAGCTCCAGATGGGTCACGAGCCTCAGTTGCTCGGAGGCTCACGGTGAGAGGAGCATTCCCCTTATTTGGAGTAGCGGTGATCTTGGCGGTGATAGCTCAGATCTTGGCCGTCGTCATAAAGGTACGAAGTGACTCTGCAAGTCTCGTTGAGTAGAGATCTGAATCCGGAAACTTCCGCATAAGCGCTATCTGTGTGAGCGTCTGGTTTGCGAGAGCGACGTTGGTATCTCGATCCTTATCAGGGAAGGTATCCATTGATCACTTTACTGCACTCTCGAGCTCACTGAGATTTACTGTCTTTACCTTTCCATCCACCTCTAGGTCTCGCTCAATAAGCTGTACTACAGCATTAATACGATCTCGGTAGACACCAAACCCCCGAGTATCCTCTGCGGCGTACGCAGAGGTTGGAGTAAAGATGCTCGTAATTTGTTCGAGCGGGGTGGTCCACGAGACTGGGGCATTTATGAGACCTGGAGTTTTGGTAGACTTGTCCCCGAGAATGAAGGTAGTAATCGACCACGCGAAGAATATAAGTATGAGACCTACTATTGCATACTTGATGATAGACTTTGCCTTCTTAACTCCCTCCTCCTCACCGTTAGAAAACATGATCATAAGTCCTGCCCAAATGATGAGAATCACTACGATAATCGCAAGAAATCAAAGAAGATAGACGATCACATCCTGTACATAATCTGAGAATTTTCGGTCTTTAATCCCGAGATTGACATTATTTTTGACAATTTCTACCCCTTTATCCGTTGAACAATAATTTGATGATGTTGGATCGTTACTATTACAGTAGGGGACTTGGGTTGGATTATCACAGTTAAATATCCATATACTGCAGGCAGCCTGTGCAGTCGGGACAGTTAGAGGAAAATGCTGTGGAGTGAGAGCCCCAGAAAATACACTTGCTATGATCGCAAGGAGCAGGAGGAGTCGCATAAAACGAAACATATTCGAGGTGATTAGAGGCGGGTGAGGTACACACTTACCTATAAACTACCATATTGCTGGGGAGAATGCAAAAAAGTGAGGGGCTAGTTGCGGACGCAGCGAATAAGGGTATTACTTTGCCCGGTGTAGATTTACATTTGGGTTCAATCGATTTTTGATGATCCTCCGAGACTTGATAAAAGCAATCAATACTACTTTATTCGTATTTAACTATTTAAAAGATACTTTCTAACCCTTGATACATCGTATAGGAGCATTAGTTCTAGTCCAAGGATAAGGCGTAGCAGAAAAGGTTACGAAATTTTTTGGTGAATTTAAACTTGCATTGTACATTAAACCACCAGATGGATCATTAGTTTGATAAATATTAGTATTATAATTAGTAGTAACACCTCCAAGATTCATAGTAAATCAACTGATAGGAGTGAGATTCCATTTCCCACTTTCAAGAACAGGACTCATTCATCCAATTCAAGAGTTTTGTGATTCCCAATCTAATTGGGTTGGGAGATTCCATCCAGTCGGACAGAGTTTTGATACTTTGAAACCATATGAGAAATAAAAGCTTCAATAAATATATCACTTTTCATTTACCTTTGAGCATTCTTCTATGCCTCAAACAGAGGTTGGACACCACATGATATTGTAGTATCTAAACCTAGAGAGTGTACTGCTATCAAAATAACAAGGACCGGAAGTTGGGTTACTATTAAAAAGACAAGTAACGTTATTAACATCGGTTTCTATTGAATACGCTAAGTTTTGGTTCATCCACCACTTTCCGTTGATTTTTATGAGCTTGTATCTTCGATCAAAGAAATTTGGATCCCCTCCATTTGCTGCCACAACGATAGGATCGTGCACATATGGTCGATTATCCATAGCAATGATTTCATCTCCATCCTGACCTTGAGAGTTCAGTACGCTCGACATAAAAGGTACATTCTTACACGCTCCTTCCCAGAGAGCACCTGTATAGTAGGCAGGCTCAAGACGAGACTCTCGCAAACAACCGTCGAGTATGAGATATCCAGATCCTGCGAGAGAGGTAGCTGCTACCGACCCGGTCATGTTCATTTCAATAGGAGTAAGAGTTCCAGCCTGGAGGAATACTCAGAGCTTCTCCCCACTCGCAACGGGTTTGCGTTCTGAGAGATCATCTGCTGCATATGCTGTACTACTCGCGAGTGAGAGTTGCTTCTCTGCTCCTGAGTTTTCAAAATAGGCGAGTACTTGTGCTCGCTTCCCAGGACTATCCACTGAGAGTGTGTAGGGAGCATTTGAGCTCGGGTCTCGTCCACCACCGCTCACTCCAATATCCTGGAGAGTATTTGCACCGAGTACTCACTGTCGCATGAGTACTATACTCCCCGTAGCATCAGTGGCTCTTATTTCAACGGGGTTACTTGGGCGAGGGTACTCTCACTTTTGAGATGAGTACGTCGAGAGAGCTCATTTAATAGTTACTATGTCACTCGCTCTTTTACTGTCACGAGAGTTGATAGTGAACTCGCTGTAGGAGATAAATCCTACCGTTCCGAGGATTACAAGGATAGTTACAACAATAATAAGCTCTATGAGAGTATATCCAGTGCGTGCAGAAAATGCAGAGTGTGTTTTTTGTGATATCATAATAGTATTAAATACGAATATTTTTGAGTATCAAGTTTAATCGCTCGCGCAGTCCACCTCATACCCTGAGCGCTCGAGGAGTTGTTTCTTCCGACAGTCTATTTGCTTGCGGACTTTGGCGAGTATTGACTCAGGACTCGCATCAGGAGTCACTGCCTGCCCGAGAGACTCCTCAAACTGACTCGTAAGCTCACGATCAAAAGTCACGAGCTCCGTATCTGCGGTCGGGATAAAGCTATCATATACGATCCACTGAAATCCCTTGGCGAGATTACGCTCCTCTTTTCTGATCTCAAGAACATCCATACGTGCTGGGAGATACTGTGGAAAAGCCTCAGCATACGCAGAACCCGCCTCTTTAGTCGAGAGATACGCCACAAAATCTGCTGCAGCGTCAATATGAGGTGCGGTTTTTGATACAGCAAAATAATTGTAGCGAGCGAGATTGTATTTTTTGCCACTCGCATACTGAGGGACGAGCGCTGATCTCACATCACGGCGCTCCAGTGAAGCACTGGAGCCTGCGCGTTTGAGTGCGTACTCGATCTCTCGGATCATGCTCGGAAATCCAAATAGTACACTCACCTTGCCTCGCGCAAAAAGGTCCGTCGTGCTAATGCGTTTTGCGTCCATCTCTGGGATCTGGGCACTGAGTGCATCGGGACCAGTTGTATTTTTGCCGTATGCAGCGTACGCATCGAGTGCCTTTGCCCCAGCTCCTGTCGAGGCTCCTGTGAGATTGGTGAATCCTTTTTGGACAAAAAATAAACTTACAATGCTCGCGGCCTCCTGAATATATCGAGCCGAGAGTCCGAGTGCTGCTGGAGGAGTACTTGACGCAGTACCAAACATCGTCTCAAAGTCCTCCCAAGTGGCTGGTACCGTCTCATTGAGCACTGCACGATTGTAGTAGAGCGCCATGGTCTCGTATCCGAGAGGAATTCCCTTATATGAGGTGAGACTAATCGCCTTCCCCTCAGAGTTTTTACCGGGAGTAATGACAGCAAGGGGATCAAATATCTTTGGGAGATTTTTAGAGAGATCGTTTTGATCGAGGAGTGACCCTGGAATATTCTCAGTCTTGGACTCGAGGAGTCCTGCTCCTGTCGATGGCACGACAAATACATCAGGAGAGTTGCCATCCGCGATCACATTGATAAGTGCTCACTCATAGTCGCGATAGGTTGCAAACTTGGAGACGGTGACTTTGGTGTCCTTGTAAGTAGGGTTTTTCTTGAATCCTGTGATCACGCCATCAAACCCTGCAGTCTCATCCCCAACTACCCAGACAGTGAGTTCTTTGGGGCCTGTTGGCGCCTTGGTCTTGGCGGATTTACCCGAGAGCATGATCATCCCGATAGCGATAGCCCCAACGAGCACCGCTGCAATCACGAGGAAAAGTATCTTTTTTTGTGACATATTAGGCGAGTGAGTGAATAGCAGCTACGATAGAATTTTGTGTACTCGTGAGCTCTGCGGGCGAGGGAGTGAAAGCTCATGGCTTGATAGCAGTATCCTCCATAGTATGAGCAGGAATGAGGTGAATATGAGCGTGGGGGACCTCAAATCCATGCACCTGGAGGGAGACTCTCGGGACTCCAAAAGCAGATTTTTGTGCCCGAGCAATGAGTCCTGCTGCCTTAAAAATCTCACTGTAAAATGGCTCACCGAGAGACTCAAATGCATCGACCTGCGTACGAGGCACTACAAGCACATGGCCAGGGGACGCAGGGTGAATATCGAGAAATGCGTATATAAATGCATTTTCATAGACAGGATACGATGGTATCTCGCCCTCCATGATGCGAGTAAAAATAGATTTAGACATAGCAAGAGTATAGCCTGTGTGTGCAAGTTTTCAAATTTACAAAGTCGGAGTTGTACCTATAGTCAGGTCATTATGAGGCTCTCTACTTTTTATATCAAGACTTTTGGGTGTGCGATGAACTACGCAGACTCCGAAAAAATCCACCGAATTCTCCTCGGCGCAGGTTTGCGCAAGGTACTCGATGTAACGCTCGCGGATATCGTGATCCTCAATACCTGCTCGGTACGGCAAAAGTGAGAGGATAAAGTATTTGGATTTATCCAAGAAGTTCGTAAGGCTGCGGCGCTCTCAGGACGGTCCCCTCTCGTCGGAGTAACGGGGTGTATGGTGCGCAAAACGGGGGTATCGCGCGCTTACCTCGAGACTGAGCGTTCGGGAGTATCGCGCATCAGCCTCCATGGGGAAGATTTTGCGAATGGGATATCGAACTGGGATGATCCACTCCTGTTGCGGTCGGCAGATATAGACTTTGTGTTTCGTATCGAGGAGACGGGTGGGCTCACCAAGATCCTCTCTCTCATCACAGGGCAGCACATCGGAAATGACGAGAAATGGCTCGAGTACCTGCGAGTAGAGCAGGTGCGCGACAATCCGTCGAGCGCCTCGATCATTATACAGACAGGGTGTGATAACTACTGTACTTTTTGTATCGTGCCGTACACGCGAGGGCGGGAAACCTCACGGAGTATTGAGGATATTGTAGCTGAGGTGACGCAGGCGTCTGTAGAGGGAGCACACGAGGTAACTCTCCTCGGACAAAATGTAAATAGCTATGGTAAGCTCACCCGCGCAAAACTCTGGAGTGAGACGACCCTTACTTGGGAGGATGCGGGGGTAGCTACTCCCTTTCGAGAACTCCTCAATCATCTCGGTGAAATACCAGGACTCAGTCGTATACGGTTTACCTCGAGTAATCCTCACGATATGACCCGAGATATCCTCTCGTCACATTTTGAGATCCAGGCTGTATGCCCATACCTCCACTTTGCACTCCAGTCAGGCTCAGACGCGGTGCTCGCTCGTATGAACCGCAAGCACACATACGCAGACTTCAAGCGTCAGGTCGAATATCTGCGAGCTCAAGACCCACTTTTTGCCATCTCGACAGATATCATCGTCGGGTATCCGGGCGAGAGTGAGACTGAGTTTGCGGAGACAGTACGCGCGATGGAAGAGCTCGAGTTTGACTACGCGTTTATCGCGAGATACAGTCCTCGTCCCGGGACGCGTGGGGCTACTCTCGAAGATGATGTAAGTGCAGCAGAGAAGGCACGCCGCTGGAATATTCTTAACGGAGTGCTCACCCATACTGCTGCTAAACGCGCTGACCTCATGATCGGTCGGACCGAGGAGATACTCGTGACGACTCGGGAGAAAGACGGTATGTGGTCGGGGCGGACTCGCAACTTCAAGGAAGTGTATTTTGAGTCCACTGAGGATCTCGCAGGACAGCTCATATCGGTGCGGATAGTGAGACGAGAGGAGTGGCGGCTTATTGGGGAGAGGGTGGAAATGTATCCTAAATCCCCTCTGTAAACTCTCCAGCGAGTAATTCTCCCTGCTCAATAACCCTATCTGCCTCGAGGCGAGCGAGATCAGGAGGATACCCGTATCTCATGAGAATCTTTTTGACCGTGAGTCGCAATGTTGCCCTTACATCTTCCCGCTTGGTCCAGTCGACAGTAGCATTCTTTCGAATAACATCTACTATTGTGTGGATTAATTCACGCATTTTCTCATCAGTGAGAAATTTTGTAGAGTCATTTTGTGCGAGAACTGAGTAAAATGCGTACTCCTCAGGAGTGAGTCCAGTGCTCTCTGCTTTTGCATCTTCAAGTTTCATCTCTCGCGCTATATCTGAGAGCTCTTGGAGCACTTGTGCGGTATCAATCTGGTTATTATGATACCTTTTTATCACGCTCTCAAGCATTTCACTAAATTTTTTACCTTGAGCTGTATTCCTTCTTTTTCTGATTTTTACTTCGTCATTGAGTAGTTTTTTTAGGAGCTCAAAGGCAATATTCTTTTGAGTCATGTTTTTGACCTCTAAAAGAAAATCTTCAGAGAGTATATCGAGAGAGGGCGCCTTGATACCAGCTGCCTCAAAAATATCGATCACACCTCCACTTGAGAGAGCTTCATCGAGAATTTGCTTCACCGCAGTTTCTACCTGTAGATCAGTCCTACCACCGCTGGGGGTAAATTTACTTATTCTCGCCTTTACCGCCTGAAAAAAGGCAATGGCATCTCTCATTTCTTGTGCTTCGTGGGAGGTCACCCCCATAACAAAGAGTTTGGAGAGGGCTGTGATCTCCCCCAAAAATCGGTCTTTGAGCTCTTCACTCGAGAAGATAAAATTCGTTGCCCCTAAGAGGACCTGGAGTCGCTCACTGCTCTGCCCAGTAAAGTATGATTTATAGGGATATCCATGGAACATCTGTTCTACTATTTCAAACTTTGTCTTGAGACCTGCAATAATCTCGGCTATATCTAAAACAGCAGTCCCCTCGCCCCCACTCTGTATATATGTGGCCATTGCGTTGCGGAGATCCTGTCCGATACCAATGTAGTCGACTATGAGTCCACCTGGCTTATCCTTGTAGACTCGATTTACACGAGCAATCGCCTGCATGAGATTGGCGCCTTGCATTTTTTTATCGATATACATAGTATGGAGACACGGAGCGTCAAATCCTGTGAGCCACATAGATTGTACGATCACTATCTGCAGAGGATCTGATGGGTCTTTGAGTCGATCAGCGAGCTTTCTGCGGTCGTCTTTGCTCGTATGATGTGGCTGAAAGCTCTCCGGATCATCCGATGAGCTCGTCATCACGACTTTTATCGCTCATTTTGAGAGATCATCTGAGTGCCAATCTGGACGCAGAAGTATGAGCTCCGCAAAGAGATTGACGGCAATCTGACGAGTCATACACACGATCATGGCTTTCCCCTCAAATATCTCCTGCCTCAGCTCAAAATGCTCGACTATATCGAGTGCCACATCCCGCACACGCTCAGGATGACCGACTACTGCGTCTATCTGTGCATTTCGTTTTTTTGCCTTTTCCTTTTGCTCCTCAGTTGCATCGGCGATCTCATCAATAGCGTAGTCGATCTTCGCTATTTCGACTTCATTCATCTGGATTTTGACGAGTCGTGACTCATACGAGAGAGCTACTGTGGCGCCATCATCTACGGCTTGTTTGATATCGTATATGTCGATCTCATCCCCAAAAACTGAGCGAGTCGAGCGGTCACCTACCTCGATCGGAGTACCCGTAAATCCTATGAACGAAGCATTTGGGAGGGCATCACGTAGATATTTTGCATTACCGTATCGTATCTCTGATCCGTCGGGCGTCTCGACTTCTCTCCCCGCAAATCCATACTGACTACGATGAGCCTCATCCGCTACCACAAAGATGTTTGTACGGTCTGAAATTGCATCAAATACATTGCCAGTAGTAGGTGCAAACTTTTGAATAGTGCTAAAAATAATACCTCCACCCGATACCCTCAAAAGGTCCTTGAGATGCTCTCGACTCGACGCCTGGACCGGAGTTTGTCTGAGAAGCCCACTACAACCTCAAAAGGTAGTAAAAAGCTGTTCATCGAGATCATTTCTATCTGTGAGCATCACGATAGTAGGATTTGACATACGAGGCTCAGCGACTACCTGAGCGACATAAAATACCATGGATAGGGATTTGCCTGATCCCTGAGTGTGCCATATGACCCCTATTTTTCGGTCTCACTGTGTCTCGTGTGTCGCCTCGAGTGTGGACTTGAGAGCTTTTTCTACTGCGTAATACTGATGATATGCGGCAATTTTTTTGGTCTTTCTAATAGATTTGAGTCCCGTCTTTGCGTCCGTATGCTCCTCACTCTCAAAAACTGTATTATAGCAGATGAGACTCAGGAGGACTGACTTTTTGAGCATACGCTCTGCCAGGATCTGCATCTCGGGGAGGACTCAGTTTTGAGACTTTTCTGGAGATTTCCAGACGAGATAGCGTGAAAATGGAGCCGAAACGCTCGACACTCGAGCATCGATCCCATCAGATACAACACAGAGTGAATTATAGTAAAATATACTGGGGATAGCTTTTTTATAGTTTTGAATCTGGGTGAAGGCTCGCTCGAGGGTAGCACTCTCATCTGTGGCACTCTTGAGCTCGATGATCACGAGTGGGAGACCGTTTATAAATATGACAACATCGAGGCGCTTTTCGTTATTATTTTCTCGGATTACGAGCTGATTGACAACCCAGAAATGGTTATTTGCCTCTACTTTTGGGTCTATGAGCGATACCGTCACTCATTTTGAGACTCCATCCTTAAAGTATTCGACCGTCACTCCGTCTCTCAGCATCGTATGAAATGCTTCATTATTTTGCATGAGATCACTCGACCCAAGGTGACAGATCTTGGAGTAGGCCTCTGCTCTCGCTGACTCAGGAATATCAGGATTGAGCCGTCTCAAGGAGTCTCGCAGCTCTCTCTCGAGGATAACTGAGTCAAAACCTATCCTCTCGGGGCACTCACCATAGGGCGCAATATCGGGTCCGTAAAAATACTCGTACCCCTGGTTGACGAGGAGGTCAATGAGAGATTGTTCGATATCGGATTCGGAGAACAGCATAGTAGTATGTAGTTACGGTGTAATATCAGTGATGCCAGTATATTCGCGCAAAATCAAGTCGATATCATGATTTTCTCTATCACTTTTGTGATAGATTTCTACGAACTCAACGAATTCGATAGTTTTATTTTCTCCATCATACGCATATACAATACGGATACCACTATTAGCGAGTCGCATACAGGTGAGTGGGAACTTTCGAACCTTGTAAAAAGGGAGTAATACCCCCTCACCGAGTCAGTTAATTCTCACAATATTTGGCTCATATCCTGTCGGATCAGTCTCACGCGCCAGACAAAAAAGTTCAAAATCCTTTTTGAGTGAAGGATATTTTTTCTGTAATTTCTCAAATTGCTTTTTAAAATGAGAATGAAAAGAAAAGTGAATCATACACTAGAGTTGCTCCTGCGGAGTTACAGAATATGCCGGAGATCTATGAAATACGAGTCCATACTCTATCGGTTGCATCATCTCTTTAGTAGCCTTCCATGGCATATCTTCATGAGAGAACTCTGTAAGCCATTTACCATTTTTATCCGAGTATTGCACGATCACTTGTTCGATCACTTCTATTTGTTTTCCATTGAATCCTATCATATCGGGCTCGATGAGTGGGATAGCTTTTTTCTGAGAAAATCCAAAATAGTCAGCGTCAAATCTCTTTATGAGACTATCAGCTTCCATCTCATCGAGTATAATCTTCATGTCTTTTGGCACAGGTCACATGGGATATTTGATATACTGAGTGTCCGTAATAGAGTCAAATGTGAGTTCGTAGTAGTTGAAGTCACAAAAATAAAGAAGTTTATTTAGGACAATCTCTCCTACATTTGGTTTCTGTCCGCATTTACCGAGTATATAGAGAATGAGATTTTTTATCTTTTGGTGTGGATCATTCTGGCGTTCACTTTTCTCTGTCCGACTCGGGACATCGAGAAATACAGTAGTCGATACCTCAAATACTTCAGCGAGTCTCTGTATCTCAGGACCCTTCAACGCTCGATCTCAAGTCTCTATCTGAGAGAGTGTTGGACGAGAGATACCGATCATTTTTGCGAGCTCTTCTTGGGATATATTCGCATCGGTGCGAAGTTTTTTTATTGTTTCATGGATCATGTGTGAATGAAAATTATGGTATATACTCTTCGTAAATGTTACGAAGAGTATATACTACCTTACAAAAAAATCAAATGTGTGTAAGGAAATCTATCAAAAAAATTGTGTTTAGTAATATACCCCATATAATGTATCTACTAGTATTTTAGACATACCACATGTTGTATTCATTCAACTCCCGTCGCAAATAAAAAACACCCTCATTACTTAAAATAATAAGGGCGCTGATGTTTTCCGAAAAAATATTCATAGAAAACTATGCTAAGAATATATTGGTTTCTCGAGCGAGTCAAGTTCCACCTCTATATAATAACCCTATTTAGGCTTATGAAGAATTTTCTACCTTACAAGAATCTCGGATGAGATTCAGGCATTGTAGCGTATCACTACGATGATACATCAATCACTATCAAGTTCAAATCTGGATCAGCAACTATCTATCTCTATACACATAGAAGTACATGAGCCACTCATATTGAAACTATGAAAAAACTTGCTGATGCTTGACGATGACTCAATTCCTACATAAGAAAAAATCGACCACTACATGCTTCTAAATCTTAACTATAATATTATGGCAACAAATCCTCCTAATGGAGATGGGCACAGAAATGGTGCAGTACTTGATCGAACTCAAGTATACAATCCAACTATCGAAAGATGGATTAAACGCGATGATGATACATGACAATTTATGAGTCAAAAAAATGACGGAACCCCCTATAAATGAGTCACCAAAGAGAAGTAATAAAATAAGACCTGAAAGGGTCTTTTATTTGTTTCAATGGTAAGTGAAGAAGGATTGAAAAATTGGTTTAATTATTTGTATAAAGTAGGTTTATCAATTAATTCTTGCATTTTTTTCCTCAATTCGGGCTTTAAAATACTACTCTTTCCTTCAAATAGTTTTAAATAAAATTCCTTTACACTATATCAGTAAGCTCCAGATATTTGATCATTATCGAATAAAGCCTGGAAGATACTTTCTATATCATCATCTGAAAACCACATTATTCCATTCGATGAATTGGAAAGAAATCATTTTGCAATCTTATGTGTTTCTGAGTATGATTGTGAGCAAATTAATTCTTCAATCAAAGGTTTATATTCTTTTGTATTCTGAAATGTTACTACTTCTCTTTCCTCAATTTTAACAACCATTATTTTTTCTTCAACTTGTATAAGTAATATTTGATCACCGTCTATATTATTCCAGTAATCAAGTATATCATCTAATGTTATAAGAATATGAAATGTTTCTGATAATTTCTCAAGAAAATAAGAATCTATTAATCAAGTAATACTCTGATCTTTGAATTCTTCATAGTCTTTTATTACCCTGATATTAGAGTGTTTTTGAAATGCCTCCGTCAATCGCGTATCTTTTGTACAAACGAAGATATATTTATCTGTAATTTTTTGGAGATACTCAAGAACCGTAAAGTACAAGTAAGCATCCTTGAATCATTTATCTGTACTATCTGCATCTTCAAATGGTGGTAACTTTCGGAGTGCCAATTCCTTCATTATTTTTAATATAGAGTAATCCGTAAGCTCTATAAGAGTATACCCTATTTCCTCCTTATCTTGCAACTCGGTTATATGGTCTTCAATATCAAAAGCTTGTGTTTCTTCTTTATTTACACCTCTTATCCAATGAAAAGGATTAGACAAGAATTTACTTTTATTTTCTTCTAATTTTTTCCTTTTTTGATTTCGTATCTCATCGATTACTATGTCTGGAATGACAATTTCTGCCGATTGTAGAAACTTCGTTAAAATATCTCTCCCACCAAGAAAATGCTCAGGTTCAGTATTCCTGAGAATATTTGTATCGAAAATGACTTTTTCTATAGTCCGCATTAAAATGAAGTAAAAAACTAAACCCTCACCTCCCCACTCATCAACCTCGGCAAGAGTTCATCACGGGTTTGTGAGAGAGATTGGATTTGTTCTGAATTTGAACGAAGTTTTCGAAAAATTGGCTGTATGAGCTTATCAAAATCATCTAAAGCTCACCTAATTGGAATTATTACATGTATTGCATTCATATTTGTTTGATTTATCTTAAGCTGTACAGCTCCATTTACATATGGTACGATGTCTGTTCTATCCAAAATAATCTTTATTAATTCTGTAGAAAATCAATCTTTACCCTGCAGAACATGGGCGTGATTATTTACCCATAGTTTTCACCATACATATTGAGTAAATGGCTTCCCATTTTCTTTTATAACAGATCCATCTTCTCAGAGAAGAGTATAAATTCAATCAAAAATATAGTCTTCTACAAAATCATTGATTCAAGTAGCTCAGTAGTAAGGATATTTTCATGCTTTCCTTTTATCACTTGCAATAGGAATTCTTTTAAAATCGAAATTTTCTATTACTTCTCCTAATTTCCCCACCCTCCACCCCTCTGGCAATTCTTCTGGTCTTTCGTCAGAGTATCGGCCGAACCAGTCATGGAATATCGTCTGTGCTGTCTTTTCGAGAGTCTCGTTTTGCTCTCTGAGAAGCTCTATCTTCGCATCGAACGATGAGAGTATATCGGCTATAGCAACTTGTTCGGAAAGAGATGGAATATTTATTTCTATTTGCTTCAATATTCCTTGTGTTAAAAGAGGCTGAGCTCCACCTATTGCTTTTTTATTAAGATTTTGATTTACGAGATAATAGTACAAGAATTTTATATTAGATTTTTCATTTGATTTTACCCCAAGCGCATTATCCGAAAGCCAAAACTTTTCATCTTCGAAATATACACATCCACAATAAGCACCAACGCGACCAATGATTATTGTTACGTCTTCGAAATTAAAATTATCTGCATAATCTAAAATTCCATTTCCTCCATAAACAGGAAATAAACCAATATTTTTGGGTCGTGATTTTCCACTTGAAATCTCAATAACCTCCCCCAAAGTCGTCTCTTTCCATCATTCAGGAATATGTGTGGTATCGTGGGGCATGGCTTTGAGGTAAATGAAGTTGTCAAGAGATTTTATTGTACTTTGAGTGAAATTGATATGTTCTAAATTTAGAAAATAATTTCTCATGTGTGAGACTCCGTAGGTTTCTCTATATAGCGCATGGGTTTTTCATGCCTTATCAGAAGAGTGTATTCTCCTGGGCGACTATATGTCGAAAGGTATTGTAATATGAATTATCACCATGTTCATATTTCCGGTAAATTCCCCACGAAAGGCAATCGACGATTTGGAGATATTCCAGAGTTGTCTGCCTCAGTCATTTCGGAATGTGCGTAGTGTTGTAAACACATATTTTTATAAAGATAAGATTACCAGGTAATTTTTATTTGGCATTATGCAAATTTCTAATATCATATTTTTGGTCATGAGCTATTTCATGCCCATCGAAAGCATCTCTCTCACGAGAGATTTTTTCGTTATGGAAACTTTTTTATACCAACACCGTTGGTTGTACTATTTCTTTGGTATAATTTTGGCAATACAGTTTCTGTGTAACGCCAATAATTCATTTCACTGTATTCATACGCATGAAAGGTCGCATACGAGTAAAGATCTGCTATCTGTATTCATATAGCGAGATCAGATGGAGAAAATAATACTCGTTCAATAATATTTGAACATTTTTTACCAAAAAGATTAGATTTCCATCGTAAACGATGATGCAGTATGTCAATTTCTTTATCGAGATTTGTCTTCATAACCTGTCACTCACGAGGATCTACAATGCATATTCCTAAGGAATTTTCCTGATTTTCTAGAAACATTTGAAATCTCTCAGAGAGAAAAGTATACGCAGTGGCATAAGGGTTTTGAGCTGGATATTTTTGCCAATAAGCATATTTATCTATAACTATCGTTATGAGAGTGATCGGAATATCTTTTAGAAATTGCGTAATAGAATCTTCCAGCTCATTGTATTTACCACGATCATTGAGCTTAAGCGGGGATTTAATATTTTTAATGTCAGGATTAGCGTATCTTAGAAAGTTTGATTTTATTTCAATATCTTCATCGAAATAAAATCTTTTTTTGATTGCTCGTAAACGATGTTCAATTACAAGCTTATCATTTTCATGAATAATGGCACCCGTAAGCACAAGGAACTTCTTCCCATTCTGAGAGAGTGGGATAGTATCTCAGGCTTCATCGATATACATAATGTACATAGCAGTAAATTTAGAAGATATTTTTCAGTATTTTATACTCTATAGATTTCTTTGCACCGTACGAGTACCCTCATTTTGAACTATTAAGTATTGCTTAATAGTTAGAGACTAAACCCGATCTTCGCGAGCTGCCGCTTGATCTCCTCATCAAGCTCCTTCTCTCTGACCATCTGCTCACCGAGAGTTTTTGTGAGATCTCGCATCTTGTCCTCAAAAGGGATTCCATCATCTATAGCATCCGTTATCCCTACATATCGACCAGGAGTGAGCACGAATCAGTGTTTCTCGATATCAGCTCTGCTGGCAGATTTGCAGTATCCTTTTATATCCTCATAGTCCGCTCACTTTCTCCAGTTGTGATAGGTGGCTGCGATCTTGTCCATATCAGCCTCGGTAAATTCTCGGTGGACTCGGTCTTTCATATACCCCATCTCTGAAGCGTCTACAAAAAGAGTTTCGTTGTTGCGAGTATTTCTCTCTCGTCTGAGGAACCATAAACACGCAGGGATCCCCGTGTTATAGAAAAGTTGCTTTGGGAGTGCAACAATACACTCGACAAGATCAGCCTGGATGAGATTGCGACGGATATCCCCCTCTCCGCTCGTATTGGAGGAAAGGGACCCATTTGCGAGAACTGTCGACATCACACCATTTGGCGCGAGATGATAGAGCATATGCTGCACCCAGCCATAATTCGCATTCCCGGCAGGAGGAGTGCCATATTTCCAGCGAGCGTCATTTTTAAGAATTTCCACTCCCCAGTCTGACTGATTGAACGGAGGATTTGCGAGAATAAAATCTGCCTTGAGATCCGGATGTGTGTCCCTCAAAAAACTCCCCTCTGTGTTCCAAGTGACAAATTTGGAGTTAATATTGCGGATGGCGAGATTCATCTTAGAGAGTTTCCAGGTAGTTTGGTTGGACTCCTGACCGTAAATAGTGATATCTTTGATATTTCCTTGGTGCTCATGAATAAACTTTTCACTCATGATAAACATCCCTCCCGAGCCACAGGCAGGGTCATATACTCGTCATTTGTAGGGCTCTACCATCTCAACCATGAGTTTGACGATAGATTTTGGGGTATAGAACTGGCCTCATTTTTTGCCCTCAGCATTGGCAAACTCCCCGAGAAAATACTCGTATACTCGACCGAAGAGATCTTTTGAGTTTTTATGAGCCTCCTTGAGCTGCGTATTGGATATGAGATCTATGAGCTCCCCGAGTGAGGTTTTATCGAGATTTGGCTTGCCATAGACTTTTGGGAGGACATTTCTGAGATCAGGATTTTCTTTTTCGATCACTTCCATCGCGTCATCCAGGTCTGTACCGATAGTTGTCAGCTTTGCCCTCGCATGTATGTAGTGCCAGCGAGCTCGCTCAGGGACAAAAAATATATTTTCTGCAATATACTCATCGCGATCCTCTGGGTCGCCATGCTCCTGGGCGGTGAGTGTATCAAATAGCTCTTGAAATGACTCTGAAATATACTTGAGAAAGATAAGCCCGAGAACTACATTTTTATACTCTGCAGCATCGATATTTTTACGAAGTTTGTCTGCCGCTTTAAAAAGTTGTGCCTCAAACTGAGAGTTAGATTGTTGAGCCATAGATATGGGTGAGGAAAGAGAGTATTATATAGAGTTTTGAGGTTTATAGAAACTCACTTTTTTGGTCTCGGAATGATCTTATAACCCCTCTACCACACAAAGCTCCGGATGTGTATACGCTTTGTGACCTCGTACAACATTTATGAACGCTTTATTTGTACACTGCACAGCAAAAGTACTTGGATTTTTACCAAGGAGAACAGCAACATCTCGAGCGAGCATTAGTGGCTTCTTTTCCTCAAAACGCTGACATATAACGATATCCATCGAGCGTTTGAGTCCGTCGACAATGATATTTCGAAAGAGTCTTGTAGCCGAGAAATCTAGATCTCAGAGTTTCTTCCCTGAAAGCCACTTCTCTACCTCGCCATCACAAGCCTGGAGTGCCTGATAGTATATATCTCTATCCTCTTTCTTTATTCACTTGATGGCAATATTTGGAAATCCTGCCATGATCAGGAGTGTATTGAGTGCAATTCGCCCGACTCGTCCGTTCCCATCTGGATATGGGTGAATATGCTCAAAGGCTACATGAAAAAACGCGATTTTCTCAAGGAAGGTAACATTTTTGAGAGCAAATACCTGCATGAGTGACTGAATGGCGCCTTCTATAAGATGTGGTTTAACAGGCTTGAAAGTGTTACTTGATATTTCACGATCTGACTTGGCGAATTCTCAAGGATTTTGTGTGAACTGTCGATGTACATTATAGAATAATTTACCATGAGTATGGTGTAGAATCGATACGGGCATGTGTAAAGACTTACTTACGCTATGCTCGATCATTCCATAGTAGTATGCATTGCTCGCAGTCTCAAAAAAATTGAGAAATTTTTGTATTCCCTCTTCCTGATATGATGGATTATCGAGGGCAGCCTCGAGATCCCACTTACTATTAAATTCTCACTCAATAGAGAGTGTATTTCTCCCATCGTCGATCAAAAGCTCTCGCCACTCGGTATTTTTAATAGACACATTTCGAAGTCACCCTAATATATTATACCAGTATTGCCTTTGTGTAAGGGATTTTGGGAGTATGAACATAGAAGATGTAGTAATATTTTTATATAATAGAAATTATCTGATTCTCAGTGAGAAGTAGGTATTCTACAATCTGTGTATAGTTTACTCGGATAGTATAATAGAAATTTGCATTCTGCAAATTATACTATTTTACGAGCATGTATGTTTTGATTTAGACTAAAATATATCACTCACCCTACAAACTATGGTACTTTATAGTGTGTGCGAGTTTGAAATCATACAAACTTTGAGGCAGTATCGACATTGTAGTAGTGGACCTTTCGGGGCTCTTCCTCGCCACTGAATGTGGCTTCGGACTCGGAAGTCAGACGACAAATCGTTGTCGTCTTTAAATCCTACGGATTTCTCCTCCGTTCTCGCCCCGTCACCAGTTGCCATTCATAAAAAATAAAATCCCCCGGAGGGGGATTTTTAGTTTTTCATGGTGGACCTGTCGGGGCTCGAACCCGAGACCTAAGGATTAAGAGTCCTGCGCTCTACCAACTGAGCTACAGATCCATGTCTTTGCATCTGGGCGCTCGCCCGAGAAGTAGGCGCAATATAGTGAAACATCCCCCAAAATCAAACCATTTTGCTGCAATTCGTGAAATCTCATACCATCAGAACTTGGTCACCCACCATAAAGACATTATATCAGCACTAATATACAGAGAGAATCTGAAGTATTTTGCTCGAAAGACTCTCAAACTCCTCTTTAGACTTTGCCCACACATCCTTGGTTCCATGTAAATGCGTTTCAGGGGCATCTTTTGGAGTAAGTTCAAATATTGCTTTTTGCTTCTCCTGTGAGATTGCCGCTAAAGTCCCGTACTCCTGCATCTCTCAGAGTGGCTCTATCCAGCTTTTCTCAACAAGTCCGTTTCGACAATGCTTGAGAGAGAGGTATTCTTGTATCTTCTTAGGTATTTGATCTTTCCAATTTTGATGACGCTTCATCACTTTCTTTTTATATGGGCGAAAGTTATTAAAAATATAACCTATAAATAGACCCTCACCCGATAGTATATTTTTTTGAGGAATATCAGCAGCCATAGCCTTGGCTGTATTTCTCCAATTCTTTTTCCACCTTTCAAAAACTGTTCAAAGATTTTCTACCCCTTGTACGCTAAATGCATCAGGAGTGAGTGGTACAACAAAATAATCTGTTCCGAGCAAAATAATCCTATTGAGCATACCAAGATTTGGGGAGGTATCAATCACGAAGATATCGATCTCTTCGTTCATCCCCTTTTCACGCAAAAATCGATCTATTGCGCTCGTATCCACAAAGCCACGCTCCTGTCAACTTGCTGTAAGATTGAAAGAAGCATTCGCAAGAAGATCTTCAAAAAGAGAAAGATTGAGATTACCTGGGAGAATTGAGAGATTTTCTCAGAGCTCTATAAATGGAACAGTCACATCTATATCAGCCCCACCTCGAATAATACCACTCAGGACAGTAAAAATATCTTTTTTAGGGATAGCAGAAGCAGTATCCTCATAATAGTCCTCTCCGAGAGAAAGGAGAGTCATATTACACTGTGGATCAAGGTCAATAATCACCGTTTTATATCACTTCTCTGCAAACTTTTTTGCACAGTTGTAGGCAAGGGTTGTTTTTCCAACCCCTCATTTATTATTACAAAAGACGA
>JAYWGH010000037.1:0-24611 GCA_043778375.1 bacterium
TTTGTCGTGTTTGCAGAGGAGGTACATCGAAGAGAGATCGAGTCGCTCTGAGAGAATTTTGAGTTTATCCCTGTGCGAGCTAATCATTACTCATTTGCAGAGCAGATCACTTTCCCAATCGCTCTAAGAAGGGCTCAGCTTGATCTCATGCATTTTGTACATTTTAATGCACCTCTGCTCTATCGTGGTCGCTCAGTTGTTACGATCCATGACCTTATTCTCTCGCTCTATCCGGGGAAGTCAATTGGATCGTGGCTCCGAAAAATCTCGTATACGGTAACTCTACGTGGGATCATCGAGCGAGCAGTATCTATCATCACTGTGAGTCATCACACCAAAAAAGATCTCATAGAACTCATGCAAATAGACGATGCTCGTATTGTACCTATCTACAACTGAAGGGATGATGAGTGCGCTCGTGAGCTGTCAAATCAAGAAAAAACAGATGTGCAACTCTCCCTCAAGCTCAACAATTCTCAGTATATCCTCTCACTCGGGGAGGTCCTTGAATACAAAAATATTGTCCGCCTCATTGATGGATTTAAGTACATGATCAATACCGGTTATGCTGGCAGTCTTATACTCGCTGGTAAAGAAGACACTCGCTATACTGAGCCTCGAGATCGCGTACGAGAGCTTGGTCTCCAGAGCAGGGTTCAGTTTATGGGACAGGTAAGTCCAGCAGAGCGGATTTACCTCCTCCAAGAGGCAGAGCTCTTTGTGATGCCTTCGCTCTATGAGGGTTTTGGAATACCAATACTTGAGGCACTAACCGCAGGGACTGCCGTCATTGCCTCAAACTCCTCATCTCTCCCCGAGGTAGGCGGAAACGCTGTACGGTACTTTCATCCCCTGAGATCTGATGATCTCGCAAGAGTCGCACTCGAAGTGATCAGTTCACCATCACTTCAAGCAGAAATGAAGTTAGAAGGGTATACTCAAGCGGCAAAGTTTAGCTGGGAAAATACTTCAAGAGAGACACTCGCAGTATATAAGAAGGTTATTGCAAACTAGTACTGCTCAAATTTAACTGCTTCCTTTGCGACCCCCGCAGCCTCAAGAATCTCTCGGGCGCTCTTTACCATCGCAGGACTCCCACAAATCGAAAACTGCTCATACTGAGCTATATTCTCGGGAGTGAGGTACGCCGTCACATATCCCTTTTCACCTGTCTCTCCAGTGGGCGAGCTGTAGTACTGAGTAAAGCCAACGCCAGTACTCCTGATCTCTTCATAATAAAATGCATCGACCTCACTGCGCACACCAAATACAAAGTGCATCTTAGGAGGATTTTCTTGCTCTCGCTCTGCCCTTATCTGGTAGTAGAGTGGGGCAAATCCAGTCCCTGTACCGATGAAGAGAGTACTCTTTGGAGCTGGGTCGAGCTTGAAGTGTCCCATGGGTCACATACCTTGCAAGCTCTCCCCAATCTCTAGATCACATACCTCCTGACTCCCTGCACCTTCATGGGTAAGACGTTTGATCACAAAGCGGAAGATCTGTACGGGACTCTCTAAAGTATAGGATTCCGTCTCTGTATCAGGTGATATAAAACTATATGCAATAGAGTAGGCTCTCCTGAGTCCCGAAGGAAGGAGGAAAAGAATATACTGCCCAGGGATCACATCGAGCTCGTAGGATGTCTTCGGGGCTTCTTCCAGGCCCGTATTTGCGGTTGTGTCACTCGGGACAACTCAGGGTTTCTGACTCGCTACATAATCAAGCTCCCAAACATCATGAGTGAGGACTCTTTTAGATACGAGAGTAAAGAGCGAAGTGGATATAGCCATAGGAGTGATACTCTATTCGAGTCGTGCTCTCTCGCAAGAGAATATAGCTAGGCTGCGATCTTAATTGCAGGATCATTTGCTGCTGTAGGAATATCTCCTACAGCTTTACGAGCAGCTCGCATAGTCTGTACAAGATCGCCATAATCGATAACTTGCTGCCCTTCTATACCGCTTCTCCTAAAGAGAAATCCTCCTAGAGAGGGAAACTTTCAATCAAGTTTTTTTAGGATATCTGTACGAATCTTTGAAGCGGTGATATGATCACTCACTGTTTTTACAGTATCACTCGTTATACTCTCAGGTGTAGCAGGTAAATCGTTTGGAAATACCTTTATATTGCGAACAGAATCTACTGGAGAAGTGACAGTTACGTTCTCGCTACCATAAACAGCATCATTTGCAGCTGCTACGTTTAAGGCATTATTTTGAAGAGAAATATCACTCATAAGATCTGTATTGTACTATAATCCTCTCGTATTGCAAATACTAGACTCCGACAACAGTCAGCTGTAATCAAATCCCAAGTTCTCTAAAATTCCAGCAGAGAGTAGTTAGCAGCCACCTAAAAAGAGGCTTTCACCCCCCCTCACAAGTTTACTACACCGCACGTATCTGCGTCTCAATCTCGAGGGCGAGATCAGGATTTGCTCGCAAGAACTCACGTGCATTCTCCTTCCCTTGTCCAAGTTTTGTCTCTCCGTAGCTATAAAATGCGCCAGCTTTTTTGATGATATTCTTCTCAGAACCTATATCAATGATCTCACCTGGGCGAGAAATCCCTTCATTGAAGAGGACATCCATCTCTACTTCACGGAAAGGTGGAGCGATCTTATTTTTCACAACCTTTACCTTTACGCGGTTTCCCATTGCCTCTTTATCATCACCGGTTCCCGTCTCAATCTTTTCCTTACGACGGATATCGAGTCGTTGTGAGGCGTAAAACTTGAGGGCATTTCCCCCTGTTGTTGTCTCAGGACTACCGAACATCACTCAGATCTTCATACGGATCTGGTTGATAAATATCACGGTCGTGTTGGACTTGGAGATTACTCCGGTAATCTTGCGGAGAGCCTGCGACATGAGACGAGCCTGAAGACCCATAAATGAGTCCCCCATATTCCCCTCGATCTCAGCCTTTGGTACGAGAGCTGCTACAGAGTCAACAACGATGAGGTCAACTGCCCCTGATCGCACGAGCGCGTCTACGATCTCAAGAGCCTGCTCACCATAATCTGGCTGTGAGATGATAAGCTCATCCACATTTACTCCGATCTTACGAGCGTACTCTGGATCAAGAGCGTGCTCTGCGTCTATGAACGCTGCAGTCCCCCCCACTTTTTGGATCTCAGCGATCGCATGGAGAGTAAGGGTTGTCTTTCAGGATGACTCAGGTCCATATATCTCTACGATTCGCCCCTTGGCGTATCCGCCACCGAGAGCGCTATCGAGGGCAATAGATCCTGAGCCAAAAGTCTCAACATTGAGCGCTCACTGCTCACCGAGAGTCATCACCGATCCAACTCAAAACTGCTTTTCGATCATTGCGAGAGCTTGGGCGAGTGCTTCTTTTTTATTATTCATATAAGATATTAATGATGTTGGGAGAATATTGAGAAATATATACAAAGCAAACTTTTATATGTACTTTGTATATATTTACTTGATTTTGTAGTGGGTGACGATGGATTCTTTTGATCATGATGCGACGCGAGTGCCCTGACATATATTGCAACGATACTGCGCAAGCTCCTCATCTATCATCTCGACCGTTACAATCCGCGTACAATCTCTACAGTAGTGAGTCAGCTCTCCGCGCTCTGGATCAAAGTTTTCGCGCTTTTTTCAAAATGAGGCGACATTGACAAGATCTTGGTAGGACGAACTCATACTACAGGGATAAGTATTACAAATATACTACGAAAATCTTGGAAAAAGAGGAGAAAAATCTCGCTCTAATCAAAAAGTTTACTAAAAAATCCTTTTGAATCATAGGTAGCAAGTCCCTTCTCACGAGCAATTGCTTCGTAGTGCTCACGCTCTTTTTTGGTGAGTTTTTTGGGGATTTCGAGGGTGAGTCTGATGATGAAATTGCCTTTTTTACCAGCGCGCTTGGTGATATCTGGGAATCCCTCACCCGTAAATACGAGCTCAGATCCTGGGTCAGTCCCTGGCTTTATGTCAATCTCTCGATCTCCTATGAGTGGAATATCGAGAGACTTCTGTGTACCGAGGATAAACTCAACTGGATCAAGCACCAGAGTATACACGAGGTTAAACTCCTCACGAGCAAGATCTCCCTCCTGCGTCGGCACTCGAAACTGTACATAGAGATCTCCCGCTCCATCTCGCCCTTCGTGTCCTTCGTCACGCAGTTTGATCTGCATTTCGTCATCTATCCCCGCGGGGACATCAATTGTTCGGGTACGCTTCGTGCGAACGAACTTGTACCCCTTACAGGTTGGACATGGCTCTTTAATAATCTTGCCCGTACCATCGCACCGCTCACACTCGACCGCCTGTTCCATCACCCCAAACATCGTTTGTACACGACGCTTTACTCGACCTACTCCGCCACAATCTGGACAAGTTGTAACATCATGAGGGTTTTTAGCTCCAGTTCCCTTGCAGTCACCACAAATAGTTTGTCGATCGTAGACAACTTCTTTTTTGACACCGTTATATGCTTCAGCAAAAGTAAGTGCCACTCGAATCTCGAGATCTTCACCGACTTCTCGCCTACGAGATCCACCTCAGGAGTTAAATCCTCCTCCAAAAAATGATTCAAAAATATCCCCCACATTGAAGTCTGCTCCACCGCCCTGAAATCCCCCCCCAAAACCCTGTAGCCCCTCAGTAGATCCAAATCTATCGTATTGGGACTTTTTGCCTGCGTCTGAGAGGACGGTGTACGCTTCATTTACTTTCTTAAACTCGGCTTCTTTGACCTTGTCACCCTGGTGTCTATCGGGGTGGAGATCCATCGCTTTTTTGCGATAGGCTTTTTTAATATCCTCAGCACTGGCGCTGCGGTCAACTCCGAGAAGGGCGTAGAGATCTTGAGACATAATTTATAAGTATTTCGCGCCAGATAGTAGCAATTTTTTTACAAAAAACAAGCACCTGTGATGAGCAAGTGCAAGAATTAATTTTAAATTATTTGATGAGTAAACTAATAACAATATAAAGTGCCCCAAGTCCAAGGCTCATAAGTATTACAAAGGTGAGTATTCCTTCTGTAAACTTTTTTACATTTTCCTGCGGAACTCAAGCTTTATTTACGAAAAAACGAAGTACAAAATAGTAGGCAAGGAATGCAAGAATGAGCGTGACGAACCCTGTTGCCATTGTTGTTGCTTCATTTTCTATACCTTTCTGTGCAAACATAAGCTTATCGCAAAATAGAGTTACTCCTGTATAGGTCACTGCTGCTACAGAACTCAATAACAACCAATTAGCGCGGAGTACCAGCACTCCAGTCGTGTTTAATTTCTTTTCTTGTCTTTTAGCTCACCAGAAAGTAAGAAGCGTAAAGCTAACTAAACTAATTAAGCTACCAATGAGTAGGGTTCAAATATCATCTGCTGGGTTGGCCGCAGTCTGCGTTTTAGTGAGAGGTGAGGTCTGTAGAGTAGAGACCTTTAACTCTGACGCCCCAGACATACCTTGTCCTGTTTGACTCATTCCTGTACCATTTTCTGTGATACTCCGCTCATTTGGCTGAGTTCCTCGCACCATACCCTCTGATTGCGATGCTCAACTCTGAGAAGACTCTGATTCAGTCATCTCCATAGATGAGTCTACTCCAGGACTCATAGTATTTATACTCATACCAGAATTTGTCATAGACGTATTCGACTCAGGAGTCATTACTTGACTGCTGCCAGTACTCGTATCAGAACTATTTGCTAAAGTTCCTGTAACTGAAGTACCTGTATTCATAGTCGTATCATTCATATAAAGTTTGCGAGAAAATAACTCGGATATACTATAGCGCTGATATGAAAACACAAAATGAATATCTGGGGTACGCAGTCTAGATCGAAAGATACTTAGAGTATCCCAACAACACTAAAATTATAATGAACGATCTCGATATCCTCAAATTTCTCGGAGGCAAGTCTCACCCGTCAAAGGGAGAGCTCGGACTCTACGCCCGAGCGCAAAAATATATCCCTTGGATCTCTTGGATCCCAGGACTGCGCATGGTGGCGGTGTGTAACTCACTCTCGATGTACGCGAGTGATAGTGAATCAGATATTGATCTCTTTATCGTGTGCGATCCTGATAGGATATGGCTCGTGCGGGGACTCGTGACCGTGATATTTCAACTCCTCGGAGTGCGACGATATGGCAAGTATACGGTCGGGAGGTTTTGTCTATCGTTTTTTGCGACCACTCAGGGGACGGATTTGGCGAAGATCGCCATCGAGCGGGATGTATATTTGCGAGCCTGGGGCAGGAGTCTCAAGCCTCTATACTCTCGAGGTGGAGCTTATGAAGAATTTATTTCGATAAATAGAGAGTTTTTGGGGGAACTTACAGCTGATGAGATTGCAGAAAATAGAAGATTTCTCGCACAAGAGTCTATCAAGCCAAGCTCTCAACTGTGGATCTGGTCAGTCCTCAACTCGCTCGCTCGAGCGCTCATCCGTCCTATAACCCTGCGGGAGTATGGGCGCCTTGGAAAACCGTGGGGGGTAGTGATCTCGGAGGAGATGCTAAAATTCCACCCAGCCGATAGGCGGGTGGAATTGAGAGATGGGTAGGGGGTTAGGCTTTAATATTATTTTAAGATTCTGCCACATTTACTACTACATTCACGAGTCAAACTGATGAGCTCGCGAGCTCATCGACTAAGTGGTTAATAGCTATTTGTGTTTGTCTCGCATACTCTTTAGAAGGCAATTCTACGGTATACGCACCTAGCTCATAGGATGTTTGAATCTTATCAACAATTTGCCTTGGGAGCTTGGTAGAAATCACTGCGTCCAAAATCTCTTTCTGTTTTTGGGGTGAAAGCGTGCTGTATAACTTACCAAATTGAGGGGTAAGTTTGCCCGTCTCACCGTCAATTAGCCCCTTGTCTGTGAGTGTCTTGTGGGGATCGGTCATACTATAATTCATATATACTCATAGTGCTATCGCTGCGGCAACAGCAGTGCCTGCTGCTTTTTGTGGAGTGAGTCCTCAGCGGGCAAGGATGGCTCAAATCTCTGCTCAAAGCTTTGGAGCCACGGCACTTACTATTCGATATCACCGCACTCAAGCTCAAAGAGTTTGTGCAGCAGTTTTCAAGGTTGAGTACCCGGTAATAAATGGGACTATTTGTTTTGGATTTCGGATCATATAGTAGGCAGACCCTCCTAAAATAGTCACTCCGAGAGTCCCTTTCGCAGTATTTTCAAATGTGAGACCATCAGTTTTTGAAATACTTACTTCTGAAAGGAGCATTACTCATGCGACTGGCATAGAAAGGGCAGCTCCAATATTTTTAACCCAGTCAGAAATCTCTGTTTTTTTCTCGTTGCTTAGTAGTTCAATCGTTCCTACTCAAAGCCCAATTAACGGAATTCCATTAAATAAATGTTTCATTCCTGCGGTTCAAAGTTGTGTAAATGTAGTTCCTAGCTGAGCGAGACTCTCAGTGTTCTTAATCATGAGTACAGTAGTATCCTGTACTCGAGAAATAGTTGCAATCTTTGCAATATCTGTGAACCCATCTATATATTTCATCCCAAGAGGAGATCGCGTAATGAGTTCTTTTTGTATATCAAGTATACCCTTGAGCTTATCTCCTTGCTCGAGAATACGAGCAGCCCCAGAACCTCAAAATTTCTGAGCATCTTGAGCGATACTTACGAGCCAATCTGGTCGAACTGATGTTTGGAGATTACTGGCAATGAGAGTTCTCATCTGAGAGATATCAGTAGTTGTTCTAATCTCTCTGGCAATCTTAGCTGGTAGAAGTGTATCGAGATCAGCTAGACCTTTGAGTGTCCCTGGAACTTTCATTTCCACTTCAAGTGCTTGAATAAGTCGATAATTATTTTGTATGCCACGCATCTCCTGCTGAAGTCATTTTAGTGCTGCAGCGTGAGAAGAGCTATTTGCAGCGATTCATAGCTTTGCCTCAAGCTGAGAAAAATTCTCAATCAGTGGTCCATAATTTCCAGATAAATGTCATCGCATAACATCCATAGACATCTTTATACCATCTACAGTAGTATTTGTCATGAGTCCGACTCCTAGACTCAAAGTTTCGGCAACCATAGTACCCGAAATAGATGCAAAAATACTAGCAGGTTTGTAGAGAAGATAGAGAAGTGACGCCTTTTTCTGAGGATCATTTTTAACTGACTCAGCCAAAAGTCCAAGTTCATCAAATCCGAAAGGGGCTGTAGATATTCCAAGAGTGTCGAGTGTTAAGACAAAATGTTGTTTTGGAGCAGCTAAGGAGCCTTTTGCCATACTCACACCGAAACCCCAAGCTGGAATTACACCTGCGAGCAAAAGCTCAAATATAACCATAGAGTTTCCGATCGTCATTTTCTCAAAAATATCGAGTGCATCCCCTACGCTCAGTTTTCCCTCTTTTAACCACTTGTCCCCCTTCTCTGTTACTGCTTCTTCGGGAAATTTATATTTCTGAAGAATCGTTATGAGTGATTTTGCTCTCTCTGAAGAAAGTTCTGTACCGTGCCAATATTTTTCCTCAATATTCTTTTTAGTTTGAGCAACTGCAGACTCTCTCAAGGCGAGCTTTTGATCCTCAGAAAGCTTGATAGTTTCTGGAGGAGAAACTTTATCTTTTACCTCCTTTACGGCCTCCTTCCCCATATCTACAGCCTTCCCTGCAGCCGCCGCTACTCCTCCCCCAAAAATACCTCAAAACAGAGTCTTGAGGAAAATCATGATCTTTTCAAAAAAACCAGAAATAGTAGTTCCGATATTCCCAATCACTTCTGAAATAGCAGCTCATACTGATGCAATACCGCCTCCAGCAAGAATCTTTTTACTGTCTACTCCTACACTCTCAGCAACAGAAACAGCAGCATCCTTAGCTCATTTTATATTCCCTGTTTTGATCGCTTCGAGTCACTTATTTGCAACATCTTTCATCTCTCCTGCAGCTTTTGGAGATGTAGGGATCGTTTTTGGAGATTCATTACCAGTGATGAGTTTTTTTTCTTCACTAGTGAGCTTGCCTGTTATGTCCGACACCGTAATCTTTAAATCTGCAAGAGAGTTTTTTGCATCAGTTGTAGTTCAACTTTGCCCTTTTTCAAGAGCTTTCTCAAGCTTTTGTATAAGTCTCTCAAACTTTTCACGCGTTGTATCGTCTACTGTATCTGCAGCAGCCTTCCTAAGTCTTTCAAGAAGTGCAGTAGGACTCAAGGCCTCAAGTGAGGCAAGGGGAGATTCGAGGGGATTTTTAATCATACAAAAAGTGTGAGGTTACATTGATACTCTCACACTTTGTGTTTTTGGGCAAAAAATTAGCTAGTTTGGTAGAGCTCTATTACTAAGTTCTATTTTTTAGAACTGTAAGATCTTTACTTGTGTCCCATATCCATGAAAGAACTACTTGTGGTATATCTAAAAACTGATTTCTCATATACTCATTAAAAAACTCAATTCAGTAATCAATATCAGTTATGTTACTACCACGCAGTTTAATCTGAGTTTCCTGAGCAGTATAAAAACCTATCATCAAAACTGTAAGTAAACCATTTGGAATACCTGGAGCATTTGTACCAGTCAAAGCTATCATAACAGAATCCCATGACCTACCGGCTATAATACTTGTATTAGCAGATATTCAATTACTCCAAGCTAAAACATGTTTATCGTTGAGCCAAGTATTTCCCAGACTACGAAGAGCTACCAGCGGTTGTCGTACCATATTTGCTAATGGACCAATGATAAGCTTATCAATCGGTCTCATGAGCAAAAAGTTATTCATGAATCACTTAAACCCTTCTTTATCTGTAAAATTAAAATCTAGAGTACTCTTGACAATACCTTTTTTAGGGACTGTAGAAGTTGCTTCAGTCGCTCTAACTGCGTTTAAATCATCATCAAGTTTTTTCAAAACTTTCTTTGCCCCCTTATTATCGCCCAAAGATTGTCGAATATTTGCCTCTGCAAGAGAGTCAGTACTTTTTCCTGCCAGCCCCTCACGCCCCTTGCCAAGAATATGTGATCAACCTCTCGTCACAAGTGGAATGAGTGCCCATGCAAGATTATTCTTTAATGATTCTGCAAGAGAGATATCTATACCTTGAAAATGGGCGCGTATTTGATCGGTACTTACTCAGAGTGTGTAATCTGCTGCTCATTCTGCTAAAATACTTCCAGCTAATCCTATTTTTCATGCTGCAGCTGCTCCCCGAAGTACATTAAATGCTATTCCTCACACTGCAAATGTGCCAACATTTATAGCTCACTCAGTAAGAAACTCCTTTCATGAGTAGATTTTTCTCTCTAAAACCATGAGTCCACCAGTTGTGAGAACTCCTCCTACGATTGCTCAAGCTCATATTGCACCAGCTGTTCCAATCATAGTCATAGGTACTCCTACTACCGCACCAATTCCAGTAGCTGTCAGTCCAGCACCTACAACTCCAAGGCCCACTGCAAGTAATCCATTAGCTCCGAGTGCGAGCTTAGCTTGATTAGAGTCTTTGAGATCGTGCCATGAAGTAGTTCCATACATGTCACGGAGTTGATTGAGACTTACTCTCTCCTGAGCAGAGAGCTTTGTCTGGTCGACTTTATTGATTGCAGCGATCATATCCTTTTCATAGGTTTCGAGACCTCGAGAAAAGACCTTATCCCAAGCACCCTTAATGGTAGGATTTCCGAGAGTTTCTCAGAGAGCTTGTTCAAATGTTCTTCCTTGTTCCATTTTTGCGTCAATCAAAGTTTTAATAAGTGTCTTTGTCTCAGTATCGAGCCTAGCGAGAAGTACTTCTCTCGTAGGAAGCTTTGGAGCAATTATATTTTTTCATAAAATCCCTATGAGAAGAGATTTAGCAGATAAGGGATCTCGATAATGTACATTGTTTACTGGTCACTTCCCCCGAAGATAGAGAGCGATTTCATTATTAATCGACTTCAAATACTCAGAGTTTTGTTTAGCAAACGTGTTAACTTCTCCTGCAATATACTTTATATTAAAGTTAGCCATCGCAGTTCAGAGGGCCTGAAGCGAAGCATTTAAAAGTTGTGCGTTACTGTTACGATCAGATTCATTTGAAAGTGTACCAGTCTTCTCATCAGTCTTCTCTATGGCAACTTTCCACGCCTTAAGATACTTTTGCACGGAATTTAGGTCCTGTTGATAGCTATCTAGAGTTGCTACGTTTTTTGCAGGCACTAAGTTAGGCTTATCTGTAGAGGACGAGGCTGGGTTCTTGGCACTATCTTTATCACCACTCTTAGCTCCCTGATTATCTCATACTGAATTACTAGGTGCATCTATATTTATCCCCTCAATCTTCTCAAGTGCAGTCAGAGTAAGCTCTCCCACAAATCCATCTGGTCCTCATTTTGCAAGGCTCGATTCACTCGAGAGCATGGATTTACGTGCAGCAGTTTTAATAGCCTTTTGAAGAGCAAGTGCATTTTGATACGTGTTCCCGCCATCAGCGAGGTAAGTAGTAAGTGCAGAGGCAAGGTCTCCTATAATTTTTCCCTTTAATGCATCAAATCGATTCGTATTTTTTGATTTAAAATCTCAGTTGTAGGCAGTGGCTCGTATTTCTACATCAGGTGGAGTGATCTCTCGACTTTTCATTGCAGCTCTAGCTCGAATAAGAGTATCTTTATTTATGATTTTTTCTTCTCCTCCTTCTACAGGTTTCGTAACAGGTATGACTTTAGCCTGCTCACTCGCAAGTTTTGCCTGATCTACAGCTGCCTGATTAATGATATTCTTGGTGAGAGTGCCATATTTCTCAAGTATAGCAGCATGAGCCTCGAACTCTACACCTGCATTTCCTCCTTTAAGTGCTCGTTCATCAGCAATAAACTGAGAAATCTCGGCAAGTCTCTTGGAATCCGTTATTTTTAACATTGTGAGCCTGTACCAAAGGTCATTGAGTTGCTTTCCCTCTGACTCTGCTTTTTGAGTGAGTTTACTTTTTAACTCAGCTATTTCAGCTGAGGTGCCTTTTTGCGCTATAGTGGCTTCAGCGAAATCCTCGAGATAGAATTTATTAGACATAAAAGTGTTTATTACCCTGTCACACTACACTAAAAAGTGTAAGAGCACAAAAAAACGAACACTATATCCTCTCCAGCCTCACCACCGTCTCTATATGGTGCGTATGTGGGAACATATCAACCGGGATAATATCTGTGAGTCTGTAGAGTGGCGCAGGAGCAGGAGTCTCAGGAGGAGCGTCATACGAGCGAGCCCCAAGGAGAGGTCCGAGGTCGCGCACGAGGGTCGATGGATTACAACTGACATATATGATTTCGTGCGCTCCAAACGCCATGATCGACGGCAGGGCGCTCGGGTGCATGCCATCTCGCGGAGGGTCGATCACGAGCGTGTCCGCGCGCGCCTTGCGCGCGACAAACTCAGTGAGAAACTTCTCTGTTGGGAGATTTACCGGGATAAATCCAGTTATATCAGAAGCACTTTTGTCTTCAGCAGTCAAAGCTCAAGTGACCCCAGCTTTATCTCACATAACAAGTGACTGAGTCCCGTACGGCGTAACTATAAGTCCCGCTCGCACCGCATTCGCTGCAGCATCCGCACTTGCATCAGCTACTATCTCAACTGAGTACACTCGGTCAAACCTCGAGGCGAGAAGTATCCCGATCGTCCCAGTCCCGGCATAGAGATCAAGAAGTGTCCCGCCTTTGCTCGTGATGAGATCCAGTACGCTCTGATAGAGCACCTCAGCTCCCACGGTATTCGTCTGAAAAAAGCTCTTTGGTCGTATCTCAAAATCAAGTCCCAAGAGCCGCTCACGAATAACCCCGGAGCCGGTGAGGATCTCAGCCTCCCCAGTTACAATGTCTGCTCGTCCCGTATTATGGAGGAGTACGAGTGTCGAAACTCCAGGAATTGCAGCAATACCACTTGCAAGTATGTCAAACTTTGCCTTATCAAACTCACTCGAAGCTGTATTGACACTGAGTACCAGCATACACTCCCCTGTGGACTTTGACTCTCGGACAACGAGATGTCTGAGCACTCCTGTCGCCATCTTTGGATCATAGGTCGGGAGTCCACTCGCCCTTGAGAGCCTGTCTACCTCGCGAAATATCCTATTCACCGCCTCACTTGCGAGTACGCAGTAGGTACAGTCGATGATGCGATCAAACTCTGCCTGCTTATGAAATCCAAATCGAAAATGCTCCTCCACTCCCTCTTTTGCAGAGATGTATTTGCCGTATGAAAACTCGAGCTTATTCCGATACCCCTCGGTCTCTGGTGAAGCAATGATCGGATGAAATTTGGTAGTATCGAGAAGCCCCTGCGACCGAAGTCCAGTAAAACACTCGCTCACCTGCTCACTCTTTATACGAAGTTGCTCCTCATACTTGATCGGGAGCCATTTGCATCCACCATACACCTGAAAGTGTGCGGGGAGTGCTACCTCAAGTGGTGACGGCTCGAGTACATCGACGACCTGCGCCTCTATATGCCCCTTGCGGGTTTTGAGGACACGAGCAGAGATCACTTGTCCAGGGATCACCCCTCCTGCGATCATGACCGCTCGCCCATCCTGGGCTCGCGCCAGTCCCTTCCCACTAAATACGAGCTTCTCCACCTTGAGTGGAGAGAGTATGATATCTTTGCCCATTATTTGATCTGGGCTCCTTGGCTTGAGAGCTCATACGCTCCGTCGGTCGTCATCACGCGAACTCCCGCCACATTTACGGGCGTAGCTCCTGCCCCCTTACGAGTGAGTGCAATAGTGACTACCGTAGATCCCGCAGCGATAGTCGTAGGACTTGCGAATATCACTCGATACAGCGCCACTCCTGGAACACTCGCAGATCGTACGATCTCCCCCTTGTAGAGAGGCGTATCGTCAGAAGCTCCACCCGCCATCTGTGCCCCCTCTATTGAGAGTGCTGTCGGATCACCGAGGAGGGTAAACTCGAGAGACTTTACTCCACTCACCGCTCTCGATACCTGGACACTGAGACGATCTGTCCCTGGACTCATAGAAACGACAAAGTCAGGACCTGCTTGTTTTTTGGTAGTCCCAGTCGCCTCGATGGCTGATGCCTGGAGCTTGACTCCTGTGTCTGTAGCAAATAGGAGATAGTTGACTCCAAGAGCAAAGGCAAACGCCGCTGTCCCAATCGCGAGATGCTGCTTGAGGGTTGCTTTTTTAAATTCTGCGAAAAGATCTTTCATGTTGGAGAAAAAATGTACAAATAGAGTGTATTCAAAACGAGAGAAATGGTCAAAAAGATCGACGAAGTTAATGAATACTGGTAGATTTTGCCCCAATTCGGTCATTCGTCATGCAAGATTCACCTATTCCTCACTGAGAGCCCTTGAAAAAAACTCGCTAAACCCTATATTCTACGAGAATTCTTATTCATTCCTTTGAAAAAAATTGTATCCCTCGCACTCACAAGTGCACTCATCCTCTCAAGCACAGTATCAGCTCTCGAGGCAGCCCCTGGTGGAGTCACCTCGTTTCGTACTGGAGGTGGACCAGTAGCAACCAATCTTCCTCTTACGACCAGTGCATGAGTCCTGCGAGTTGTTGAGACTACCCTCTCAGGCTCAGTAGCTACAAGTGCTATAGCCTCAGATGAAGTATCAGATGCTCTCAGAGGTCTCGTAAATCTCTACGAGAAGCGAGCTACTCGACTTCAAGACGAGATCAATCGTCTGCGTATAGAAAACTCAGATCTTCGAGCACAACTCGGGTCAAAGAGCACAAGCGCCTCGCCCCAAGTTCAAAACCCCACTCCAGTAGTTACTCTCACTCCGGTAACAGCTAAAAGCGATACTGAAAAGCGATACGATGCCATCGTATCAAACATTGTTTCTACACTTCCGACAATCCTTGCTAAAAATAAACTCACAGCGAGCGGATCAATTGGTCTATTTGAGTTTATCGAGCCTCGAAACTTTTTTATATCGCTCGATGATGGGAAAAATCCTACAGGTGTAACTGCATTTAAAACGAAGATACTTTTCGAATACGATAGAAATCTTAATCTCAAAGTAGTAGGGGTATTTGATCTTGACTACTCAACATCTCGTTATGTGGCCACTATTGGATCCAACCCTTTTAGCAAAGCTACTCGAGTGAGAGTTCGTAATCCTGCATACACAGGTAAACTCCTTGAGGAGATAGCAACTACGAGTGGGGGTACCCTCACCTCAACCGTCGGGTCTGCTACCATGGTAAAGCCTGTGAATACAAATGGTACTGGTGCAACCATTGCTCCATCAAACGCGACAATTGAAGAAGTTCGAAAAGCCTATGACAAAAATAAGCTCGCTGACGCAGTAACACTCTCAACAGCCTACCTCACAAAAAATCCTGCAGATACTGAAGTGCTCACGATACGAGCTCGATCGCAGTATATATTCGGCAGATTTGACGAGGCTCTCACAGACATAACAAGTATTTTTAAGATCCAAGGTGCGAGCGTCGATTGTGGAATAGTGAAGGACGGAGCTCGTGCTGAAAAGGCGCTCAAAGGAGCCCGCTGAGCCACATTTACAGATCTGCAGACAAAACAGTGTAAGTAGTCTTTACAATTTTATACTAGATTCTATACTATAGTGTAATTTTTAAGGTGTAGATTACTTTTTAGCACAACAATTTAGACAGAATTTTATGGGCGAACCTTTATTTTGAAAAAGCTCAAATCTAGAGCATCATAGACAGTTTTCAGAGCAACGTGGTAAGGATATCTGTAAAGCAGTACTCAATATTTCAACGCGAATTAACAGTATCATTTGAGGTGGTCAAACTATTACTTTTTGAGAGAGGACTTTTCCTCTAGATCAGTGAGACTCAAAATTTCTTTTAATTCCTGAAAAGATACAAGAATATTTTTTATCAAAAACTATTGAACAAGGAATAGTGATCAACCGAGCAACTCTGATTTGAAATTGGGTTTATGACTGTTTACGGGGGAAGTCACAAGCAAGAGCTGAGCTTGCAATAACTTTAATTGAATCACATCACGCGATATTACTCTCCTCTCATGGGAGTATTTTAGATATACTCAATCTTTCACTCAATCATCAGCTTCATGAGAGGCTCGGCGCTGTATTTATAAAACACCATGTTCTCCTTCGTACAATTCTCAACGATCCCCAGAGAGTAACTATTCTTGAGTGGATGTTAAAACATCAAGATTGAGTCAATCCTCAAATTACAAGTAATGGGATAAAGTTGCTCAGTTTCTTTATTTCTAAGTCTGACTATAGCCGTCTATCAAAGATACCAACTTTTACTGCCAACGAAGATAAAAAAATCGCAGTACTTGTAACAAAATATGGCGAAAACCCTCCCCCTTCACAAAGCATATTAAAAGATCTTTTAGGTCTCTGACGTGATGTATGACTATTGATACGAGCAAAGACTCAAAATTTAATTAAAAGATAGAGTTGAACCGGAACATAGAATAGGCTAGAATAGGTTAAATTAAATTTTAATAATGGAATTTATTTTACAGGGTGACGGGAAGCGATTTGGATTTCCCGAGGCAGAACAACTAGGTAGAGAGGTTATAGCTCAAGTAGCTAGGGATGTTTTAAGCTGAAAAACCTCTGAAAATATTGAATCAGATATGACGAACTTTAAATTATGAGATACTACTTATTCTGTTCCAACTGAAATTTTTTCGCAACTTACCCAACCAGCAATTTCAGGGACAAGCCATATGTGGACGCGGCATTTTATGAAAAGTCTTTTGAGACTAAAAAACTATTCGGCGAGCTCTAATGAATCAAAGTTTGCATTTAGAATTTTAGTAAAGTACCCGAATATATTTTATAACCTACAGTTAGAACTCAGTACTACTCTTTTAGGTATTAACCCTCTATATTACAGTGATATAGTATCAACTCTCGACAGGAGTGGTATTCTTTGAAACATTTTACAAATAAATAATAGAGAGGCGCTTTGAGTTCTCAGCGTACTCCTAAAGATCCCGACCTCAAAAAAAATAGGAGAAAAGCACGCCCTAGCTCTCTACAGAGGTAATAAATTAGACCTTGAGGATATGGTAGGCTTGGGACTATCTCAGGAATGACTTCTCACTACCAGTATTACTGCTGAAAATACTCAAAAAAAGGTTGGCCTTACATTTTTTCAGAAAGCTGGAGGTATATTAACCCGTCCAATTACTCTCTGAGGGTCAGTTCTTCCTCCAAAAACAGTCCCTTCTCCTTCAATAAGTATTCTCTCTCCGAGAGTATAATAAATCCGGGCTGCGCCCGGATTTATTTTTTGTCCCTTCCTTATTAGTACATTCCCCCCATTCCTCCACCTCCTCCTCCATGGTCATGCCCTGCAGGCTCTGGTGATTTAGGATTCTCTACTATGAGCGCCTCGGTCGTGAGAAACATCCCCGCAATAGATATAGCATTCTCAAGAGCACAGCGAGCGACTTTCTTTGGGTCGATAATCCCCGCCTGGATCATATCTACAAACTCGTCCTTTGCTGCGTCATACCCATAGCTCACCTGAGTGGACTTGAGGATAGTGTCGACGATGAGCGCGCCTTCTTTGCCTGCATTTTCGGCGATCTGTCGTACCGGGTAGGCGAGAGCTCTCGCAACGATCGCCGCTCCGATCTCTTGGTCACGATTTGCGAGTTTGAGATTTTTGAGACTCGCAGAGGCCTTGAGAAGTGCCACTCCTCCTCCAGCGATAATCCCCTCTTCAACTGCTGCCTTCGTAGCATTCAGAGCATCCTCAATACGGAGTTTTTTTTCTTTCATCTCCACCTCTGAGGCTGCCCCTACCTTGATGACTGCGATCCCACCTGCGAGCTTGGCAAGCCTCTCAGCGAGTTTCTCACGGTCGTACTCAGACTTAGTAGACTCGATCTGAGCACGGATCTCATTTACTCGTGCCTCAATACGAGAGGTATCTCCGCCTCCACCAATGATGGTTGTCGCGTCTTTACGGGCAGAAACGGTCTTGGCGCGTCCGAGATGGTCAACCGTCGCCATATCGAGCTTGTACCCGAGCTCGTCCGAGATCACTGTAGCACCAGTGAGTACAGCGAGATCCTTGAGCATTTCTTTTTTACGGTCCCCAAATCCTGGAGCCTTGATCGCGAGGACACTGAGGACTCCCTTGAGCTTATTGAGGATAATCCCCGTAAGAGCGTCTCCATCTACATCCTCCGCGATGATCACGAGCTCTCGCTTGCCAACTCCACCAAGCCCCTCGAGCACTGGGAGAATATCCTTGAGACTCGAGATCTTTTTATCAGTGATGAGTATGTAGGCATCGGTCATGCGAGCTTCCATTTTTTCAGTATCTGACACCATATATGGTGAGATATACCCGTTTTCAAACTTCATCCCCTCCGTGAGCTCGACCGAGAGACCAAATGTCTGCCCCTCCTCAACCGTGATCACTCCATCTTTACCGACCTTATCCATCGCGTCCGAGATGATCGCTCCAACCTCTGGATCCTGTGCGGATATGGTTGCGACTTGTGCGATCTCGTCCTTGCTTGTGAGGTGCTTGGCGACCCCTGAGAGCTCTGTAGCGACTGCTTCTCAAGCTTTTTTCATCCCATTTTTGAGCTCGATTGCATTGATCCCAGATCGGATCTCTCGAAGTCCCTCTCGCACGAGTGCGTAGGTGAGAAGTGTCGCAGTTGTCGTCCCATCTCCTGCCGCATCATTCGTACGAGAGGCCGCCTCCTTGACGAGCTCGGCACCCATATTTTCGATCTTGTCCTCGAGCTCGATCTCCTTTGCGATCGTAACTCCGTCGTTGGTGATCTGAGGAGCTCCGTATCCCTTGGAAAATATAACATTGCGACCCTTTGGGCCGATCGTCGCTCCGACAGTCTTTGCGACTTTTTCGATACCGGTGAACATCTGGAGGCGAGCCTCGTCACCAAAGTGAATAGTTTTTGACATAGTGAGATTTTAAAAATTAACTGATTTTGGCGAGTATATACTCGTAAGCAACGATGCGGAACTTGATCCCGTCGAGCTCTACCTCGTCTCCTGAGTATTGTCCTGAGAGGACACGATCTCCTGGGGAGAGGTCAATACGCTCGAGCTTGCCGTCTTTGTCAGTCCGTCCGGGACCCACAGCCACAACCTCGTAGAGGTTAGGGCGATCCTTGGCGGCATTGGCGGTGAGGATAATCCCACTCTTAGTGGTAGTCTCTGCCTCGACTCCCTGGAGGAGTACACGATCAGAGAGGGGTGATATTTTCATAAGTACGATGATTAAATATAGCACGCAGATTATATATGTGCTAATTTTAGAGTCAAATGAATTTTTGGGAGGGAAGTTTTGGGGTGGAGCTCTCTCGAGGTGATGGTCTGGATATCTACATTGAGGTGGGTTCAGATTACTTTCATCAGAATTTGAGCGAGAGGGAAATTAAGTCTTTTGGCAAAAATGTTTTGACGGAAGAAGTCAGATGTATAGGATGAGAAAATCTTTTTAGGAACAGAGAAATGGTTACGCAAGTTACCAGTTAGATGTTCCTACAGAGTACGGTAAAGAGGCAAATTAGCTTTTTATCGTTTGAGTCCAAGGTTTTGGGCTCAAAAAGTATTTCTACCTAGACCACATCGTGGAGGGTAGCTCAAAATGGAGTATACGCTATGAAAAAAATGTTAATCGCTATGGCTACATTAGCAATGGCGGCATCAACGGCACACGCAACAGTACTTTCATCTTCAGCTAAACCGCTGGCGGCACATGACTTGAACACCAACAAGTCCGGCGCGAAAAAATCTGACCAGCGTCCAATGGCTGCGATCAAGTCGGTTGAAAAAGCTGGTGTCACAAACGTGGACAGCAAGTTCAACCCCGCTGCTGCCGCAAAAACTGGCGCTGCCGACAAAAAGCCGTACAGCCGTGAGCATGCGCAAGCTGCAAGCAGTACAAATCCGACAGTGCTGGCACGCTTGGCCCAACGGGCAGCTAACAAATCAAAAGCTGCTCAACCTCGCCAAGTCAATTCTGAACGGGCTACTGCCTAACGACCACCGGCGGTATCCTCCAAAAATCGAGGGACTTAACCAAAACAAAAAGTCCCTCAAAAAAATAGCATGAGACTTACTCGTTAAAGCCTAACGAGTAAGAGCACAATCAAGATCCATTTTACCGACTGGTGTCTCAGATTTGACCTCATACTAAAAAGCCCCATCCCCTTACAGGTATGGGGCTTTTGATTTTTGTGCCTCTACTCTCCACGCATCTACTCGCCTCCGCCATATTTCTACAAATATGAGATCATTAACTCCCCTCAAATCCAAAATCATCTCTTACAGTGCTTTTTCCTCCACGCTTTTAGTTGAAAAGCGCTCCTCTCTCCCTATACTCAGGCAAAATTTATACACATTTTATGAAATTCCTCGGTCTCAAATTTGCAGCTATCGTTGTTCTCGCGCTCATCGCGCTCGCGTATGTCCTCCCACTCAAGGAGATGGGGATCAATCTCCCTATAGATACTGGTACTTACAAGCTCTGACTCGATCTCCATGGTGGAGTCGAGCTCGACTATAAGATCGATTTTTCTGGTCTTGCGAACCGCACAAGCAACTCTGAGCGAGATGTTACTGAGGGACTCAAGTCTATCGTCGAGAAGCGTGTCAACTCCCTTGGGACAGCAGAACCAACCATCAGTACTGCGAAATATGGCGACGAATCTCACATCATCGTCCAGATCCCTACGCAGTCATTTAAGGGACAAGGACTCACTGACGAGCAGATCCGCGCTAAAAATGCCGAGTATATCGCAAACGCCAAAGCCACTATCGGAAAGGTTGTGCGACTCGAGTTTAAAGAGCAGAAAACTGAGATCACAGAGGCTGACCGGGCAGAGCGCCGAAAGATCGCAGACGCCGCATACATAGAGCTCTCAGCGAGTGGTGCAAACTTCGCAAGTATTGCCGCCAAATACACTCAAAACTCTGAGGCAGTTGCCTACAGTTCTGGAACAAAGGTAGAGACTTCAAAGCTCCCATCTGAGCTCTCATTCTCAGGATTCACCACTCTCACCTCCCCTGGAGTAACCAAGGTACTTGAGGGTCAACTCCCATCATCTCTCTCACTCGGAGCCGATAGGAAAGTCGAGCAGACTCCTGGAGAAAAGATTTTTATTATCGCCAATTTGATCGCGACAACTGCAGTGACAAAGGAGCGCCCAAAGGCGACTGCTTCAGGATCGACTGCGACTGGCGCAACTATGGAAAAGTACACAACTCGAGAGTTCACCTACGAGACGCTTACTATCAGCCAAAAAGCGAGCGAGTGGACAGCAGCAAAGACTGCCGACGGTCGAATTCTTGATGAAAAGTACTTGAGTCGAGCAGGTATGAGCCAAGGGAATGGGTTTACGCCTCAAGTTGACCTCATATTTAACGACGAGGGGAAGGCGATCTTTGGAGAGCTCACCAAGCGCCTTATCGGTAAGCCAATTGCGATATTTGTGGGGGGGCAGCTCATCACGGCACCTACCGTACAAACGGCCATCACTGACGGACATGCAGTCATCACTGGACAGTACACAGCTGAGTCCGCAAAAAAGCTCGCAAATGACATCAACACTGGTATCGTCCCAGCTCCTATCTACCTCACGAGTGAGCGGTCTATCGATGCTAAGATTGGAGGTGACGCACTCACGACCATCGTACGAGCAGGTGCAATCGGACTCATCGCCATTGTAATATTTTTAGCCCTCTACTACCGACTCTCAGGACTCCTCGCTGGTATAGCACTCGTCATCTACGCTGTGCTCCTCGTCGCGATATTTAAAGCATTTGGAATCGTCCTCACTCTCGCAAGTATCGCTGGGATGATCCTCTCAGTCGGTCTTGCGATCGACGCAAATATTCTCATATTTGAGCGTACCAAAGAGGCTCTCCGTGAAGGCATGGACCTCGGCAAAGCAATCAGCTCTGGATTTAAGAAGTCATGGACGGCTATTTGGGACTCGCACATCACCTCTGTAACTTCTGCGGTTGTACTCTATATATTTGGGACTTCACTCATCAAGGGATTTGGACTCGCACTTGGACTCGGGATACTCCTCTCCCTCTTTACAGCTATGTGGGTGTCTCGCATCCTCATTATGCTCGTCGGGACTCGGTTTGAAAAAAACACTCAAGCATTCATCGGTCAGAAATAATCATGAAACCCATTGGATCCGAGCCTCAAATCATGCGTGGGAAGCTCGGATTTTTTGATTCTTGAGTCGGAGGCTTGGCGGTCATGGCAGAGTTTCGGGCGCTGTATCCTGACCTCGATATCGTCTACTTTGGTGATCGAGTGAACTGTCCGTATGGAGCGCGGAGTCCCGAGGACATACGAGTACTCACCCTTGCAGGAGTAAAGCATCTTGTGGATGCAGGCTGTGTGATCATCATCCTCGCCTGTAATACAGCTGCGACTCACGCTATCCAGTACCTCCAACAAGAGGTGTATCCTTCAGGCTCTGGAGTAAAAATTCTCGGAGTCACGGTCCCCGGAGTAGAGGCAGCACTCAGAGCGTATACTCATGGACTAGTAGGCATACTCGCTACCCAAGCCACGGCAAATGCTCATGTCTACTCGCGTAAGCTCCGAGAAGGGTGACTAGACACTCAAGTACCCGTACATGAGGTAGGCGCTCCAGGGCTTACTGACATCATCGAGGCAGTAGTGAGCGTGGACTCCCTCGGAGTCCTCACCTGCGCTCCTACAAGTGAGCAGAGAGCTGATATGGAAAATCTCCTCTCTCTATATCTCTATGAGTTCCCTGCGGATACGGAGCTCCTCATCCTCGGATGCACCCACTACCCGATTATCAGGGATATAATCCTGAAGAGCTGGCAAAAAATCTATGGAGTACAGATACAACTCATCGATCCAGGAGCTGCAGCGGCGGAGGAATTTGGGGGGTACTTGGAGAGGCACAGAGAGTTTGAGGTCTCTCGTGGGGGACAGATCGTGGTGGAGTTTTCGGGGACAAATCTCCTCTAGATTGGGGATTGCATATATTTTCTGAGGATACTGAGACGTATAGGCTCTGTACGTTCTATACGCTCTTGATATTCTTTGAGTCGTATATCTACTGTATTACTTGTATTTGCTACCATTTTTGTCAATAACTCTGGACTCTTTTCCGGATGCCAGGGGGCAGGTATATACTGGCCTTTGTAGAGCTCAAAAACTTCTTGTGAAAATGACATACGTGTCATAAATCGTATTCCTCACTTTTTCGTACGTACTGGGAGGAGAAATCCTATCGGACCGCGCCAAATTTGCTCGATCAGAGTAAGTTTTGCTTTTACTTCTTTTTCTTCCTGAGGTGTCCTTTTTCGAGAGGAAGTATTCTGCAAGGCCGCATCTGGAAAAAACAGATGGTCTATTATTTCTTGCTCTGTCATTCAAATGTTCTCAGGACCCATCTTTCGTATATAGAAAAGCACATTTTGGATATCAATTGATCCGAGATCTCGAGCAGCAGCAGTAAGATCTTTCTTGAGGTCGTACATGAGCGATGTATTCACTCACTGCTCCATTTCTCCAGTAAATTGAAACTGACACTCTATCTTATTTGTTATTACTCCATTTTGATTAACACTTCCAGTAAGAGTTGCATTATTGAGACTCGAAACAGTCGTCTCTTTGATCAAATCGGTGGCAATAGTAGCCTTCTTACGCGGGACGAGTTTATCGAGTGGTATAAGCTCACCTTTTTGTTTAAGGCCTACTTTCCCGGCAAATATATGTGTTGAAAAAAAATCGATAGCTCGAAGCATCATACCCTCATCTCGATCCTTTGGCTCAAATCTCATTCTCAAGAGATCAGCCATAGCTTCTGCATTTCCATAATTGCGATTACTCTTCTTCTTTTTATTGATGCTATCAAAAGTTTTTTCATCAATCATAAGAACTCACTGAAATCCATCGCCACCATTAAGTTCTATGTCATAGTGTCAAGAAATACCTATGGGGCGAATAATAAGTCTCGAAGCTTTAAGTTTTTCAAGAAGGGTTTCTCTATCCTCGTATACTTGTGCATACCGATTACTGATGAGTGTATCGTGAATATTGATCATCGATCGTATAATGCTGCAGTTCATGAGACGGGTATATCTATCCTCTTTATCTCTTTTTGATTCTCCTGGACCATCTCCCATTTGTCCTCCAATAAAAGTATCAAATTCTTCAAGAGTCGTGAATATCCGGTTATGTACTTCTGGCTTGATAGTATAGCCTTCACGTACCATCCCAAGTACCGCCAATTGATAAAATTCATTGAGAAGCATGATGGTTGCCCGCGCCATATCATCCCGATTTGGAAAAGTATATTCCTTTTGATCGAGTCCTGTAAAAAACTTTTGAACTCGTAGTGTATGAGATCGCTTTTGTACCCGTCCGCTCATAAGAATATTTGGACTCAGCAAATGTTCGCGTACATCTTTTATTTCTTGGCGACTCATCCCATCAACTGAACGAAGATCTAGAGCGGTAGCTTGTTTATTTTGAGGCTTTGTTTCAAATATAGATCTCCGAATTATTGAATCTACTAGAACTTTGAGATTCTCACTCGCCTTAAGTGCGTCATAAAGAGGCGGAATCTCTGCCGGCAGGGCGTCTTTCTCACTCGAAAATGGCCTCA
>JAYWGH010000038.1:0-6106 GCA_043778375.1 bacterium
GTGGGTGGGTGGGTAGTAGTAAGATTGAGTGGTAGGTGGGAATGGATTAGAATAGTGTGAGTGAGTAGTAAATAAATAAGTAAGTAATATAATGATATAATAGTAGTGATGGTAATGGTGGTGATGGTAGAGGAGGAGATATAAGAAAAGTAAAATAGTATGCGAAAGTGTTGGTGAGATTGCTAGGGGGGTCTATGGAGAATTAAGAAGAGGATTTGCTTTTACTTTTTTGTTTTGTCTGTTTGTGAGATTTAAGCTTTAGTGTATTATTGCTGAGAGTCTCGAGATATCATTGATGCTTATAGAAAAGTTTGGACCACTGCTTTATCTGGTTAAAAAATAATTCTCGGTGCTTCTCAAAATATTCCTCCTGCTCGTTTGTGATTTTAGTTCGACTTCAAGAAGGATAAGGCTGCCAAATGAAATTAGAAATGCATAACTCACTCATCATTGAATAACTAATAATTTCTATTATGAAAGCTTACATTAGTGTCCTTAAAAATAAATATACAGCATCATTACTTATTTGAGTATCTCTTGTATCCTTTTTTTTATGAATGGAATACAAGGCATATCAGATTCGTTCAACTATGTCTGAAGCCATTTCTGGTATAAATAGTGCTTTTAACAATTTTTGAAAAACAGTCTCATATTGAGAAAAAAAAGAAGTTAAAGATGTGGAAATCCAAAAATGAGCTGCTCATTTAACTGATAAAGGTATACAAATTTCAGTAAAATCTGCTGAAAACATAGGTAAGAAATTCTCTCAAAATATATATGAAGAGAAAATAGCAAAGAATACTTTTTATAAAATTGTAATTCAGGGTGAAAATGTTAGTAAAGAACCTTCTTTTCAGAGTTTACGTTGAGTTTCAATTATATTATCAGACGGTACACGGTATAACTGAGAAACTGTACAAATTGATACAAAATATCGACCTGATTGATATAGCGGCTGTATCTCATGCGATATGAATCCAGGAGATAAATCGGTAGAGGCTGCTTTATTTGATATAAATGCTACCAGTATAGAGTGAGCCAAAATGAAAATTGGAAACTTAGTATTCGATCTTTAATTTTAGATTGATCGAGCTCCGACCAATTATCAAGCAAAGCCTCCTATAGATGATCTCCATTCCCTCCCACCTTCGTACCTATTTTGTCGTACTTTTGACTGCGAGGCGAAACTTCATCCCCATTCTCTCGGTCTACTACCTCACCCTCCCAAGTACAGATGCAGCTCAAATAGGGCTCTATACAGGGCTGGGATTTTTGGCGTCATTCTTTTTAAATGTCCCCGCAGGCATGCTCGCCGATAAGTATGGCTATCGTCGTACGCTGATATTCACAAAGATCCTCCTCCTAAGTTCTTCCCTCTCATTTGTATTTGCGGATGGATTTCTCGGATTTATACTCGGGGCAGTACTCGGAAGCCTTGGAGCTGATGCATTTATGAGCGGTACTGGATCATCCTATCTGCGGGATCATCTCGATATGCGCGGACTCGGGAGCGAGTACAAGAAGATCTCTTCCAGGCTCAAGGGCGATATCTCGCTCCTCTCTATAGGACTCATTATCGCACTCCCCTTTTTAACGCATTTTGATATCAGACTCCCACTCATGATCGGGGCCGGGATCGATCTCATTGGGCTCATCGCGTCATTTTTTCTCCCAGAGACACACTCTACAGCCAGAAAGTCTGCCTCAGACTCAGATACTCCCAAGAAAAGCCTCTTCGCTCTCCTGCGAGAGCTCAAAGGCGGTCTCTTTCTCCCACTCGCTGCATTTAGCGGATGTGCCACAGGATTTCTCCTCAGTGACGCGGTCTACCGTATTCCCTACCTCACAAGCCTCGGATATCCGATAATTTTTGCAGGAGTGACGATGGGACTCTCGAGATTTGTCTGGTACCTCGTCGGGAGAAATATTGACTTCTTTTTACAGTTCAGACCTCAAACACTCCTAAAATTTGATATCGCCCTCTTTACCGGATTCTATCTCCTCGCCACTTTTGTAACAAATCCCTACATTCTTGCAGTATGGATCATCCTCATGCTTGGGTACTTTTGGGGGAGATCAGAGATCTATAATGATATGTTTTTTGAGCATATGCCCGACCCAAGCTACAAGGCCACTCTCCTCTCGCTGCGCTCTCAGTTTGCAAACATTATCATGGTCGTATTTACAGTGAGTATCGGATTTGCCATGGCGTACAGCTATCGACTCGGATTTGGGATTATGGGAGTAGCACTCTTTGTGACTCTTGGGGGGATATACTTTGTGTGGCTGCGCAATGCTGAACTCGTGTCACCTGAGAAAACTCAGTTGAATAAAGAGTAGAATTCCATAGAATAATGGGTTCCTAACCAATTTTCTATGAACGCTCAATCCAAAAAAACTCCAAACACTGCAAAAGACTGACTCGATACAGCATTTAATGCTATCTATATGCTTTACTGGCAAACTCACACCAGTCACTGGAATGTTACAGCGCCTGACTTTATCTCGCTCCATCAGATGTTTGAAGAGCAATACACATTTCTCTGGAATACCCTCGATGAGCTCGCTGAGAGATACCGCGCACTCGAGCACCCAGCGCCGATCAAGGCCCCTTCAGTAGATGGTAAACTCAGCCTTCTCCCTCGAGCGAAGCTCCTTGCAAGTCTCCTCGCACAAGGAGAAGCAACTGCAGAGGCTCTCAAAGAGGCAATTGAGATATTTGATGATCTCGATGACACTGTGTCCGAGGATCTCGCTATCGGGATACTCGCAACGATCGACAAGAACAATTGGATGCTGCGAAGTTCACTCAAGTAATGGACTCGCGTATTCACATATATGGGAGGAGAGTATTTCGTGCTCTCTTCCTTTTTGTCGTTGTTCCCTATATCACTCTATGTGGAACACTTTACTTTTTTCAAGAGGAACTTATCTTCTTTCCTGAAAAGTTAGATAAAAATTATGTATTTAATTTTGGACAAAATGCAGAAGAAATATACACATTATCTACTGACGAAAAGTCACTTCACGGACTTCTCCTCTCTGTGCCAAAACCCAGGGGACTCATATTCTATCTCCACGGGAATGCGGGCTCTGTGAATACCTGGGGAGAAGTCGCAAAAACCTACACCGATCTACAATATGATGTGTACATCCACGACTACCGCGGATACGGCAAAAGTGAGGGCGAGATCACGAGTCAGGATCAATTGTTTGATGACCACCAGAGAGTGTACGAAGCACTCAAAAAGAGATACTCTGAAGAGAGTATCGTGATCATCGGATACTCACTCGGGACAGGATTTGCTGCAAAACTCGCATCTGTGAATAATCCAAAGCTCCTCATACTCCAAGCTCCGTACTATAGTCTCATAGATATGATGCAGCAGACCTATGCTTTCGTGCCTACATTTCTCCTAAAATACTCCCTCATTACGCATCAGTACCTCGAGAGTGTACGAGCTCCTCTCGTGATATTTCATGGGAATTGCGATGAAGTAGTGCCCTACTCGTCATCTCTCAAGCTCAAAAGTGAGTTCAAGTTAACCGATACACTCATCACACTCCCTGGCCAGTGACACAATGGGATCACCGAGAATAGTGAGTACCTGAGTGCAATACAGAAGATACTCACGGGGGGTGCTTCACCCACTTGAAAAATCAAAGAGAAATAAACCCTCGACTTTTCTCAAAAACCCAGATACTGAGCATATGAAAAAAATAGGGATCATCGGTGGATGAGCCGCGGGGATGATGACCGCTGCGATTTTGATCGAGCAAGCCCAAGAGTCGTGAGCTTTGCAAGACCTCTCTATTACTATATTTGAGCGCAATACTGCTCTCGGACGCAAAGTGCTCATCTCTTGAGGTGGTCGCTGTAATGTCACCACTGGGATCATCGATCGCAAGTCACTCGCCACCAAGTATACGAGAGGGTATGATTTTTACGCTCCAACACTCGGTAAATACGGCCCTCGCAAAATCCGAGAGTATTTTGAGTCGCGTGGCCTCCCCCTCAAGTGCGAGGAGGATAACCGAGTATTCCCCGTATCGGATCATGGCGTTGATGTGATCAAATTCTTTGAGCGCATATACGCGACTGCCGGAGATCACCTCGAAGTGCACTTTGGAGGAGCGGTATCTGAGATCACTTATGCACAAGGTATATTTAGAGTTGCATGGGCAGAGCGGGTGTTTGAGTTTGATACGCTCGTCCTCGCAACTGGAGGCAATGCCTATGCTCATACCGGCTCAAAGGGAGATGGATATACTTTTGCACGCGCTCTTGGTCACTCTATCTCCCCTCTCGGCCCCTCACTCTCGAGCTTTGAAACTACGGACAACTGGGCACACGAACTCTCAGGAATATCCTTTGAGCAGGCGCGCCTCGTGAGTACCTCATGAGCGGTCGTCGAGGGTCCACTCCTCCTCACACATTTTGGGATTACTGGCCCGAGTCCATTCACTCTCTCGTCGCACCTCGCATACGAGACGATCTCAAAAGATCATCCCCTCTCGGTGCGACTCATACCGATATCGAGCATGCGAACCTCCGACTGGGACTCTGAGCTCGCTCGTCTCGCGACAGCTGAGAGTGCAAAGTTTGTGTGAAGCCTGCTTGGTAGTTACCTCCCAAAGAGATTTGTAGAGGGACTCATAGCGGCAGGACATATCTCCGCAAAGATCATCGACCAAAAATGAGCAACTCTCTCTCGCACTGATAGACTCATGATCGCGAAACTCCTCGGGGAAGGGATTCCTCTGACCCTTGTGGCGCGTCGAGCTGGGGATGAGTTTGTAACCGCATGAGGGGTAAATAGTGAGGAAATTTCTCCTGATACCCTCGAGTCTCGCATACTTCCTGATCTCTACCTTGCAGGCGAAATACTCAATATTGACGGGGTAACGGGAGGATTCAATCTCCAGGTTGCCTGGTCTACTGGATGGCGCGTCGGGCAGAGTATCATAGACAAACTCCAAATATCACTTTAGAGTTTGCAACTGGCGCAGCGTCTCATATACTCCTGCGCATGCAACGACACCCACTTATTATCATGGCTGCTGGAGTCTCCTCCCGCATGAAAAAAGCTCTCGAAACTGGCGATACAAAGACTAATCCTGCGCTCATTCACGAGGCAAATACCCTCCCAAAGTGTATGCTCTCAGTCGGCCCGAGTGGGACGCGTTTTATCGACTTTATCCTTGCAAATGCGGTGAGTGCAAGATTTCAGGAGATCATCCTGATCCTCCACCCAGATGATGAGGTAACAGGAGCGCATGTGACCAAGACTCTCGCTCTCTTGAGTCCTGAGACATTTCTCAGTATTGTGAGGCAGGTCATCCCGGCAGGACGCGTGAAACCACATGGTACAGGCGACGCGATACATCAGGCAGTGAGTCTCTCTGGTCTCGAGGCAGAGGATCTCTACAGTGTCACGAACGCTGACAATCTCTGTAGTCAAGAGGCTTTTGCTCGAGCATACTCAGCCACTACAAATACCATCTTCCCGTATGCGACGGAGAGTCTCGGTATTTCTCCCGAATCTCGCAGTAAGTACGGTCTCGTGCTCTACGATACGCTCCAAGGGAAGATGGTAGCCATGTACGAAAAGCCAAATGCTGCCGAGATTCTCGAGCTAGAAAAACAAGGCGAACTCACCGTCAATATGAATCTCTATACTCTCAGAGTAGCAGATACAAAAAATCTCCTCGCAGGACTCACTCCACATCCAGTACGAGATGAAAAAGAACTCAACGATGTCATCAACGCTCTTGCCTCAGAGGGGAATATGCGAGCAAAGATCATATCTGAAGCACTCCCAGACCTCACGAGTAAATCCGATATCCCCGTGGTGCGAGCATATCTCGCGAGCCACTACTCGGGTGTTGTCCATCTCCTAACATAATCCTATGCAAAAAACTATCACTATCTCTGGAGACTCTATCGAGCTCTTTCGACTCATCAAGTTTGCAGGTCTCGTTGAAAACGGCGCTGCCGCCAAGGAAACCATCCGCATGGCACTCGTACAGATCAACGGTGAGCTCGCATATGAGCTACGCAAACAGGTAAAGCCAGGCGATACTGTGCTCGTTGGTGAGGTGACAC
>JAYWGH010000039.1:0-24537 GCA_043778375.1 bacterium
TATCAGAGGGTGCGAGTTTTGCGAGCTCCTCAAGGAGGTGTTGTGTGTATACCCCAATCTCCGTAAATGCAGGACCGTATATGCGTGCGTCTATGCCAATTCTTTTCATGGGGGAGAGTGTAGGGGGAAACTATGACTTGGCAAATACCAGAGTTAATCGTCAGCGTAGTATGCTGAACCTATAGATGGTATACCTCCATTTGCTCCCTCATTTCCACCAGTAACCGAAAAAGTATTATTTACTCGTGAGGATGTAGTACCTCGAGTTTGGGCAGCACTCGAAGGGTCCATAAATTTATCGAAACACTGTTTAAAATGTTTTTTGTGAGCACTGTTTGACATTTCAAACCTCGCAACTCAGTTGGAATACATTTCATGTATAGAATTAATCTCTCGATCATAGTTATTAATCGAGTTTTTTAGTTCAGTTATTTCTCCAGTAATGCGAATAGACTTTGATTTTTTTTCATCTTCTGACAGGTTCTGATCTATTTTTCCTCTCCGGAGCTCGCTCAAAGTAGCTTCTTTTTCTTGGAGGGGCACTATTGCCTCATTTTTTTTTGTTATCAATTTTGATAATTGCTCGTCGTATCCATCCTTTCCTTCCTTTGACATCCCCTTTGGAGGTTCAAATCCGAACGCCTCAAACCTCTGTATGATAGCAGATCATCGCAGTCATCGCATATTTGTAACTCCTTCAAACTTTTTACAATACTCGGTATATACTCGCAAAAAGTATGCCTCTTTATCAGCAGGCGACATGGTTACTTTATCTCTTATCACTTCCATAGCTCGTAAGAAGTCATCTCGAGCCTCACGCTTGAGATTACTTGTATCTATGCGACCTGTACTGTTTACGAGTTCCAGTTTTTCGAGTACCTTATCAGGTCGAAAAGTGAGAACACTTGCCCCAGATTCTCACTCCATAAAGAAGGTTCCATTATCAACCTCATCCCCTTTCATAATATCAGAGTCTCCAAGCTGTCCGGTAACTCGTTTGTAGTATTCTTCGAGTCTCCCATCTCCACGACTCCGTACAGAGTCAGATGCCATATAAGCAGCTTCATAAACATTTCCTGTGAGTTCAGACTGGAGATAAGTCCCGTAGGTGTTCCAAAAATCTTGTATATTTTTTAGCTGATATTCTCCAAATTTACTCGGTCCATCGTCAGATGTCACTGTCCGAATATCCCTATTTTTATGAATTATTCTCTGTAGAGATCTAAAGTCTTCTCGAATACTCTCAGCTTTGTTAGTATTTCACTCGGCCACCGATTCTTGAGCTTTTAACTCAATGAGATTTCCGATAGTATCCCGAAAAAGAGACTGACTCTCTCGATCCTTGATGAACATGAGAGCTGGGGAGTGAACACGCCCCTCATCAAACATTTCTATAAACTTGGTGAGGATACTTCGGGGGAGTTGCTCAGGAATACGACTCATGGCGAGTGCAAATGCAAAAGCCTGCTTCTTATGAGGAGCTCCAGGGAGTTCGAGTGCTTTTTTAAATGCTCCAATTCCTTGAGCGTACTCCTTCGCTTCGAGTTTTCACATAGCGAGTTTGAGTCTCTGGTCGAGTGTATTAAAGGCTTCAGCCTCTGTTTCTCACGTGGTAAATTCATTTTCATTCCCTTCTTTATTTGCCCCCTTCACCATACGCCATATTTGAGAATTCCCAAAGTGCGGATCAGTTTGCATATAGACCTCAATGATTGCCTGCTCGGTAATATTATCTATTCCTCGCTTTCGTAGTTTATCTTCCGCATCTCTATATTCTTTATAGTCTTGTATATTTCCTTTGAGTGGGATACCAGCAATTCGTTTAAAAAATATCCAAGTGCCTTCAAGATCTCGGAGTTCTCAGGCGTAGAGGTGTCCATGCTTCTTGAGCATAGCGATCGCATTTGTCCAATGATCGTAGTCGTGGGTGGTATTTGTTAGGAGGGAGTTACGGATAGATTTTTGACGATCTGGTGTTCCCATATTCATGAGGGTTTCTACTCGATCATCTATGAGTTTTTTCTCCTCTCGTTCGTATTTTACCTTAAAGTCATAGTACCATTCAGCATTCCACTTTTTCATGCCGAGTTTTTTTGCTATCCCTAGCATCACTCGTTGTTCTTGGAGGTGATTGCCGTGCTCGAGATGATGCTTGAATTCTTCTATAAATTTCTTTCCTCCAGAGAGGAGATCGTGCACCGAAAGGCGCCCCATGATACCACGAACAGTTCCCGGTTTTGTAGCGTCTTCGACTGGTCGATTTGCGATCTCACGGTCAGGCTTATTCCATGGAGTCGCACTTGCCCTCAGGATAAAAGCTGTAATAAATTGTGCTGAGTATTCCTTTGGCTCCTCATACCATTTTGCACTATTTTCCTCTCCTTCTTTTGTCGAGGCTTTAAAATCATATCATCTCCGAGCCATCATTCTGCCGTCTTTTTGTATAACTACTTCAATGATATCACCGTTCGCTCCTATAAAATAATTCTTAGGTGTTCGCTTGCTATCATACTCTCGATCGGAGAAGTCAAAATACTTTGGATCCTCCTCACTATTTCCAGAGTAGATCTTCATGCGCCCCCATTCTTTTGCTCCACTCCCCGTTGATTGTACAATACGAAGGATATCAGCTGCAGTATTTAGGGTGCCTGATAGGAACTCTGCTCCAGGACCTGGTCTTTGAAAGAGACCGTTATAGAGTGTATCAAATGAGAATACAGATTCGCCTACCTCGTTGGTCTCAGTATCGCCAATTCCATTTTTAAATTCTATTCCCGTTGGAGTAATTTGAGTTATCTCAAAAATATTGTAGCCTTTTCGTCCTGGTTTACCGATAGCCATCATCGTTCCAACCTCGATACCTATTTCTGCTCCATTTTGGAGAGCCCCGATCCTTTTTTTGAATTCTTCAATAGTTGTTATAGAGTCTGGATCCTCCTGGAGGCTCTCAGTTTGATCTATAGGATTTCGACCTTCAGGAGGATTTTCAGGGGTACTTGCTGCGCCTGGTGGTAGAGATGGGGGTGTAGGAGGAGGGGTCGCTCATCCAGCACTACTCGCTAATGATGGCTGGACTTTTTGTACTGGTGCTGCTTCTTGTAGGTTGGACGAAGTGGGAGTAGCCTGTCTTGGGATAGACTCCTCAATAGTATCAGAGAGTCCTATTCCTTGAGCTCGCTGATACCTTTCCTCGAGTTCTGTTCGTGCGAATTCAATGTTTTTGTTTGCATTTCCAACTTCTACTAACTCCTCGTATATATCGTCAATATTTTTTATAGTACTTTCTACACTCTCTTTGAATTGCTCAAGGGGAATAATATTTACCTCTCTTAATTTACCCCAGCGAAAAATAAATGAGTCTGGTGCAAACATTACAGGTTTGCTCACTCAGCGAGTAGCTACTCGCTCAATATTCCCGTCGGAGGTCTTTTCTCCGATAAATTGTCTACGAATAAATAGGGGTACAGTATTTTGCGTATCAAGCCCGTCTCGCCATGCGGAGACACGGTAAAAGCGAGTATTTTGTTGAATATCTATCTCCTGTACTATCAGGTCCTTTGCTCCAGATTGGAAGTCTGGGTCTTTGAGTCGCCCTATACCAGTCGTAGTAATACCATTTTGGATGGACTGTATTTCGAGTGCGCCGAGAGCTTCATCGTCAAATTTTGGAGTAGCATTGTAAGCTTCCTGTCTTTCTATTTCTCTTTCCTCTAGGGTTTGCTCTTTGGTGAGTGCACGCTTGTATTCATCAATTTTGTCTGCAAGCTCGCCCTCAAGCTCTGATACTAGATTATCATCGAGATTGAGCCCAGCGCCTCCAGTTTTTAAAACTTCTGAGATGATATCACCCCCCAGTCGAACATTTGATATATCTCCCCAACGAAGGGTATCGACTATTTCCCTAATTTTCTCTTTATTTGCACCCTCACTGTCAACTAGAGACTGAGCTATCTCCTCTTTTGCCATTGAGAGCCAAGTATTTTTATCAAATCCTGGTAATCCGAGACCTTCTATTTCACCTAGACGAAAACCATCCAGGATTTCCCCTACAAATACTGCTTGTGCTCATAGGGTGAGGGATTTTAGGACAGTCGTGAGATTTTGCGTATTTTTGCCTTCATATATCTCTATAAGACTCGTTCTCGTCGCATTGTCTAGAATACTCCACTCATCTCATATGAGCTTTTCTATCTTTTCAGCTCTTACCCGAGTAATAACATTCTTGCCAAAAAGTAAGTTGATTAAACGCTTCTGTCAGAGGGTAGATGATACACTTCATAAACCAGTAGCAGTTTTTTCGTAGAGCTTCTGTCCAAGAATTCTTGCTTGATCGTCTGACAGATCGTAGTTTAATTGTATATTTCGGAGGGTTCGTTTGTGCTCTTGCCTGAGTTTAAGTATGTGTTTTTGTACATACACGAGTGTTTGAGATCTTAGGCTTGTTAAATTGATTTTTTCAGTTCATATAATCTCCGAAAACTTTGCTCGTATTCCTATATCAGAACTTTCTTTTAAATTTTTGATTAAATCGACAAGGCTACTAGAACTCTCTGTGTCAAAAATATTTCGCTGTATTCTTGCTACAACCTCTCGCTCTCTCTGTTGAGTGGCTGCTTTGTTTGCCTTCGCATTTGCAGAATTGGCTGCATTATCCACTGGTTTTTCTGAGTTAGTCATATATAGATTGACAATATTACTCCCACTATACTCAATGGTGGACTCCTTCGCAAAAAACAGCGTGTTTTTGAGGAGTTTTTTTGAGGAAATTCTCTTCTCATATAAAAACTGAGCCTTTCGGCTCAGTTAACCACGCAGTCGTTATGTCACTATTTGTTCCCTGTAGCAGGAATCTTGAGCCTTTGGGATGAGCCAAGGTGTTCAAGTTCGAGGATTTGTGAGCAGGCCCACACAGTTGTATCCCCGAGGAAGCGTATAATTGTAGAGAAAAATACGCGAGACAGATGCACGATATATGCAGTTATATGATTATAACAGGTGCGAAGGCGGATTCAAATGAGTTTGTATATTGCGCTTGACGATAGCCTGAACGTCACAATTTTAGGATGAAAATGCCTTCCTGTTTGACTCATAAGAGCACGAGACTATACTCTCCCAAGTTTCCTAACAATTCATATGGATAAACTGATCGCTAAATTTGCTGAGCTCAGGCAGAGCAAGAACGCACGAATGATATTCCTCGGGGTACTTCTCCTCATTCTCATTGTCCTCTACTTTACATGGGGGAAAGCAAAAGGAGTACTCATTGGGCTCATGGTCCTCGTCGCTATCGCCATGGGTATTGAGGCAACAAACTATGATATCGACCTCGGAAAGCTTTTTGAGACTGGAAATGTGCAGGAGTCTCGTGTACAGCACACAAAGGATGGAGTGAAACTCTATGGATCATGTATCAAGGGTGGGGAGGACAAGACAGACCTCAATTGTGCAAATTTCAAGAGTCAAGCAGAGGCACAGGCAAAATATGAGGAGTGTGCAGTACAGATCGAGAAAAATAATTCTCAGGTAAAGAATGCAAAGTCGCTTGATATCTACGGACTTGATGGAGACAAAGACGGAAAAGTATGTGAAGCACTTCCTAAAAACTAATTACTTAACAATGGTAGCTAAAAAATCAGTAACAAAGGTTGAGTCAGTAAAAGAATTTTCTACTCAGGAAGCTGGAGTTATGGGTATGGCTGAGAAAATCGCCGTATCTCTCCTCGATAAAAACAAAGATGGGAGTGTAAAAGATGATCTCCTCACAATGGCGATGGACTTTTTGAAGAGTCGATTTGCGAAGAAGTAGGCAACTCTCTATGGTCACAAAATATCTCCGTTTTTGGGGATATTTTTTTGTATAAACTATATCACCTCTTCCCCTTCAATAATCCTCCCACTCTGGAGATCTACCATACTTGCGTAGTGGCCATTTTTTGCTGTTAGCTCTGCGTGAGTGCCCTGCTCAAGGATCGTATTTTTGCCGAGAACGATGATAGTGCTCGCCTCTTTGACCGTCTGGAGGCGATGCGCGATGATGATGACAGTTTTCCCCGGAAAAGTTGCATGGAGAGCTCGGGTGACTGCCTCCTCTGAGAATGAGTCAAGTGCTGCTGTCGGCTCGTCGAGGAGAATAATCTCAGGATCCTGGAGGAGGATACGCGCTATAGCGAGTCTCTGCCTCTCACCTCCTGAGAGTCGGATTCCGCGCTCACCTATCTCGGTGTTAAGGCTATTTGGGAGTCGTAGTACAAAGTCACACTCTGCTTTGTGCAGGGCAGACTCAAGCTCGTCATCGTGAGGAGTAGACTCGAGCGCGTAGGTGAGATTTTCGCGGATAGTGCCATCAAAGATCGCGGGTTCCTGTGGGAGATACGCAACCTCCCGGTAGTAAGTTTCGAGAGCGGTAACTGAGAGATCCTGACCGTCTACGAGAATCTTCCCATTATTTGGCGAGAGAAGCCCGAGAATGAGCTTGACGAGTGTAGACTTACCAGCTCCAGAGCGACCCACAATGGCGGTTGTGACTCAGGGCTTGATGATGAGTGAGAAGTCTTCAAAGATAGGATCACCTGATGGATACCTAAAACTCATGTTTTCTATCTGTATACCTGTAGTTCGTGGAATAAAAGTAGCACCCTGCGCATATCCCGTAAAAGGAATAAGTGCATCACTGTATTTCCAGAGTTCTTCTATATGAATGAGATATTCTTGAAACGTTTGAAACGTAGAAAGAAGAGAATTATAGTAGCTGATCATAATCGCGAATACCATGCCTATGACAACAATCTCGCTCGCTGATGCATTTCCTCGAGCTATCGCAAATCCGAGGTATATAATAGCTCAGATCCTGAGTATATCGATAGCTATTCGTGAAAACCACCAAGCAAAAGCATTATAAACATCGGTTAAACGCATATTTTTTGTATACTCATAACCCATATTTTGGTATCGTTCTATTTCAAAGTTTCCTTTTCTTGAGAGTTGGATCATCTGTTTTTCGAGAATAGTTCGTACGAATACTCTTACGAGATCAGTATTGAGAAACTTTCTACGTGCAATATAAGGGATACATTTATGTCTTGCCCATAGAATTATGAGCGAAGTGATCAAAAGGTAGGGGAGTGACACTATAAATACTCGAATATCTGTATAGGCAATATATGCGAGTCCTCATAGGAGACAGATCACAGAGGGAAGAAACTCGGAAAATATATCTGCTATGGTACTACTCCATGATTTCATCCCTTCTTGAAATAGGGCTATAGTTTTTCCCGTAGGGACAATGCCGTCTTCATGCCCTCGACTTTCTATGAATTTTCCAACAGATATATGCCTGATGATCTGCATGAGCTCACATCTAAGAAGGCTACTCGTAGTATTTCGTACGTGAAAGAATAAATATCCAAGCACGCATACAAAGAATCAGAGTATCATGTAGGCTTCGGGAAGAGTACTCTCTAAGCTTCTAATATTCCCAGCATTTGCTACGAGAAGAGCTACGATATATGCTGCTAGAAACTGCCCGAGTATGATCAGGAACTGGAAAAATAAGTTTCCAATACTTGTCCAAAAGATACGACGATCTTTGAGGGGTGATAAGAGTCGAGCGATCATTCTTCTTATTTTTAAAATTTTGGTGCTCCAGGTCACTGTAGTGACCGAGCGGGACTTGCCCTCCGGGCGCTCTCGGCCAAAAGCCAAATCATTGGCTTTATATCTCCTTGCAGGAGATGCCTCGCGTTCAAGTCCACAAGTTTTTTATAAATTGGTGCCCCAAGCGGGACTTGAACCCGCACTTCCGAAGAAAGAGGATTTTGAGTCCTCCGCGTCTACCATTCCGCCATCAGGGCACGCGCAGTACTGTATCGAAGTTGTGCTCAGACTCAAGCGAAAGTACGAGCTGAGCCGAGCAGTGCTTGATATTCTCCCGCTTCCCTCTACACTACGCCATATGAAATTTGAACTCGACCATCTCGTAGATGAATTTGCCGCAATTGAGCTCCGACTCCAAGATGGAGAAATTTACTCTGATCCAAAACTCCTTAAGGAAACGATGCTCAAGAAAAAGTCCCTTGAGCGTACTGTCGAGCTTTACTCACAGTACAAGCTCCAAATGCAAGGATTTGCAGAGGCAAAGGCTCTTCTCGCTACGGAAAAAGACCCCGAGATGATCGAACTCGCCAAGATGCAACTCGCGGAGTCAGAGACAGCGATCCCAGGTCTCGAGGAATCTCTCAAACTCGCCCTCCTTCCAAAAGACAAAAATGACGATAAAAATATCCTCCTCGAAGTACGCGCCGGCGCAGGAGGGGATGAGGCAGCACTCTTTGCTCGTGAACTCTCAAACGCCTATATGATATATGCTCGAGAGGTAGATTTTAGCGTCGAAGTGCTCGATGAGAACGCCTCAGATGTTGGAGGTCTCAAGGAAATCGTCATGCGAATTACCGGAGCTGGAGCATATTCGCAATTTAAGTTTGAGGGAGGGACTCATCGTGTACAGCGTATCCCTGAAACCGAGGCAAAGGGGCGAGTACATACCTCGACGATCACAGTCGCAGTACTTCCTGAGATGGAGGCAGTCGATGTGGAGATCCGAGAGGAAGACCTCGAAATATTTGTCTCTCGCTCGAGTGGAGCAGGAGGACAGGCCGTCAACAAGACAAACTCAGCTATTCGTATGGTGCACAAGCCAACGGGGATGGTGGTAGAGTGTCAGGACGAGAGATCTATGCTCCAAAATAAGAATAAAGCCCTCGTCATCATGCGGGCCCGTGTATCTGCAATGGAAGAAGCCAAGCAGAATGCAGCGATCAGTGGAGCCCGTCTTGCGCAGGTGGGTACGGGAGATCGTTCGGAGAAGATCAGAACTTATAATTTCCCACAGGATCGAGTAACCGATCACCGCATTGGTGCAAACTTCTCAAACCTGCCTGCGATCATGGCTGGGAGACTTGGACCGATCGTCGAGGCACTCGCTATTGCAGATCAGTCGGATAAGCTTGCGGCTGCTGCGGTGTCTGCCTGAGTCTAGAAACAGCCTGCGTTGCAAAACACGCACTTCTCCATAGTATATGAGCTGATTTTTCTTTTATGTTTAAATTTTTTGGAGTAGGTGAGGATAAGTCTCAGGATCACGACCATGTTGACGGGCATATCCATGTGGAGCATACAGATGTGGAGCCTCAAGATCAAGATGTGGGCCAGGTAGCACTTGATATCCTTGATCTCGAGGAGAGTATTCTCGTATTTGCCCCACTCGCGGGGATCTCTCTCGAGGCGATAGATATCGGGGTAACGCGTAATATCCTTACGATCTCAGGAGAGCGCACGAGACCCGATAGCTACGCAAAGACGAGCAGACTCCTCGTGTCCGAGTGTTTTTATGGGCCATTTTCTCGTAGTATCATCCTTCCTGAAAATCTCGCCTTCAACAAGATCAGCGCAACAATGGAGGATAACCTCCTCGCGATCGAAATCCCTAAACTCGCTTTTGCATCAAAGTCGATCAAGATTAATAAACTCGAGTCATAATGTTTGGTAAATCTTCAGTTCCTCTCACAAAGCGCGGTATTAAAAAGATGGACGCCCTCGTCACGGGGATGATCCTCGGGGGGATCGTAGCGTCTATCTATGGTATCAAAAAAGATGAGACCTCACGCGAGCTCATGAAGAAAAAGATACTCGCTGAGTCTGACAAGCACTCGCTCGGAGCCATAATTCGTATGCTCGTATTTGGGGTACCAGCAGATGGTGCAACACCTCTTGAGACTCGATCGTTTTGGGGTAAAATACAAGACAAAGTCTCTGCAATCTTTTTGTGAAAAAAATAAGCTCTATCGCTCAAAAGAAAACAATCCCCAAACTTTTTAAGTATGTGGGAGGACTCAGTGCGATTCTTGGCGCACTTTTTCTCGGAGGATTTGCGTACTCTGCAGCGACCTCCACACCATCAAGTGAGCTCAAGGCAAAATTTGATCAGTGTGTGAGCGCTCGTGATAAGGGGACGGCAGATGCGATAGAAGATTTTATCTGTCCAAGTGCGAGTGTCGGGGCACAGCAAGATATCGCCTTTCAGATCGCACTGGATATGAGTTTTCGCAAGATTGATCGTGAGGTTGAGAACGCTCTTCAGGAGTTTCAATCCAAAAAATCTAAAGATCCAGTCGTCATCAACAATCAACTCGTAGACTGGTTTGATACAACAGGCCCAAAGGCAAAAGATGCTTTCCCTGCGAAGTATCTCGCTATATGTAGCGATCTCAAAAATCCTGACAATCCTCTCGCAAAAACAATCAATTCCCTCTGAGGAGCTACTACCGACAGTGCTGCGGGTGAGTTTGTGTACGGAGGCAATGCCTGTACCAATCTCGTTGGTTCAAAAATGGTAGCCTATCGGGATATGGCGTATCTCATCGGACTCAAAGGAGCAACTGAGAGCTACAAGGACGATAAAGAGAAGTTTGTAGACGGACTCAATACTGAATATCAGAATTTCATCATGCAATGGACGATCTATGTGGGAGAGCTCTCCCGCATCAAGAGTAAGTGGACTGGTAAGACAAAAACTCAAAATAGTTAGGCGTGGCAACTCATAAAGAAATCCTCGAACGATATAACATTGTCCCAAAAAAGTCATTGGGACAGAATTTTTTGGTACAGGATGGTATACTTGCCAAGATCGCTGGTGCGACCTCACTCCGAGAGGAGCATGTGATAGAGGTAGGACCCGGATACTGAGCACTCACAGGATTTATACTCGAGGCGCGCCCTGCGACTCTTACACTGGTAGAATACGATCTCCTCATGATCGATATACTGTGGGATCGTCTCGAGAGAGGGGATTTTGGGGTTGCGACGTCTCTCGGTGATACTGGGCTCGAGTGGCAGGTGGGACCTACGAGACTCACCCTGCATAAGGGGGATATTCTCCAGTATACACCCACGCAAGCCTCTAAAGTGATCGCGAATATACCGTATTACATTACCTCACCAATACTTTTTAGATTTCTCTATGAGGTCGAGCATACGCCTATAGAGATGATCGTCCTTATGCAACAGGAAGTAGGTGATAAAATCCGGTGTGCGAGAGGGGAGAAGGCGAGCTATCTCTCGACAGCACTCGGGCACGCTTGTGCGAGTATCACCGAAGTGATGAAAGTGGGGTCTGCAAACTTTGTGCCCCCGCCGCGTGTGGAGTCGAGTGTACTCCATTTTGTATCTACTCCTGGGAGAGATCGTACCATAGATACTGAGTTTTTGCGTGTACTCGGAGCTTGATACCTCCACCCTCGTAAGCTCCTCGCCTCTAACCTCGCAGAAGGTCTCGGGATCGACAAATCAAAAATCCTCACAGTATTGTGAGGATTATGACATCTGCCGACAGTCCGAGCGGGGGAGCTTGGGGAGGAGGGGTGGAGGGAGTTGAGGAGTAAACTAATCTGTTGATAATTACGGAGAATCTCTACTAATTACCACCAGCACAAGCAGATGTGCCAAAGTTTGGACCTCCAATAACGCAGGGGTCAACGTATAATGGAGGAGCGACTCCAGGAGGACAATTCCAATATGGATCACCTCCCCCTTCAGATGTCCCACCTGTTTCAACAAGTACACAAACTCCTACTGGTGCTGGCGGGGGAGGTGGTGGTGGAGGAGTTCAATTACATGTTATTGAATCAATGACAGTAACTGACCCTAGAGAGCATATAGGTGCTTCATCTGTTTTCCAGAATCATTCAGGTCGGTAGTAAGTAAGTCCATAAGCATATCCACAACCTATCCCATGAGTGAGTGTCGTGTGTGAGTTATACTGCATACCGTATTGTTGGCACAGTTGTGTAGCACTAGCAACTGGATTACTTTGAAAGACATTTATGAGATGTCCAGCCCCTCGATATCGTACAAAGTACCCATTAGGATTTCCATCAATCTCTCTATTCGCAGGTACTTTTGAGCTACATTCTCCTGCTGAGCTACAGATTCTTGTAGTACAACTCTGCGTATTACATGCTTGGGAGCTCGCGACCTGACCTTGATATACTGGGCAAGTACCTCCATTTGAGGCGGGTGTTATTATATGATACGTGGTATTTTGGGTACCACTACCACAGGTAGCACTACAGCTTCATGAAATTACATTGACATAGCTACAATTTATAGGTGGAATATTCACCGGCGCACAACCATCGATACTATCGAGTCTCCACGAGAATACAGAAGGGCTAGATTGGCGACATCCTGGTGCTCCATTTTCGCTTCCCGCTTTACCTAATCCATAAGAAGTCCCATTTGGTCAGAAACACTCAATTGTATTGATTGGAGTTGTAAACCCTATGAAATTGTATTTCACTGGAAATGATTTTCCTACGCTTACTGTAGAAGTTTCTACAGTGTCTGACATTCAAAATATTCATGGTGTAGTGTTTGTCACTCTCGCTTTACAAGCAGATGGGTCTACTGGAGGGAGTCCAGAAGGGGGTGGAGTAATAATAACTGGAGGAGTTGGTGTAGTACCTGTATTAGTTGCGGGGGGAGTAATAGTAATTTGAGTACAAGTCCCCCCTACATTTGCAGTTCCTGCTGGACACTGGCACGCGAAGGTAGTAGTGTTGAGTACTGATCACCCATTGCACATACATCCATTGGGGACGTTTGGAGTTTCTACAAAACTCCCATTTGAGCAAAGGTACTGAACACTACAAGTTTTGAGACCACCATCTCCTACACTGTTTTGGAGAGGACTCTGAGCTCCATGACTCGTAGCAGGTATTACTATATTTGAAAATCCTGCCCATGGGGTACGCGATACTTGCCCGCAGCTTGCAGTTCCACCACCTCAAGTTTGCCAGTTTATACTTGCTTCTGGGGCAACCATGTCATACATATATATTTGGCAGGTGATATTTCGAGGAGGAGTTGTTACTCCTTGAGTAGTGCTTGATACAGACATAGTTCCATAGCCAACTTTATATCATTGATCATTCCATCCCCCATATGTTGAAACTCAACAGGCTCCTTTAGTTGTTACTGTTGTGCGAGTTTCACTGGCGGCGTGTGCAAAAGATGCAAGACTTAGGATTGACGCGATGGAGCAGACAATTATTTTGAAGAGATTCATAGATGAGGATTAATCCGATATAGATTCTACTACTTTGTACGAGTGTCAACTATTTTTGAGTGATGTTATGCTGCATAAAAGTTTCAGAGTCATTGAGGATACTAAACATAAATGTATCAATGATCGTTCCACTCAAGGAATACTCTACCTTTTGTCGAGTAAAAGGAACGGTTCGATACTGTATACTATATGAGCCATCCTTTTGAGGAGTGAATACATCTTTTTGCCCCTCGATCTTTATACTTATTTTCTCAGGATTCGGACTTACTATTTGTCACTTAATATTTACCTTGGTAGCCTTACAGGCGACTGGATAGGTTTTGCAGAGAGTGTTAATATATGGACCAAACTCAGCTATTTTCATACTTACTGAGGCGATATAGATTTGCTCTGAGTATGATGGGTTTTTTGCAAGTGTTCGTGAAGCTGCTGTTTTTTTGAGCTCTGTGAGAGGTTTACCAGTTTCGACAGCTTCATTTACACTATCGACAAATTTGAGGAAGTCAGATTTTAACTTTGGATCAACAGGGACTACTCCAATGGGAAGGAGGGTTGCACCACTAAATATTTCTGGGTTATTTCCAGTGGATTCTCTAAACTTTGCAGGTACAAAGCAGGAGATGTCTCCTATTGGAAGTCCTACATCTTGGGATCAAGAAGAGGTATAAATAACTGATCCAGCTAGACTCACACAGACAGTCTCACTGAGCTTGCGATCGGGGAGTCCTATAATAGTATTGAGGACTGGGTGTATTTTCCCGAGTGCTGCATGCGTTTGAATGCGAGCTATATCATTTGGTGAGGGGACTACTTGTGAAGATAGAATACCTGACTTTGAAGAAGTATGGGTACTTTGGTATTTATACCAAAAGACTCCTCCAAGAATGGCGACAATAGCCACAATGCTTCATCCAACGAGGAGCTGACGAGATCTATAAGCGTATTTTTTTGTGTTGGAGTGTACCATTGATTAATAAGATTATTTTCCAAGTATATGGTATTTTTTGTAGAGTGGTAGTCTTAAAAGTTGACAAGTGTAAAATTAGTTGACTCAGGATTTTAAATGTTATAGCATATGTCCACTTACCCAAATTAATATGAAAGTCCTCAAAATATTATTCACTATCACTTTACTCGTGAGCTTGTGCAGTACAAGTATTATTCCCTATTTTTCGAGTATATCTACTACTTATGCTGAATGAGACTGACAAGGATGAGCTAACGATGCTTCTGCCAACTATGGAGGAAATGGTGATAATTTTAGTAATATCGTTGTTGCAGTATCTTCCCCCACTCTCTCTGTCTCTCGCCCTACTACCACTCTAACTGTCGGTCAGCCGAGTACGGTGACTTGGGCTACTACTGGAGCTACAGCTCTCACTTTTGGGTGTAGTGGTGCGTTTAGTACTCCTGCAGGAACTTCTCCAGGTGGCGGTGTAGGAGGAGGAAGTCGGACAGATATAATGCTCGCTGCTTGGGTTGGGCAAACTACTTGTACATGGACAGCAACCTGACCTACTGGGCTTGTAACTACATTTACAGACTCTTTCAACATTAATCCTGCTCCACTTTCCTATACTGCGGGTCCCTATTCTGATGCTCAAAGTGGATTACGTGGATCGCCTACTGGGAATCTTGCACGCACATTTACTACTACAGGGATTGATCAATTTGTAGTGACTGATCGTCGTGGGAACACTCGTACTTGTGATCCACTTGCTGCTCTTTCGGCTTGAGTACTCGTCCCGAGTGGTGCTTGTATGCCGTATGTAATACCGTATCAGGTATGTCCAGCTGGCTACTACTGGAATGGGAATAGCGGAGAGTGTAACTATGATAATGGCCCAGGAGGTCCTGGAGGAGGAACTGGGGGAGGATCGAGTACGATTAATACTCCTGTGAGTTATTCTGAGACTGCCTGTACTCGACAATCTGTAACGGTGAGTGCACCAGGAGCTTCTACAACTGTCTCTAATTCACCAATATCAGGTGAGCTTGCTGTGACTGACACTTCAGGACTTGTCATCCCTGTGCCTTACACGGTCAATAACATTGATATTGTAATGCCTACTTTTGGGTCTGTTCTCATCCAAGGACTCTCTCCAGGATCAGCTACTATGCTGGCAAATGATACTGTTGCACTCAAAATCAGTGCTACTGATCCAAAAGATCCACGACTACGAGCGATCTGTTGAGATGACCTCACAGTTACTGCTACACTCTCAGGTCCAATGACGGCAAGTAGTACTACCACTATCCAGGCAAATGGATCACTCGCTGATCTCACACCGATAGCGGTAAACAGAAGTGGAGTATACGCTCTCAATCTAACCATCACGGACAGAGCTGGAAATGTCACAACACAGTCAATTCCAAACGCTCTTACTATCTACCCAAACTTCTTTGATCCATCTCAGAGTACCCTCGAGCTTACGGGAGGAGGAACTTGAGTATCAGGGGGGAATGGCAATGCGGGTGGACGCTATGCAAACGGAACTGACTCGTATGAGTACCGCGCTACATTGAGAGATAGATTTGGAAATCCTATTGTAGGAAAGTCTCTTATCTCAGCAAATCAAGTTGGTGCCTCTACTATCAGGACTGATATGAGAGATCCAAGTGCCCCTGTTGGAGCTGATGCTGTGATCGAGACAGTATGAGGAGTTTCCAATGCTGATGGCCAGGTAAATTTTACGGTGAAGTGACTTAACGGCGGTACATTTACAGAATCATTTGACCTCGGTATCAATGAGTGGAATAGCTCGTATATCGATACTACAGCAAGAACATACAGGATAACAAATCCTCGCACTAATACCTTTAAAAAGCCATTTACAGCGTCACTCTGAGTCGTATCTCAGCCGAATACTCTTCAAATAGGAGCACTTCAAAATACAAGAATTATGACGGCTGCTCCAGGTTGGACAAATTCAGCTCCAAGTTATTCTCTCGCGCCCATCTCAGTACCTCAGCTCACTCCGAGTACTGGACATAGAGTCACTGTTCTCACTCCAGGATATACGGCTTCAGATACATTTGCAGGGAATAATATGCCTGAGTATACAACGCGCATGGAAGCTGTGACGAGTACCACCGCAGATACTGCTCCGAGTACCACCTTTAATGTGGGGCCGTTCATTAGCTACACTGTGGGTGGTGTGATAGTACAATCTCGCCTCAGTCCGAGTACGAGCGATAGTGCCTACCTGACACTCTCTTGAGTTGGATTTACTGGGCTCGCAGTTGAATGAGCTACGCAGGCAGTAGGGAGACAGACAGAGGTAAATTCAAATGCAGGTTCTGCAGCAATTAGAGAAAACTTCTCTGATGTATCTGTCAGTAGTGTTCGCAGTAGTATTCGTAAAAATGCTTATGAGCTCACTCGGGGTATGATATCAGGAAGTACTGTAAATAATGTGAGGTTTGTTGTTGGGGACTATACACTCGATGCTACTCCCACGTATGAGACACTGGTAGTACGCAATGGGAATCTCAAAATCATGAGTAATATCAATGTTCCAAAGTTTGGGATCATAGTGCTCCAAGAAGATGATGAGACAAAATGAAATGTCTATATATCCTCTGATGTTGGGTACATAAAATCTCTCATCTACGCTGATGGCTCAGTGCAGAGTGCAAATGCGAGTGGTGTTCCATACACAGGAGATACTCTTACTCGTACAAATGATCTCCAGAAGCAACTCGTGATCTATGGTAGCCTCATTACCCGCAATACGATAGGTGGCGCACTCCTCTCAAGTGAGTGAGTGTATAGACTTCCGGTAAATGTATCTGAGACGCCATCGTTCGATACAGCCGTCAAATATGACCTCAATTACCTCAGACGTTGAGTACAAGGGGCTGACCAAAGTCGCTATGGTGATGCTGCCAATGCTACAAAGCCGACGGTGATACGATATAATCCATCGGCTTTGAAAAGCCCTCCAAAAGGATTTTTCTCTCGATAAGAACTCTCTGTACACCCACGACTCGTTCGTGGGTGTATTATTTTGGGTTTTCTGCTCATGGATAGGAGATTTGTGTTGTGAGTTTTTGGGAAAACTCTTATACTTTTGCGACTTTTTGCACCATGTTCCATCTCACTTCCAAATACTCACCTACGGGTGATCAACCCACTGCAATTGCTGGACTCGTAAAGTCGATCCGCAAAGGGAATACCTATCAAACGCTCCTCGGAGTAACAGGATCGGGGAAGACTTTTACGATGGCAAATGTGATCCAAGAACTCCAGCGCCCGACGCTCATTCTCGCGCACAACAAAACTCTCGCCGCACAGCTCGCACAGGAGTTTAAGGAGTTTTTCCCGGATAATGCGGTGCACTATTTTGTGAGTTATTACGACTACTATCAGCCTGAGGCGTTTGTGGTAAAGACGGGGTCCTACATCGAGAAAGAAGCGACTATCAATGAAGAGATTGACAGGCTTCGACATGCGGCAACAGAGAGTCTGCTCACCAGGCCCGATGTGATCATCATTGCCTCGGTATCCTGTATCTACGGTATCGGAGAGGTTGCTCAGTATCACGGGCAGACAGTAGGATTTACGGTCGGGGAGGAGTATCCACTCGAGGCGACGATCGCAAAGCTCGTATCTCTCCAGTTCAAGCGAGCGAGTGCAGACTTTAAGCCTGGGATGTTTCGCGTCCTTGGGGATGTACTGGAGATATTTCCGAGCTCATCGGAGTATATACTCGTGCTTGATTTCTTTGGGGATACGCTCGAGAGCATGTTTTGGAAAGAGTCTCTCACGAATGAGCGGCGCGATACTGTCTCGAGTGCGACAGTATTTCCAGCCAAGCACTTTGTGACCTCGCCTGATCTCGTGCAAGAGGTGATCCCCCTCATACGAGCAGAACTCGATGATCGGATCGCACACTTTAAGTCCGTAGGCAAGCTCATTGAGGCTGAGCGCATCAAGATGAAGACAGAGTATGATCTCGAGATGCTTCAGGAGGTTGGATATGTGAATGGAGTCGAGAATTACTCGATGTATCTCTCTCGGAGAACTCCAGGAGCGACCCCGTCTACGCTCATGGACTTTTTCCCACCGAACTATCTCGTGTTTGTGGATGAGTCGCATATCTCGATTCCTCAAGTGGGTGGTATGTACGCAGGAGACCGTGCCCGCAAGGAAAATCTCGTGGAGTATGGGTTTAGACTCCCATCTGCGATGGAAAACCGCCCGCTCAAATTTGAGGAGTTTGAGGCAAAGCTCTCACAGGTCGTATTTGTATCGGCTACTCCGTCCAAGTACGAGGCTCTCAAAGAGCAAGAAGTACACGAACAGATAATACGACCCACAGGGCTCCTTGATCCAGTAGTGGCAATCGAGGATATGGAGTATATGGTAGACTCACTCATGCGCGAGATTACGCAGACGATCGCTCGCGGTGAACGCTCGCTCGTCACCACTCTCACAAAAAAGTCCTCCGAAGAGCTCGCTGAGTACCTCGCAGGAAATGGGATCAAGGTAAAATACCTCCACTCCGAGATCGAGACGATCGAGCGCCTCGAGATACTGCGAGATCTCCGTCTCGGGAAGATCGATGTGATCGTCGGGGTCAATCTCCTGCGAGAGGGGCTCGATCTCCCCGAGGTATCGTTTATCGGGATACTAGACGCGGAAAAAATAGGGTTTCTGCGTTCTACGAGCGCACTCCTGCAGATCATTGGGCGCGCTGCCCGCAATGTGAGTGGGCATGTGGTGATGTACTCCCACGGCAAGCGCATATCGAGCGCCATGGAGGAGGCGATGTCTGAGACGGCGCGTCGGCGCGAAATACAGCACGCATATAACATCGAGCATGATATCACTCCACGTACGATCGTGAGCTCGATCAAGGAAATTGGCCTCAAGGGCAAGCGAGTCGACACAAGTGTGCTCGACGAGCTCCCATCCGAAAAGATGGACGCCATGATCCGCCGTATGGAGATGGAGATGGAAGTGGCTTCAGCCAATCTCGACTTTGAGCTCGCGGCAGACCTGAGAGATACGCTCATCGAGGTAAGGCGCAAGAAGGCGAAGAAGTAGAGTAAAATCTCTGAAAAACTATAAACCTCGTTGTTAGGTATATTTCATTCTCAGTCACTTACTCTTTAGTAAGTTCCTTGCGAATAAATATATCTGCCCCGATCTTTTTGTTTTTGAGAAATTTTAAAGTTTACCTCCCCAGAACTACCTCAAGCATATACGTCGCCTCTCCTCGCTCTATTGTCTTATCTGGCTGAAAGTAAGTAAGTCCAAAGCTATCCTGCCAACTAAAGCTATATTTCGTGCGGAGCGTAGTCATAGCTTGTAAGTATACTCCTGACTCATCAGTCCACACTGGGTCACGTTTGACCCCAGGAATATTGAGAGCATCGAGTGTTATACTTGCAAACTCGCCTCGTGATATAGTTCGCTCGGGCAGGGTAGTGAGTAACTTTGTAAATCTTGCGCGACTTTCGAGAGCCTTATTTTTACGAGCAGTATCTGCTCAGGCTCTGAGTATCTGCCAGGCGAGGGCTCTATCTATCAGAGCTCCAGCAGTTGAGGTAGTGAGCCCCTGCTCAGCTCCTACAAATCCTCAGGAGGTCTTAATAACATTGCGACCCATACTTGCGATCACCGCATCGTAGTACTGATAGCTTCGAGTGAGTCTGAGTGGGAGTTTTACGGTGACTTTTTGTGTTTTGATAGAATTCCATCTGCCTCATTGGAGGAGAGATACACGAAACTCGAGCTCTCAAGGGGTGAGTGGAACGAGCTCGGTAGCGAGGTACCCGAGAGGAGTATCTTTTGCTGTAAATTCGAGACTCTCAACTACTCGGGAAGGGTCACAATTAACTCATTTTATTGGAGTATCGAGGCAAAATTTTGCCTTCCCTTTTGTAACTTCGAGGCGGTAACGCTCTGGATAAAAGTTGCCTCCGACATACGCACCACTCGGAGTGAGTGGTGAGACGTACATGTCAGACTCAGCTCCGAGAGTGAGCGTACGAGGACTACGAAGCTCGACATTACGAGTAGTAACTTGCTCGGTTCGAGCAAGTATTGAGAGCTTTTTTTGACCGATAAAGGTGCGACCATACATAAAAGTGACAACCGTCTCGCCTGTGCCTCGAGGAGTGAGAGATAGAGCTCGTTGTCCCCCTTCGAGGATGTTTATTTTCTCTGGGAATACGGACACTTTACGAGTATCAAATTGGATAGTAATCCCAGGACCAGGGAGATTACTCGTCACAAGTGCTCCTCCAAGATCACGCGACTCGATTTCAAATCCGAGAGTTATACCACTTCGTAGAATTGTTCCGTTATCTGGGAGTTTGACCGTTATTCGATGAGATTTAAGATACTCGGTTGCCTCTTCTTCAAGGAGTTCTTCTCGAGACTTGATGCGAGTACGATCGATCATCACTAGGGGCTTTGACTTGATAGTTTCGATAGTAGCACTCGTAGGTGCAGTAGGGATTGTAGGCGCTGGCGTACCAGGAATAAATACTGGTGGCTGGATACGAGCCCCTGTCTCGAGGAATGCGATTGGATCAATCGTATTATCGGTGAGTGATGAGCGACAGTCGCCAGTATTCACGATATTAATAGGATTTTTACCAGTTCCACAGCGTACATAGTAGTAGGGATGGAGTTGATCGGTGATATCGATTTGGAAATGGAGATGGTTTCCGTAGGAGTTACCGGTATTTCCGACTTCACCTATTTTCTGTCCTATGATTGCTGTATCGCCCTTTGCGACAGCTATAGAAGAGAGATGACCATAGTTTGACCAGATCTTTGTGCCGTCAGTGAGTGTATGCTCGATGGTGATATAGTTCCCCCAACCAGCCCCCCAACCTGCGTTTATGACTTTTCCTGCCCCGATACTCTGTACTGGTGTGCCAGCCGATGTAACGATATCAACTCCGAGGTGACTCCCGAGTCCCATATCCCATCCATAGTCATAGGTAGCGCCCCAAAGAACACTATAGACTCGACGTAGAGCATTGTCACTCGTAAACTTTGAATATTCCGCTCAGGCGATACGAGGGAGGGGCATTTTACAGTCGGGACCGAGGGTACTCCAGGCTTCTTTTCGACAGCTTGGTTTTGCTATCTCGGCAAATGGATATACAAATCCACTCTCAGCGGCGGATGCCCAAAGTGGAAGGATAACGAGTATCCCGAGCAGGATCGAAAGAGCGAGTTTTTTCATAAATCCCACCGAGTGTAGGAGGGATTTTCTCAGAGTAAAGCGAGATTTAGTGAGGAGTGGGTGAAGAGATTTTGCTACTTACTCTTTCAAAATTTTGCAGCATAGAGTGCTCCAAACTCTGTACGATTTTGAGTACGCTTGTTCTGCCTATCTGCCCGAGCAGTCTTCGTTTGAAAGTTATATGGCTGGAGAAATCGAAATATATCATATATCTGTCTCTCGGAGAGAGGAGTATGCGTCTCAAGCTCTTTTTGGACTAAGGCCATTTTGGACATACAGTCATTTCGTCCAAAATTATCGAGATCTGCATCCTGGAGAATTTGTGCAAGAATATCAGTTGCAGGACTAAACACAACAGTCGCCATAATAAGTCTTTCAACTTCACAGATTCAATGCTCAAAATATCATTCACTCTCAAGCCATTTGCGAGCGTATCAGGCTCAAATTATCTCATTTTTGTCATACTTCTCTCTAAATCCTGTATCGTGAAAGAGAGCTGCGAGGAGGAGATGAGTTTGCCTTGCAGGATCTATTCACTCGCTTTCAGCCAGAGATCTTGCTCGTCTAAATACATCAAGCGTATGACCAATATTATGGTATGGATAGTGCTTGGTGGTCTGTAAAAGACTGAGTATATGCCTGTAGGCACGATCAATGATGGGAGATAGGGGAGTACTCTGCATACTCGTATCATAGCAGAGATATGTTAGTTGGCAAACAAAGATTAGGGATATTTTTGCCTTTTTCTTGAGTAATTCTGATTTTTAGTTTACTGTGTATTTATGAAATTTGAAACCTCACTCGCTAATACCCGAACTGTACCTAAGTCTGAATTGAAAGGAACTCAGTTTATGGAGGTTCAACGTACTGACTTTGAGATAAAATATTGAGCACTTACAGATGATCTCACTGGTGCACTCTGACTTGATCCTGCTTTTATACGATCCCTCATTGCTCATGAGTCGAGATTTGAGGAAAAAGCACAGAATGATAAAGGTTCAAAGTGATTTATGCAACTTACGAGCCATCCGATTAATGATTTACTGGCACGGCCAGAGTTTTTTGCCCCTATTTTTAAAAAAATATACATTGGTATTATTCCGGTTGAAGCTCCAGAAGCTTTGCATGCACTAAGGAGTGCTTTTGAAGTTGATCCGATAGATAAGGCTGAAATAGCTCGAGTTGTGCCCCTTCTCCAAAATCTTAAAAAGGATCCAGTGACAAATCTCGTGATTGGGCATGTATTTTTTGCGGCTCTTGAAGCCCGTACTGGCAAGAATATCGACCGTCGTGAGCTTGCTCTTGAAAAAACTATCGGAGCTATCATCTGAGCGCCCTCTCTGACGAAGCAGGTATTCAAGCGCGTGGCGCATCTTCTGCCTGGCGTGACGGCTGAAGAGGTCGTACAGAGTTTGCAGACGATCAAGTGAGACGCACACAAGCGGTCTGAGTTTTTGGCAATCAAGGACTATAATGGGAATAAACATCCATATTTACAGTGAATCGTACACAGTGATATCTACGCAAGTGTTATTATGTCAGTACAGATCTTAGCAGGGATAGAGCAAAAGTATGCAAAGAGGATTCTTGGGATAAAGGACCAAGGAATCGCACTAAAAAAATCTTTACAAATTGCATAAATTAAACAAATCCCTCTCAGATGAGAGGGATTTTAAGTATCATAAAACTTCTACTCCTCGTCTTCCTCAAACTTGACTCCTCGCTCCGCTCGGATCTTCTCAGTAATTGCGTTTGGAACCTGAGAGTAATGAGAGAATTCCATCACATAGGTTGCTCGACCCTGGCTCATAGATCGGAGGTCTGTTGAATATCCAAACATCTCAGAGAGAGGGACAAATGCCTTGAGAATCTTTGCCATTCCTCGTTCAGTCATCTCCGTGATCTGACCTCGCTTTGAGTTGAGGTTTCCGAGTACATCTCCCATGTATTCCTCAGGAGTATTTACCTCGACCTTCATGATTGGCTCAAGGAGAGCTGGCTTTGCTCGTCCTGCTGCTCCTCGGAATGCTTTGATCGCTGCCATCTGAAATGATAGCTCGTTTGAGTCTACATCGTGGTAGCTACCAAACGTAAGAGTCGCCTTGACGTCGACGATCGGGTAACCCGCGATAAGTCCTCGTGAGTATGCCTTTTTGAGACCCTTCTCAACTCCTGGAATGTACTCTTTTGGAATAACTCCTCCAACGATCTTGTTGAGAAACACATTTTCGTCCTCGAGCTCTTCTGGATTTGCGCGACGCTCCTCGGGAGTGATCGGAGCAAAAGTAATCACCACATTTCCATACTGTCCTCGACCTCCTGACTGCTTCTTGTGAACTCCTTCTTGGTCAATTACTGCCTGAGTAATCGTCTCTCGGTACGCTACTTGAGGAGCTCCGACATTGGACTCTACCTTGAACTCTCGCTTCATACGGTCGACAAGGATCTCGAGGTGAAGCTCACCCATACCAGAGATGATCGTCTGTCCAGTCTCAGGATTTGAAGTCACTCGGAATGATGGATCCTCCTCGGCGAGCTTGGAGAGTGCCATACCCATGCGCTCCTGGTCAGCCTTGGTCTTTGGCTCTACTGCTACTGAGATAACTGGCTCAGGGAAGATCATTCGCTCGAGAATAATCGGCTTGCTGTCATCACAGAGGGTATCTCCCGTCTTTGTGTCCTTGAGTCCAATTACGGCTCCGATATTTCCGGCTGGGATCTCATCAATCTCCGTTCGTTGATTGGCGTGCATCTGGAGAAGTCGCCCGATGCGCTCTTTCTGTCCGGAGATAGGGTTGAGGACATATGATCCTGACTTAAGGGTACCTGAGTACACTCGTACGAAGGTAATTCGTCCGACGAATGGATCAGTCATGATCTTAAACGCGAGAGCAGCAAGTGGCTCAGAGGCTGCTTGCTTGTAGGTGATCACCTGCGACTCATCATCTGCGTCAACTCCAGATATAGTTCCTTCTTTTACGTCCATCGGTGATGGGAGGTAGTCCACGACCGCATCGAGTACGAGCTGAACTCCTTTGTTCATGAGGGATGATCCACACATGAGGAGATAAATGTTGTTGGCAACCACTCCCTTGCGAAGTCCTGCCTTGATCTCCTCAACGGTGAGCGTCCCTGCGTCAAAAAACTTGTTCATAAGATCATCATCCTGCTCGGCAGCTTTTTCGATCACGAGTGCGTGCATCTCCT
>JAYWGH010000040.1:0-24156 GCA_043778375.1 bacterium
AATCACGAATATAGATTCCTTCATTGGAGGAACTCGTAAATTTTTCGATCGTCGCAAGCTCTGGAACTGATCTATCGAGTGTCAATACTGCTTTCGTAAAGGAGAGCGTACACCAAAGAAGGGCTAATTCCTCCCCATCCTCGCATCGAGCCGCATGAGCTCGTACCGCACTTTGCGAGTTCGTACGACCTCCTCGATAGAGTGTTCATTCTTATTTTGTCCCGCACTCCCGGTCTTCAGCTCGAGAAATACGATCTCACGCAGTCGCCCCTCAGAGAGTCCATCAAATACTATATAGTCGACCCCCTTCCCTACAAATATCATATCTCGTGGTTTATAGGGAAATGACCCGATAAGTGGAGCAATTTTCTCATATACTTCACCGAGGATAACAGACTTTGATCTCCCTATTGCGTCACTGCGAGCCCCTCGCAATTCTGCGTGTCGTAGGATCCGTCCAAGCATGAGTCCGAAGGCAAGTAACACTATCCCGAGACCTATCAATTGCCATACCGGAAAACTGAGCATATTGTGGAACATATTCGCTTGGGTTTTAAAAATGACTCGATATACTCGAGCATATTGTCCTGACCTTTCTATGCAAATACTTCTTACAACCTCGAGAGCCATTTATGAGTCCACTGCACAGTGACTCGACCTCATCGCGCGTACTGCGGATATCGCCGTTTCAGTAGCAAATACCCTCATTTACTCACCGAGTATCACCGAGGAGCTCATAGTGGCGACCATCACCGCTTACAATCCTGACAAGATCTGGATCCTCGCCGAGGGACGTCTCGTCGACAACGAACATCAGGTCGGAGATATTATCATGCCAAATGTATTTTTGCGGGCAAACCATGAGATCGACGGAGTCGAGTTCACAAAAGCCAATCAAGATGCCTACCTCCATGATCCACTTTTCTTGCGCCACTTTGAGCGGCAGTCGGATATGGATTTTGAGAAGTTTGGGCTCTCAGTCGGTGGAATATGTGTGACGAGTCCTGAGGGTATGGATATCCCGACTCGCGAGCAACTCGAGTTTGCCTATCAGGCTGACTGTGTCGACGAGGTCAGCTACGAGATCATTGACGCAGCAAGGCGTCTCGAGAGATCAGAAATCATGTATCCAGTACTTCTCATCACCGAGGCAAATATGCTCCCAGAGAGACTTGCGCTCATCGCCCAAAATATCGCCCCAGTAATCAACTATATCCAATCCGACACTACCAATGACAATGACCGAGAGGACGATCGGATTTAACAAATCCAAATGGGTAGATATCATCAATCCCAGTAATGAGGTAGTTGATGCTATTATCGAGGAGTATGGATTTCACGAGCTTGACCGTGATGCAATCATCGAGCCAGATCAGACGGCGCGAGTCGACACCTATGACCACTATATTTTTGTGGTGCTCCATTTTCCAAAATACGATACCAAGACCAAGCGCTATCTCACCAATGAATTTAACATCTTTCTCTCGAGAGAGTATCTCATCACCCTGCGGTACTACTCGAGTGATACGATGGATAGACTCCACGAGCATTATGAGCTCCTCTCAGGGATCGAGCAACAATCAGAGTCCAGCTCTCGCAGTCGCCTCGATAAACAGCCAAAATCTCGCGTACTTGCGAGCCAAAAAACGGACCTCCAGAGCGGAAATATGCTCTATGAAGTGATCGATCAAATGCTCGATAAAGTATTTCGGACACTCGATAGATTTGGAAAGGATCTGCGAAATATGGAGAAGTCGATTTTCTCCAAGCGCTCTCGTGGTGGTAAAGAGCTCATCGAGGAAATGATGATCAAAAAGCGCAACATCATCACCCTCAAACATATGATCAATCCGCAAATCGCAGCGATCAAACTCCTTGAGCTGCGTACCAACTCGATGTTTGGAGACATAACCGAGGCATACTTTGAAAATCTCGACGACAAAGTCCAGAAAATCGCTGCTGAAATCGAGCTCCACCAAGAGAATATTGAGTCCATGGAGCTCACTCTCAAGACACTCTTTGACCTCGAGACGAATACTACGATCAAGTATCTCACGGTATTTTCGGCGTTTATGCTCCCACTCACGCTCATTACGAGTTTTTTTGGGATGAATATCGAGAAGGTGCCATTTAACGATGGGCTCGTATATGGGAGCATGCTCGGCACGCTCCTCCTGCTCGGAGTAACTGTCGGGGCACTCTCATATCTCCGCAAGATTTAGCATGCACAGTGAGTCTCTCTGAGCCCCTATATCACGGATTCACCTCGGTCTCGAGATCGAGGTTCCTTGGTCGAGCTACTTTCCTGAGGCGCAGAGAGAGTGGTTTGTGCGAGATGAGCAGGCGCGAAAATACAGTGAGTTTAGTCCGAGTGAGCTCCGAGAGTTTGATGTATACTGCTCTGAGCTCGACTCTCAAAAACTCCCAGTGCTCGAGTCTATCGCTAAGAGTCTCGGGCTCACGAGATGAGCTGACCCATATTTTGAGTGGGTGTTTCCACCGATCGACTCTGTCGCTCGTATCCTCGAGATCATAGCCAAGCTCCGAGTACGGTGAGCCCTCCCCGCAGGCAGGGCGTACTCACTCCAGATCACCCTTGGTGGAGTGAGTCCCTGTCCTGATCTCGGGGTATTTATGACTGTACTTGAGTTACTCGCGGGGATTGGGTCAAAGCGTATTATGAGCGCCCTCCATCCGAGCTCACCTTCCTATCCGAGTGGGTGGGCGCGCAAGTGAGTGGCGGGATACCGAGTTCGCTCCCCAGAGGAGATACTCCTCGAATACTCGTCTGCTCTCGAGATTCGCACTCTCGTACTCCCAGAGGATCCGAAGAAGCTCTGAGTCCTCCTTGAGTTTGCCTCAAAATGCGGAAGTGAGCTCGCACGGACTGGACACTGTAGTGGCGACTGGCGAGATCATATCGCCTGAGAGCTCATATGAGCAGGCTTTTCACTCGATCGGTCAACCTGGGGAAATCTCGTCTCGGGTGGAGAGCTCTGGAGAAGATATGGGGAGTTCTTGGATCAGAAGGGGAGAGTTATTCTTGAATTTCTCCCCTCTTTCGCTACACTGCGCGCGTAATTTTATACCCTCACACTATGGCAGGAGAGACGATCGTACGATTTAACAATGTGACTTTTGGATATGAGGGTGGACGCACGCTCCTCGATGAGGTAGATTTTAATGTACGCACCGGGACAAAAATCACGATCATGGGGCAAAATGGTGCCGGAAAGTCGACGATTTTTAAGCTCATCACCGGAGTATTTAAAGCAAAATATGGGACAATCAACGCAGATAAAAACCTCAGTATTGGGCAGGCTTTTCAGGTCATGCCACAGGAAGATCGCGGGCTCACGATCCAGGCGTTCATGCGCAAATACTCGACAGATGACAGCTACAACATCGACGCAAAGATCGGTGAGATACTCCGCGCCGTATCACTCGTAGCCCCACTGGATCGTATCGTGAGCTCATTTTCAGGTGGCCAGCAAGCTCGCCTCCTCCTCGCCTGAGCACTCATCAGTAATCCTGATCTCCTCCTCCTCGATGAGCCGACGAATAACCTCGATGTTATGGGTATCGAAAAGCTCACCGAGTTTCTCGTGAGCTACAAAAAGACCGTAATGGTGATCTCGCATGATGCGGACTTTCTCAACGCGTTTACTGACACCGTCCTCTACCTTGATGTGCATACCCAAAAAGTCGAGCAGTACCAAGGAAACTACAACGATGTTGTGGAGCAGATCGCTGCCCGTATTGAAAAAGAAAACCGTAAGAATGCTCTCATCGCAAAAGAAGCTCAAGCAAATAAAGAGCAAGCTGAGGTATTTGCGCACAAAGGAGGAAAACTCCGTCTCGTTGCCAAAAAAATGCGAGAAAAAGCCGAGGAGCTCGAGTCTCAAGAGGTCGACAATCGTCGCGAAGATAAGACGATTCGTGAGTTCAATATCCCGGTACAGTCTGATATTGGAGGAGTGATCCTGGGACTCACCTCTGTGCGCGTCATCCGCAATCATACCGCCGTCGAGGAGCCAGTAGATATCTCCCTCCAGCGAGGTCGTCACCTCCTCCTCTCAGGCCCAAATGGGATTGGTAAGACTACCCTCCTCGAGTCGATAGCCAACGGTACTGCGCTCGGAGCTACCATCGGCGCGGGAGTGAAAATCGGGTATTACCGTCAAGATTTCTCCACTCTCAACTTTGAGCAGACAGCGTACGAGGCTCTTAATGAGGCAGGTGATAATAATCTCCAAGAAGGTCAGCTCCGCTCATTTGCTGCAGGTTTTCTCATCACTGGTGAGGTTATGAAGACCAAGATCGGACATCTCTCAGAGGGGCAGAAGGCACTCGTTGCTTTTGCGACACTCTGTCTCCAAAAACCTGGACTCCTCATCCTCGATGAGCCGACCAATCATGTAAATTTCCGACATCTTCCTGTGATCGCGAAGGCACTCGATGAGTATGAAGGGACGATGATCCTCGTCTCTCACTCTAACGAGTTTGTGTGGCAAATTCGTATCGATGACTACCTCGAGCTTGAGCCGTAAAAAGGTGGCACTCGCGACCCCTGTGATACTCCAAATCGCGGAGAATGGAGAGATTTCTCAAGTACCAAAACCCGCTTGGACCTACCTCCTACGATGTGCTGATGATACTCTCTACTGTGGCTCTACCACTGATCTCATTCGTCGTGTGCGCGAGCACAACACGAGTGACCGATGAGCGCGCTATACCAGTGGGCGTAGACCGATAGAGCTCGTGTATAGTGAGAAGTATCTAAGTCTCGGAGAGGCTCTAGCGCGCGAATATATGATCAAGCAAATGAGTCGCCAGGTAAAAGAAGTACTCATACTCGGCAAATAGGTTCGCCTATCGAATTTTGGTATTCCACTTTTTGGACTACACTCTTGTCTATAACCTCTCTCACATGCGATACTTTTTCCTCCTCGTTGTAGCTGTTACTGTCGGATTTAGTACTTGGGCGAGTGCTCCTATGTTTGGATATCCGCTCAATAGTATGAATCAAGGGCAGATCTCAAACCTCTACCCAAATCTCGTCACTCCAGCAACCTACGCCTTTAGTATATGGGGACTCATCTACCTCACATGGGGAGTGCTCGCTCTCCTCATCGCGACTGGATACATACAGGCAAAAAACAAATTCCTCTGGGTATTTTCATCTGCCATCCTCCTCTCATCACTCTGGCTGGTACCATTTCAGTATCAATGGGAGTTCACTTCTCTCGGGGTTATGCTCTGGATACTCGCACTCGCACTTTGGAGTGTCCACCTCAGCCGTAAAGAGCATCTATTTACGAGACTCACGACTGAGCTTTTCCTCGGATGGATCACGGTCGCTACTGCCGCAAATGTCGCAATAGTTGTTGTCTCCACTCCTCTCCTCGCAAATATCGCAGTATTTACCCCGGTTATCTGGACACTCATCGGGCTTGCTGTAGCAACTGCTATACATATCTGGGTACTCATTCGCTACCGATCATATGTGACAGGACTCGTACTTGTTTGGGCGCTCGTAGCAAATATTGTAGAACATACCGATAGACTACAGCAGATCGGAGTAGGCGCACTCATACTCATTATACTTGCGGCACAGGGATATACATATTTCGCAAAAAAGTAGACACACCAAGAACTTATTGTATCTGTGTAAATTGACTTTACTTTAAATATATTTTTATAATATATATTATATGAAAATCAATTCCCACTTTGAAGTACTAAATTCAGATGAGATCTCAGAAAGTCTGTTAATTTCTGATATTGTTTGAGGCTACAGACTTCCCCGAGATCTTTTATGACCAAGTTATACAGTATTAAGCCATAGCCAGTGAGTGAATGATTTACGGCCTATGAAGGGAAATGTTTCTTTCTATAAGAAATCAGTTAATGATGTTATAGAGAGAGGAAACCGAAGCTGTATTAAATTCAGAGTTCAAGTAAGCCCATTTGATACTCGAATTTCGTCCTTTGAGAGTTTCATATATTGGGATGGATTAATGCTCAAATGATCTCCTCATACAACTATAGTGAATAGCCTGTATGATTCATCATCTGAGAAATATTACTTTCCTATATGTGGTCTATTTCTTACAAAAGAAGAAGCACAAACTGCAAGAATGTACTATTGTAGTAATCACAAGTTTTTTGTATATATACGTGATTGAGAAACTCATATAGAAAGTCTTACTACTGGGAAAATTCTCAAGTGTGGACAGCTTACAAATGATATCTCTGACAGAGATCCTGGTAAATGAATTATTATCTCTTCCCCTGGAAGTAATCAACCTTTTCTCGTATCTCATGGTCCAAAAGATGGGGTATCAAAAGTTCAGTTTTTCACTAACAACGCTACCATCCATACTCTTCACGGGTCTGAAAGTACATTGTTATTATCTACTCAAGACAGTAAAAAAGCTTTTGTTGTAGCGAATGAAGTATCCCCTGTGGAAGAAGATACAAACATTCTCCCATTTAAAGGCTACAAATAGTATGTTAGTGGGGTAGTATCATCTACTATATGACATTGCCATAAGCCCTCGGACTCATACAATTCATACAATATTTACGGAAACTTCCCACATGCCCTGAGTCAAATTTTCGACCGATAAACAAGATATCATCGATGTGAATCGTCGTTCTGTCATGTGCAAAACTGGCATCTACATTATAGAGCTTTCGACGATGAATGGGGTGATGGACAGAGAAACAGCTGAGTCAATCCGAAGCGAGCTTGTGGCACGAAATGTTCCCGTGAGACAACTCACCAATCTCTCTAAAATTGACCCAAACTGGACAGAGTACTCGGGCTCCCTCAAGAGCCTGATAGATACTCGAAATATATCGACTGATCTTTTTGAGATACAGCATGAGATACTGATATTTGATGACACAGTGGCCCTTTATCGTACGGAGCCTCAGGTGTCTTATACAGGAATAGAAGATGCAAACTACGCATCGGTCATGCGGAGCCTCTTTGAAAATCTCTGGAAAGCCTCACAAATGATGGTCTGGGGAATCAATGGGAGTATTTCGGCAAAGCAGTACCTGCCCATGAGTATGAAGTTTGGCGGTAAGCCAAGTATCGTATACCCAGCAAAAGATGATGGGAATATATCACAAGCTTACTCTGGAGATGGAATTGCGTCTATAACTGAGTATCTTCATACTTCGCTTGCACTGCACTCAAAAAAACTAGAAGATGCTGACATGCTCATCCTCTATGTCTGGAATGACGGTCCAGTCCCGATGGTCGATGTTTGGAAAGTAATGCGCAACAGTATAAGTGATGACTCAGGATTTCTCTATGATAATTTTACCCTCAAGGGCAATGCCATAGATACGAGCATGGGGGCAGCTTCGGGGAATTCTCTCATCGTATTTACGGCAGAAGAGCTCCTATTGCGACGCCTGATCATAGAGGAGGGGAAGACATTTCTCGAGGCCTCAGATAGAGAGTTATATTTCCCGGTATTTCCCGCTGGGCTGATGCCGAGTGAGAGGTTTGGGGAGAAAGAATCACAAAAGAAATAGGAGGTTGGGATAGAAGGATTCTTTTCTAGCCCTTCTGGCTAGAAACGCTTCAGCCATGAGCCAAATCGTTGGCTCATTAAAATGCTTTGCATTTTGCTTCAGTTCGAATCCCCATTCAAATTCATAAAATATAAAACCCTCCATTCGGAGGGTTAATATTTTATGGTTGGGATAGAAGGATTCGAACCTTCGGTGGGGGATTCAGAGTCCCCTGCCTTACCACTTGGCGATATCCCATTGCGTGACGAGGGTATACAAAACTCCAGCAAAGGCAAAGGTTTTAGTTGATAATCTCTGGCTCCCAGCCTGTCATGATTTTTAGCACTATATACCGATCTTCATCACTGAGCTTAAAAAACTCAAATACAGGCCCAGCTATACTGTCTCTCTCGCCCACTCCTCCATGAGTTAAATATATTTTCCAATATTTTAAAAGTTCGAGTAATTCTTCAGGAGTATGAGGATCACTCATGCTCGTTATGTCCAAAATATGATCTTCATCCTGATCTCGAGCAGTAAGGTTTGATAAACATTCCTCCAGCCTCCATCTCAAGTTAGCCATATCCTGAGTCACCCGAACTGTAAGGCGAGATTTTAATCCAGCCGATATTTTGTCTTGCGTCTCTTTTTGTAGGGTAGCAGCCCGAAAAAGTTCTTCTAAGTGCAGGAGTTCCTGTGCAAAAATATACTCAGTACCAATCATTGTAGACCTAAACTTTTCTATTAAAACAGTATTAAAAGTAGTCCGTCCATTTTCAATTATTTTATCGATTTCTTCTGCGTGATCCGAGCGAAAGTCCTTAAACCTCTCCAAAGCCTGTAATACATCCACAGCTTGACTTTGGAATCTTGAATACTTACCCACCAAAAGTGTCCGTAAAAGGAGTATTTTCGGGTCTATTTCACGATCACTGATTACATCTACTGAGCCATGAGGTACATTCATACTCTGATTATACTCTTTGCCCTTGGGTTTAGCAAAAAATCGACTATATTACGTCGCATATGATCGCAAGCATTTTTTACTGACTTCTCATGACCGCATGAGGAATCGCTATTCTCAAATATCGCAAGACGGTCCATGACTGGACTGGAGGCTGGGGATGGGCAGAGCACTACCTCGGACGAGGGAGCACATACGGAGTGATTTGCCTCATCGCCTGTGCCATGATCGTCCTCGGGATCGCTACCTTTTTTGGCAAGATCGACTGGAGTCAGCGAAACCTCGGTGAACCTACTAGTATAGATATTAACTCTCAAAAATAACTCAATCAGACTATGCAAAAATACCTTGCCCTCTCGCTCGCTCTCATTATAGGACTCATGAGTGCTCTCCCAGGAGTAGCGCTCGCAAAGCCCACCAAAGCCCCCTCAAATATCGTACGGGAGCTCAGCAAAAAACCTAAAAACCGCATAGCCTCTGAGCAAGAGCTCTTTATCAGTATGGTCGATGTGATCGCTGAGTATGGAGAGATCCCTGCAAGCTACCAGTACATCACGGTTCCAAATGCCTGAGTACCCGAGGGGTCACGTCTCTACCGAGCATACCAGAAAGCCGTATACATGGATATCCTAAAACCATCACAAATACCACTCATCCTGCGCGGTCAAGCCAAGCATCAGAAGCTCGTTGATCTCACAAACCTCTTTTACGGAGTAAAAGTAGGTGATCAGACTTTCGTAGATGGAAATGTACTCTCAGTCGTAAATAAAAAGCTTACTTTTGATGATCTCTCGTTTTACGCCTCAAGCTACCTCGCGTCCAAGTCTGGGAACTCACCGATCGAAGACGCTCAAGGTTACGAAATACTCGTGGACGCCTACAACAAGCTCATGACCGAGCACTATGATCACAATAAAATCGAGGGGCGCAATCTCATCTACGGAGCGATCGAGGGGATGGCAAATGCCTCAGGAGACAAATTCACAACTTATTTCCCTCCAGTAGCTTCTCAAGAATTTTCAGAAGAAATCAACGGTGAATTCGAGGGAATAGGAGCCTATGTTGATATGCCAAAACCAGGAGAATTTATGATCCAGGGCACTATCCCCGGGAGTCCAGCTGAAGCTGCAGGAGTAATCGCAGGAGACAGAGTCCTAAAAATAGATGACTATGAGATCACCAAAGATACCTCTATCCGCACAGCTGTTTCCAAGATTAAGGGTCCAAGTGGATCCAAGGTGACGCTCACGATCCTCCGAAATGGAGAGACTCTCACAAAGATTCTCTCTCGCAAGCGCATCAAGGTCGAGCTTGTCACCTACAAACTTCTCGATAGTAATACTTCATACATAAATATCAGCTCGTTTGGAAATGGGACAACTGATGGCTTCAATAAGTGACTTGCCACAATGGCAAAAGACGGCACAAAGCGACTCATCATCGATCTGCGAAATGATGGTGGTGGTGACCTCCAAGAAGTCAGCAATCTCCTCGATACATTTATCCCTGCCCGAGAGCCAAAGATCAAAATACGATCTCTCGAGCGAACAGAAGTTCTCTTCTCATCTGGAGATGACGCGATACTCCGAGACAAGCAGATCATATTTCTTGCAAATAAAGGTACTGCCTCTGCCTCAGAAATCCTCATAGGAGCAGTCCAGGATGCTCTCGGAGCACGAGTAAAAGTCGTAGGTGAAACTACCTACGGTAAAGGCTCAGTGCAGACAGTATTCCCCTACTCCGACGGGTCAAGTCTCAAATATACCACTGCAAAATGGTTTACTGGAGGGAAAGATCGTACCATTGATAAGGTGGGTATTACTCCTGATTACAAGATTGATCTCGATCTTGAGAAATTCAAGAGTTGAGTTGATACACAGCTCGATTTTGCACGAGCACTCAACTACTAAGTGAGTTTTATTTGATACTCACGTATCATCTCCTATACTTTATCCACTTTTAAACCTTTTTTATGTTTCAACGCTCATTTATTGCTGGACTCTGTGCTACCCTAATGGTTGCATCGAGTCTCTCGCCAATAGCACTCGCCGCTCCGTCTACGGCTACTCCAACCAAGCCTGCAACTACGAAAGCTCTCTCAGCCGATAATGAACGGGTAGAGTCAGAGATCATAGCCATGCAGCAAGATGCTATCAATGAAATCCGCAAAGCTCTGCGCATCTACAGTACATCTGGGATGAAAGAGACTGGGAAGATGTCTCTGAGTTTTACGGTAGGATCTACTGATATAAACGCTGATGTTACATTTAAGCTCGACGAGTACTCAGCTATTACAAACTTCCTTAAGGGAAACCTTGCTCAATCAGGGCGAGGGTCAGTCAAGGTAGTCGCCACACAAAATAAAAGTGACTACACGGCAAAGCCTGACGCAAACTATAATTATCCAAAGAAGTCAGAAACCATCTCATTCACCCTCAATTTTGCAGGAGAATTTAAAGTAGTTGACGGCAAGCTCTACGCCTCTCTCACGCAGTTTGAGCTCGCAGCAGGTGCAATTCTTGAGGGAGCTCCTGAGATAATTACAGGTGTAACAGAAATCCAAAAAAACTATGTAGGAAAATACTATCAGATCAGTGACTCTGGGAGTATGAGTGATATCGGAGATGCTTTCGCCATCAGTAAAATAGAGTCAGCTCTCAAGATCCTTGAGACTAACTCACTCCTTGCTGTCAAAGCAAAGCGAGGAAACCTCTATGTAATGAAACCAAAAACTGCGACATTCAAGGCAGTAAATAAAGCTCTTGGTGGGTCATCAAGCTCAAACGATATGTTTGAACTCCCGAAAAACCTGGAGATTACCTACAATTCCAAGGGGGATTCTGCCCGACTTGTATTGAGTACAAAAGCAAAGACTCCAGGGCAATCAAGTGGATCAGCTATGATCTCTCGAACTGGTGAGTCATATCGTCTAGACGCACAAGAGAAGAGTGGAAACCGACGATCTGGCTCAAACATGAGCCTAACCATGGATAGCTCTCGTATGACACTTGAGACTTCTGACTGGTCAAAATACTCAAGGTCTGACATGAGCATGAACATGGAGAATGGCATGATGAATTTCTCTATGACGAGTAATGGGGGATCATTTGAGGCAATAAAAGTAACTGGCCCGCTCGATATCATGACCGGAAATGCTGACCTGTCAGTAGAAGTCAATGGGAAAAAAGTAGCGGCAATTGAGATAAAGACTGCAGGAAATGCGTATAGTATGAAGGTTGCAGGGGATTTTGATGAAGCAGGTACTAAAATGTCCTACAAATTTATGTACGACGCTGTATATGAGACAGGAATATTTGATATCACTGCTCCGGTAAAATTTGAGAAACTCGGAAATAATTTTTAAGTAAAGTGTACATTTAGCGAGGAGCACTTACAATACAAAGAGTTCATTTCGGTCTCCTTTTTTGTATGAAAGCTTCAACTCGCGCATCGTTTTATAAGCAAATTTGTATCGTACTCGCCCTCGCTGTGCTCGGGCTCGGGTGGTACCAACTGCGACAGGATACTTCTCCTAGTCCAGCACCCGTGCAGCCTAAGAAAATCCTCGGATATACTGGGAGCTCGAGCACTGTAGCGACTGATCCGCTCAAGGTCCCACTTGAGAGAGCTCCTCTAGTAACTACTACAACTAGCACGGGTGCAAGCAGTACCGGGAGCACACCCGTAGTAATTGCAAATACTGGAAGTATCCTAGGAGAGTCCGTGGGCACTGGTACACTTAGCCTATCAGGAGCTACTACACTCTCTGGAGGACAAGTGTATTTCAATGAAGCACTCGGATACGGATTTACCCTGCCAAAAAAGTCTTGGTACGCAGGGACTGGACCGAGAGATGGCGCGGCACATAGTGTCGCGGTATTTACGAGCTCGGGTGGGACGACTTTTGAGGAGGCTGGTGTGCGAATCTGGTTCTACCCAAATACACTCCTCCCAGAGCTTGGATCATCAGAAGGAGGATTCTACCAGGATCCCCGCAGTAATAATACCTACCTCAGACTCAAAAATGGAACTCTCAAAATCGAGGGAGATATGGAGAGTCTGGTCGTCAACGCTATTATTCAGACGGCGAATCGGCGGTAATCAAGTTTATCCAACATTGAGTCATCCCAGATAGACTCAGTATCTAAACCCCCTTCACCACATATCCCTCCCAGAACTCACAACGGAACTGCTCATACGCTCAGGCGATGATAGCAGCGCGAGCAGACTGGGAGATTTTTATGAGATACTCGAGATTATGGAGAGACAAGAGCTGTCCTCCGAGACTCTCCCCAGTCTTGATGAGGTGACGCAGGTATCCAAGTGAGTAGCTCCGCGATACAATCGTCTCATAACCCGGCTTCATCGGTATCCCCGTTTGTACTCGCTCTTGTGCCGCTAGTCCGATCTTGAGGTTGCCGTAGCTCGTAAATACTACTCCATGTCGCCCAAGACGCGTCGGGAGTACGCAGTCAAACATATCAATCCCCCGATAAATCCCCTCCACGAGATCTTCTGGAGTCCCCACTCCCATGAGGTAGTGTGGCTTTGCGATAGGGAGATCAGGAGCGATCGCATCGAGGATACGCAGCATATCCTCCTTAGACTCACCGACCGAGAGCCCTCCTATTGCCATACCCAGAGTCGGGAGGCTCCCGATGTATTTTACCGACTCACGCCGGAGATCCTCGTAGGTGACTCCCTGCGCTATCGGAAAGAGTGATTGTGGGAGAAGTCCCTGCGCCTGCCGATCTGCTTGTACTCGAGTATGGGCAGCTATACAGCGCTCTGCCCAACGGTGTGTGAGGTGCATAGCCTTGCGAGCGTATTCCCGACTCGAGGTCCCAGGTGCACACTCATCAAACGCCATGATAATATCTCCCCCGAGATTGGACTCTATTTGCATGACTGACTCAGGTGTGAACATATGTTTTGTCCCATCGAGATGAGATGAAAATCTCACCCCCTCCTCAGTGATCTTGACGAGATTTTCCTTACGGCGAGCGCCATCAGTCACACCTGCTTGTCCGAGTGAAAATACCTGAAATCCCCCACTATCCGTGAGTATTGGCATGTCGACTCCTGCAAACCCATGCACTCCCCCAAAGTCCCGCACTACCTCAGAGCCTGGACGCATCTCGAGATGGTAGGTATTTGCGAGGATGATCTGACTCCCAATCTCGCGGATTTGCTCACGAGTTATTCCTTTTACGGTCGCCTGAGTCCCTACTGGCATAAATATCGGAGTCTGTACGACTCCATGCGGAGTAGTCAGTGTCCCCGCACGGGCATATCCGTCAGTTGCCTGTATACTAAAGTCAAAACCTGCGATCATGAAGTGGAGTTAATATGTAGGACTTCTGGGAGCGATGATGACTGAGTTACCGAGTAACAATCCTCACAATATCCTGATAGGCCACAAAGATACTCATGAGCATCAGGAGTGCAAATCCAACCATATTCGCGCGAGCTTCGAGCTTTTCTGTCCCGAGCTTGCCTCGAGAGAGCCAAGAGATCACCGTATGAATAGTGAGAAATGCGAAGCGCCCTCCATCGAGTGCCGGAAATGGGAGGAGATTAAATACCCCGAGATTGATGCTGATGACTGCCGCGATCAAAAATATCACCGTTACGGAGACATCAGCCTGAGCGAGCTTTACAAACATATCCCCGATCCCAATCGGGCCAGTGAGACTCTTCGTCGCCTCAGTACGCTCGGTAGGAGTAGCTGGACTAATGAGCTTGCGTACGAGGTCACCAAGGAGCTCGAGAGTGAGACGAGACTGACTGTAGACCTCAACTGCGGCTGTGCGTCCAGCCTCGAGAAATCCATACTTGTACGAAAAGTCTTTTTTTACATGCGTATCTCCATACACAGATACTCCGATACGATCATTCACTGGAGTGATCTTGAGTGTTACTGGTTTCCCCGACCTCTCTACCACGAGCTCAAACTCTCACTTTGCCCCCTGCACTGCGTCTACAAGATCCTTTGGACTACGAATACTCTTGCCCGCCACAGTGAGTACCTTATCCTCCTTTTGTACTCAGGCGCGCGCTGCAATCCCTCCGTCAACTGGATCTATATAAGTCCCTCGTATCTCGAGGAGTCCGCTCGTGACCGCTTGATCATAGGTAGGAACGAGTTTTGAGACCATAGTGGTTACAAACTTTGTATTAATACCGAGAGGTGCGAGTCCTGCTGGGTTAGTCACTTGCCACATGAGTCCCCAGATGATCACCCACGCCAGCAAAAAATTCATCACTACTCCACCAAGGAGGATAGCTGACCTCGCCCAGTAGCTCTTGGAGGCAAAGCTCTTGGGGTCTTTGCCCTTGATATCATTTTCCCCATGGAGTTTTACAAATCCACCGATCGGGAGCCAGTTGAGTGTGTAGAGAGTCCCTTTTTTATCAATAAAAAGACTTTTAGCGCGAGGAGGGATCCCGAGTCCAAACTCATCTACTCTCACACCCGCCCGCCTCGCCATCATAAAGTGTCCGAGCTCATGAAAAAATACTATCACACTAAAAACAATGAGCGCAGTGAGGATACCAATAAAAATGATCATGGGATAATCTAAACAAAAATACTCTACGCTTCCCCTCTACGAAATACTCTCGCGATCACCCCTCGGAGTCTTCCGAGTCCTCACTTGGAGCGTTTGGAGAGTTGCTCTTTTACATGGTCAAATAGGTGATTGACGAGATCATCGAGCTTTTTGTAGTCGTCTCGCTCTGAGCGGTAGACTCCCCCATCTGCGTCGAGCTGCACTGATCCATTAAAAGTCCCTTTTTTTGTCCCCGATATACTCACGACAAGTGAGCACTTTGTCCCTTCTTTAAATTTTTTGAGGTAGGAGTCGAGCTTACCTGCGATGTTTTCGTCGACGAGCCTCTCTACTACTTCACAGTCATTATCGAGTTTTGTAAGGTGAATCTTTTTTTGAAGGAGCATATGATGAAGTTAAAAAATACTTGGATAGTATATCCTCCTCAGTGGGAGAATTCAAAGCAAAATATAATATTTAGTGGCCGCCCCCATCCCCTCCATCTCCGCCACCATGATCCCCTCCGTGCCCAGCATCACTATGGGTATCATGACTCTCGCGGTGAGTACTATGATCCCCCATTTCAGAGCCTCCTGATCTCTGGGATGCCGCATATTTAGATCTATACTGTACTGGTGTCTCTGGATACTTCTCCTCATCAGACCTGAGGTCTATAGTCCCTCGCCGACGCATCGCCCGCTCCATAATACGGGCCTCCTCGAGCGTAGTTCGCTCTCCCTTTGCACTCCCTCACTTTTCGAGATGTTCCCGCACCATATCAGTCAGGGTATCCATAAGGAGATCAAACGGTGCCCGATCATCTACTGGACGATCATGCTCATGTCGCATTTCATCGAGTACTGCCTGAATATACTCTACAATTCCCTGCGGATTGACGACATCGGAGAGAAAAAATTCTTCCCCCTCAGAAGCCAAGTGTATCTCAATATCCCCCTTACCGAGAAGTGGATCAAATATTGAGTCAGACTTAATCTCTATTCCATGGATATTCTCGTACTCGATGTATTTTACATCTCCTGTAAAATACCTCCACTGAATATCAACTATCCCACGACTCGTGATCACCCAGACATCATTGTACCAGTCAAAAACATGGTACACTAAAGCCAGATATACGAGCACGAGAAAACTCTCAAAGTATCCGATCGCGAGCATGTCTGCAACTCAAAAGGTATTTTGAAGATAGAAAAATACTGGGAGAAGCACTCCAAAAAAACACCAGAGGATGATAGTATCAATGATGAGAATAGGGTGTCTGTGGCAGACAAAAAGGAGCTCATCGCCCTCGCCGAGATACTTACTAAAATACAGGGTATCAAATTGATTCACGAGGGCAGTATATCCGAGGCTTCTATGAGAGCAAGATAACTGATCTTTGACGATCGAGTTATACTCCATATAATCTCTGTATGTTCAATTTTAAAGCCCTCTACGAATTTATATTTAAATCTTTTGTCGTCGCGCGAGATATCGAGATGATCGAGCGCCTCAAAAAAGATGGCTACAGTACCATACTCCTCATCAAGCGCTCCTGGCTCTATGGGCTCGCCTCAAGCCTCTGGCTGATCCCACTTTTTATACTTGGTGGAGTAAATGCTTTTTTAATTATCAGGCATTTTGGATCCGGAAATGAATTTGGAATAGTCCTCGCAAGTATCGTAGGGATCAACATCCTCTGGACGGTATATTCGAGCTTTAGTTACTTGAGAGAGTACAGAGACTCTTATAGTCGCAGTAATAAAATACTCCACACTGACGACCTCCTCGCACAACTCCAAGGGGCAGACAAGTCGTTTATCCGGTGCTTCAATCAACTGCAATTTAACTTTGTGCTCTTCCTCGGAGTTATTATCGTCTATGTGATCCACATATTTTTTATCGCCACGACTTTTGATATAGTGTTTGCTGGGCTTGATCTCGTATGTATTGGATTTCAGCTCATGCTCCTAAAAAGGTTTGAGCATCTCCTCATCGACCTTGAGATGGACTTTAACATCGCGGTCAAAGGCAAGATATTTTTTATCAACCAAGAGGGAATGTACTCCAAGATCAACACACTCGAAGGAGAGAAGATCAAAAATATCCGCTCGAGTTATCCAAATTTTTTGGCCTCGTTTTTTCACTACGGGACACTTGAAGTACTCACAGAGGGAGACGAAACCCTCATGGGGCATAATGTGATGGAGTATGTCGGAGAGCCTGAGCGGACAGTTGAAAACATGAATTCTCTCATCTCTGGGAACGCGCGTATCGAAGAGCGAGTGCATGGAGCATATCTTACGAATATCCTCGAGCAATTCCCAAATCTCGATCCCAAAGAGCGCAAGATCGCTATAGCGCAGTATCTACGAGACTACGACGCGCAGATCAAGCGAGACTATCAAGCGACCGCTGACGCAGAGCTTCGAGGGGAGATTGAGGGGATTTATCGGGATTACTACGCGAAGTAAAACTCATTAGACCTCAAAAAAATCCCCCTTATTCGGGGGATTTTTCGTATACAAACTATTTTCGGAGCTCGAGTCGAGCGATGAGTGACTCATATCGATCGTTGTCTTTACGCTTTACATAGTTGAGGAGCTTTCGCCGCTTTGCAACCATGAGGAGAATTCCTCGGCGTGAGTGATTGTCGTTTTTGTGCATTTCAAGGTGGAGCTTGAGAGCCTCGATACGATCGGTGAGGATCGCAACTTGTACCTCAGGTGATCCTGTGTCTCCTTTATGTTGAGCATACTGCTCCATGAGAACTTTTTTTTCTTTTCTTTCCATATGGTATTTTGTAAATAATAAAACCGGAAAATACACCAGTCGTGATAGAGTATAGTGGAAAACTCTGTTTTGCAAACCGACCTACTCCCCTCGAGTAAAATTTGCCTGAATACGGCGAAATATCTCCTTTTGAATCTCTGGGAACTTGCCTGACTTTTTAGCAAGCATCAAAAAGTCATCACGGTGCAGTGAAAGTGCCTGCACTTTTGTGAGTGCTCGTACGGTAGCTGATCGTGGATCATTGGTGATGAGGGCAATCTCCCCAAATAAGTCTCCCACCCCGAGAGTCGCGATCTGAGTACCAGATTTGAGGACCTCTACACTCCCCTCCTCGACAAAGTAAGCCCGACTATCCGACGCCTCTCCCTCGCTCAGGATGATCGCTCCTGGAGAAAAGTCGACAGGGTCACACATCAGTGCAAAATAATTGACCTCATCTGGGGTCAAGCCATCAAAAATATAGAGGCGTGGGTTGATAAACATGCTCTCATGCTAGCAAAAAACTCGTGAGGAGCAACTTATTTATCGTTTTGCCTTTGCGCTGAGTCTTCGTACAATTTGCGCATGAAATTTGAACGAGTAGAGCTGCGCTACGGCGAGAGGAAAATCCTCACAAATATCCACCTCGAGATACTCCCGGGAGAGTTCGTATTTTTGATCGGGGCTTCAGGGAGTGGCAAGACGAGTTTTATCCGCACGCTCGTCGGAGAGCTCACTCCTACTGCCTGAGCGATATTTACTGATGCAAACCAAGATCTCTACCGCCTGAGTCGATGAGATCTCGCAGGATATCGACGTAAGATTGGAGTAGTATTCCAGGATTTTAAACTCCTCGGGGACAAGACTGTCGGGGAAAATGTCGCATTTGCCATGGAAGTCTCTGGATACAGCGACCGAATTATCCAAAAGCGACTCCCCGAGGTTCTCATGGAAGTAGGTATTCTCGCCAAGAAAAATGCACTCGTAGCTACTCTCTCAGGAGGTGAGGCGCAGCGAGTTGGTATCGCAAGAGCCCTCATCCATAATCCTGATATCATCATCGGGGATGAGCCAACTGGCAATCTTGACCCCAAAAATGCTGCCGAGGTCATGGTAATATTTGAGCGACTCCATGCTATCGGCAAGACTATCATCATCTCCACACATGATAGTCATCTCGTAGACGCCAAGTCGCATCGAGTGATCGAGTTTGGAGGTACTACTATTATCCGAGATGAGTCACATGGCAAATATCATGGTAAAGTCTAGTCACCACACCGATGAGCTCATGCAGGAGAGTCTCACCCACAAGTTTATCAAGCGAGGCTCTTGGCTCTATATCATAGCGCTCCTCACTGGGCCGATCGGGTATGCGATCAAGATCATCATCTCTCATGATCTCTCAGTAGGCGAGCTTGGGATACTCTACGGAGTCTTGAGTTTTATCCTCCTGTTTGGGAGTCTCAATGATCTGGGGATGGTGGAGAGTCTCAACTACTTTCTCCCAAAGTACCTCGGTCTGGGCGATCATAAAAAAGTAAAGGGGTACGCTCTCTACTCTCTCATCGCTATGGCAGGCATGAGTGTGATCACGAGTACCCTCCTCTACTTTGGTGCTGGCTGGCTCGCAGATGTGTATTTTCATGCGACAGCAGCTCTCATCCCTGAGGTCACGAGTGTCCTCCAGATATTTGCGATCTATCTCCTGTTTACCAATCTCCAGCATTATCTCTCGACCATCGCGATCGTCTATCAAAACACCTTTCTCTCAAAGGGACTTGAGCTCGTGCGCCTAACGAGTTCACTCGGATTTGCGTACACACTCATGACGACCAATACCGGCTCTATCGTAGCGTACGCCCAAGGGTGGTTATTTGGGACAGCGATAGCCACCCTCCTTGGGCTCATATTTATCGGGACTCGCTATCTCCTCCCACTCGTACGCAGTGCTCCCTTGGTTGTGGACAAATGAGATATCAAGACGCTTTTTGCGTACAGCGGATGGGCACTCCTCGCGACCAATGCGAGCTCGATCCTCTCACAGATCGATATGCAGATGCTTCTCCAGCTCAGGGGCCCAGAAGCTGCAGGTATTTACTCCAACTACCTGAGCCTGATGGCCATCCCATTTCTCGTCCTCACTCCCATCCTCGGGCTCGTATTCCCAGTGATATCGAGCTATTTTGGACAGGGCAACAAGGAGAAAATCCGAGTAATTGTCGGAGTATTCACTCGAATATTTTTGATCTCAGGAGTGATGGTGAGTTGCCTCGCAATACTCTTTGCGCCCGTTCTCGGAGTATATTTCTTTGGTCCTGCCTATGAAGCCTCAGGTCATATCGTTTACTGGAGTGCTGCATTTCTGAGTTTTAACCTCCTCCTCCAGGTCAATTTTATCCTCCTCGCGGGTATCGGTCAGGTCAAAAAACGCCTCTGAATCATCCTCGTCGGGATCATAGTAAATGTCATACTCAACTACATCGGGATCACACTCATGGGGGCTGCAGGATCGGCTCTCGCAGTCGGAGTCTCCTGGGTGGTGATCTGGTATATGAGTTACCGAGTGACTCGTGAATACCATGAATCGTTTGAAGTTTGGCCATTTATGTGAGCACTCGCAGTATTTGTACTCATGACTGTACTCCTCTTTTGGATACTCCCCTCGTCGTACTCTGCATATACAAATATGGGGATTCTCACACATTCTCCTCGCATCCTGATAAGTCTCTGTATACTCGGAGTCAGTAGCCTCTACGCCTGAGTTTTTGTCGCTCTCCACTGGCGAGAATTTCGCAATATCCGTCGTACCCTCACTTCCCCCTAATATGTCCAAAATCTCTTCTGTTTTTTCATATATTCTGTTCATACTTTTTGGACTTGGAACAAGTGCTTACTACTACGTAAATACAGTGGGTACAAAGCTTCAGTGGGACACCGCTCACATGCCGGGAATAGAAAAGTTTACTGATCTCACGAGTCCGTACTACTTCTATATCCTCCTCGCCTTTTTAGCACTCGCCATACCACTCATAATCCGAGCATTCGCCCCAAGGAGATACATCTCTATCGGGATACTCAGCATTGGAGCTGGATTTCTCTGGGTACTCTGGCTCACCTGTGTGTTCACAACCGCGAGACACGGACTCGATCCACTCGTGTGAGCCTTTGCAACAGTAGGTGTTTGGGCAAACCTTGGCAGTGTTCTCGGCACGGGAACGCTGATATTTTTTAAGATTCTTGGGTACCTCGCACTCCCTGCGGGAGTGCTCGGAGTCTCTCTCGGACTCGGGACTTGGGGGCTGCGAATGCTCAAGATAGGAGACTCTTTTGAGAGCTCAGTACGACTCGGGGTCGGAGTAATATTTGGATTCTCAGTGCTTGTCAACTTGATCTCCATCATCGGGTTTTTTGGACTCTACAACCTCATGTTCGTCTATACCGTTTTAATACTTGGACTCGCAATAGGAGGTCGTGACCTCTGGACAAGCCTCGGGACACTCTGGAGCTACCGAGCGTCACTCCCAGAGAGTTCACTTTTTGCCGTACTTGGATACATCCTCTCAGGAGGATTTCTCACGATCACCTGGATCGTGATGAGTGTAAACTTTATCAATATACTCCGCCCTTTCCCGATCGGATGGGACGACCTTGGTGTGTATATGAACTACCCAAAGCTCATCGCCAACTCTGAAAATACAATGTATTTTGGGATGTCTTTCTGGCAGAATCTCAACGGGGTAGGATTCCTGCATGGGAGTGCTTCACTGGCATTTTTTCTCAATAGTCTCGGAGGGATACTCGCAGCTGTACTCATATTCGTTGGGATCAAGTATACACTCGCGCGTTTTGAGTCTGAGGATCCTGCCTCTCTCGGCCAAAAATACCTCATGAGCCTCCCTCTCTTTGCAGTTGCTGCCTATATGGCGATGCCAATGGTGGTGTTTCAGCTCGCAAAGGATATGAAGGTAGATAGTGGACTCCTCGCTCTCTCTATTGCCGCTCTTATTTGTCTACTCGAGGCGATCAAATCCGAGGCTCGAACACGCAAAATTCTCCTCATACTCTCAGGGGTACTCATGGGAGTAGCATTTGCTACCAAATTCACTACCCTCATGCTCATCCTCGGTGGGCTCGCAGTCATCTGGTACGCCCACCTGCGAGTGCGAGGATTTTTGATATACCTCACTCTTTTTATCGGAGGATTTAGTATTCTCGGACTTTGGAAATTTCTCAATATTAGTGCTCCAGTACTCCATGGGAGCTCACTCCTGATATTTTGTGGAGTGGTGGTCTGCCTCATCGCTGGGCTCTACGCATCGGCTCTCTGGCAACGATCATCAGCAGATCTCTGGAAAGTAACTCAAAATCTCCTCCTTGACTCGCTCCTCCTCATCACTGGAATAGTGATCTCATTAGCCCCCTGGATCGTCAAGAATACGGCTGAAGTGTACATGAGCACGGACAGTCGCCTAGGCATCAATACCCTTCTTGGTGGGCAACCAAAGGTATATAACGCAGATATGCTCAAAATACTCACTCCAGAGGCAAAAAAAGCCACTGACGCCCGGCTCGCAGTCAACACCCTTGACGCAGATGGAAACACAAAAAATGAAGACCTTGGTCGATATTTTGGGTACGAAAAAGGAATCAGTAACTATCTCAAACTTCCCCTCAATCTCACCCTCCAAACCAATCAATGAGGAGAATTCACCGATATTGGCCCTCTCTATCTCATACTCTTACCTGGAGCCTTTCTCCTCCTCCTCTCAGGACTCTGGCCACGAGTGATAGGGTTTGGAGTCCTTGCGATTTTAGGTGGAGTCTACTTTCTTCCATCATGACAAGCACTCCTCTCAAGTCTCGCGAATGAAATCCAACTCCCGATAGGATACCTCGTAGTCGTTATACTCGGACTCATCCCCGTCGGACTCGTAGCACTCGATGATCACCTCTCTAAAAAGTCTTCTGGTATAAGTGCGTACCTCGGGATATTTCTCAGCGTTTACATACTCATCTTTGTCCTCGCAGCCTTTGGAATTGTGTGGTATGGAATACTCCTGTATTTTGGACTCCTCGCAACTATCGTACTCGGGTTTTCTCGAATCATGAACACTCGGGCACTTGAGTGAATAGGGACTACTATCCTCTGTAGTGGAATTTTACTCGCAGTACTCTTCCCGTACTTTTTTGGGGCAGTGCTCGTACAGGCCTGGAATAATATGCCCGAAGATCTCCCTGAGTACCGTCAGGGACTCGTAAGTGAGGAAGAGGCGATATTTCTCAGTCGGCCGGAGTATGTACCTCTCCTCGAGGCGATCAATATAACCTCAGGAGATCAGATTCGTGCAGATATCCTCACTGCTGCAAAGACTCCAGAGCTCAAAGCTCTCCTCACAAGCTCTTCTGGAGCGAGCCTTGCAAGTTTTAATAGCCTTCTAACACAGACACAGCGAATAGTGCAGAATGGCGGAAGTATTGGAGATATTGCTGTAGCCCGCGAAGCTCGAGACCTCCGAAACCTCCTCTTTCAGAGGCTCCTCTATCCTCCAAAGGAGAGTATTAACGACGCCCCTATCTACCGAGTCGGTACCTTTACGAGCTACTATGTAGCGCGCAATCGAGAAAGATTTTTTGAGGACAGTCTCATCTACCAGTTTGACTCGTACATACAAGGGAAAGATCGAGAAACTTCGATCGATAATCTCGAGAAGCTCGGCATGAAATATATTCTCATGGATCTCAACGCTGCAACAATTGATCGGGACCCACGAAAAGACCTTACTCGCAGGTTTGAATGACTCCTCGATCTCGCTCGATCACCGAGACTCGAGCTCATTACAACAGACTCTCCATGTATGGAGCTTGCTCTCACTCGCAAAGATGACCCTCAGTTTCTCAGCCTTGCATGAGTAAACTACGACTCTTACGCTCGAAATCCTAATGATACAGTCCTCCTCGATCCAGCAGGAAATACAAGCGTAATAAACGCTCTCTCAAAACAAAAACTCTGCCTCAGTACTCTCAGCAAGGTGATGAAAGAGGACGCGGTAAAGGCACTCATCCCCCGCATACAACGCAGCTATATGGCAGCTTTTCGGATTCTCCCTCGGGCGCAGAGTTCATCAGTAAAAGATACTACTCCTGTACTACCTACGCAAAAATAGAAGTCGATAGAAAAACTTGAGGCTTACGAGTGATTTCTTAAGATTCTTAGAGGGCGCTCAGACGAGACGGTATAGCCACTCGAGTCAAATATTGCGTATCCATTGTGGAGCGCGTGACTCGATCCCAGCCCAAAAGTCAAAAAGACCACCCACCGTCACGACTACCATATTTGGC
>JAYWGH010000041.1:0-23748 GCA_043778375.1 bacterium
CAAGTACGATGCCAACTCGTGGGTCGAGGACTTCGCCGAGGGGTCAAATATCTGTTATATTCGATTGAGCACGAATTTGCTCTTTCCAAGTATTTCGAACACTTTTAGATAAGTAAGATATACCTGCTTGCCTCATTTTAGGCGTATCGATACTCTCACTATACGGAGTGTAGACAACGTCTTTCCTATATTCTGGAATGAGAATAAGTTGCCTCTCTTTATTTAAAATCTCTCATTTTGAAAGGGCTATTCTCTGTATATTTTTTTCTCGCACGTTCCTCAAACGCGAAATTTCAAGAGCAGTAGCACGATATAATTTAGATTTCTTTAGTGTTTTAAGTTCTTCTTTTAATTTTTCAATTTTTCAAACATAGTCAGGATCGAGAGACTCAAGTCTTTTTAACTCAGACTTTAACTCTGAAATTTGCTTTATGAGTGCCCGGTATTCTGGTGTTTTAGCTGCGTATTGGTAAGCGAGTATTATAGGTTTTACTCGTCAGTCTTTTCCTGCATATGTAACAGTAAATTGCGTATTATATCCATTGAAGTCTCCTGCTCTCCCTACAGTAACTTCCCCTCAGTCAACAGGGAAAATAATCCCACGGAGATTTTCCTGACCTCTCAGCATTACCCCTTCTGGGTGGGTCCCCATTTTTGAATGATCAAAAATGAGACTATGATATTTTCCGTTTGGAAGTTGAATCAAAAGGGCACTTTTTCCAGTTTCTTTTTTAGTATTTCCACTTTCAAATCCACTTCGTATCTGAGATAAAATTTTTGGATTCTCAGCATATTGCTCCCCCTTTCTTATTTCTTGTAGTAAGTTAGTATGCTGGTCATAGGATGTATCCCTAATCCCTTGTTTTTTAATTTCTTTTTTCTCAAGTAACTCACTCGCCCAATTCCTTAGGCGGTCAAATTTACTTGGCGGCGGGGTTGGATACTCTTTTTCGATATATTCTCACATAGCAATATCGTAGCATAGACCTCGTGCTCTGCGCAAATATATGAGATTTTTTACGGTCAATTTGCAGGACTTCGATATTTTCCTATAATTTGCGACTTATGAGCCATCCTATATACGAAATTGTCATGGGACTTGAAACCCATGTGCGCATCAAATCCGCCACCAAGATGTTTTGCAGTTGTGCAAATGCGCTCGAGCTCGCCGATGAGCCAAATATCCGAGTTTGCCCTGTTTGCATGGGGATGCCTGGAATGCTTCCAGTACTCTCCGAGGGGGTAGTAGATCGTGCAGTACGAGCAGGATCAACTCTTGGTATGACGATCAATGAGCGATCAGTTTTTGACCGGAAGAGTTACTTTTATCCTGATCTCCCACAAGGTTTTCAGATTACTCAGCTCTACACTCCGATATGTGAACATGGGCAAGTGACAACACTCGTGGACGGAGTACCGCAGACTTTTCGAGTGAATAGGCTCCACATAGAGACGGACGCTGGGAAGCTCGTGCATGCAGGCTCCAAGACGCTTTGTGACTATAACCGTGCTGGGTCACCACTCATGGAGATAGTCACTGAGCCAGACTTCAGATCCAAGCCTGAGGTTATTGCCTACCTCGAGGAACTCCAAAAACTCATGCGTTGGTGTGACGCTTCTGATGCTGATATGGATAAGGGCCAACTTCGGTGCGATGTGAATATCTCAATTCGTCCGATCGGAGCCACTGAGCTACGAAACCGTGTTGAGCTCAAAAATATTAACTCGTTTTCAGCTATAGGACGAGCGATCGACCATGAGTTTGTGAGACAAGTCGAGATATATGACGTGGGTGGACATGTTACACAAGAAACTCGAGGATGGAGCGATGAGCATGGCGAGTCACACTCTCAGCGATCAAAGGAAGATGCTATGGACTATCGGTACTTTCCTGAGCCGGATCTTCCACCCCTCATACTCACTCCTGAATATATCGCTGCTCGTCAAGTGAGTGAGGTGCCAATGGATCGTCGTATGAGGTATACAAGCGAGTATGGACTTGGGGCTGATGACGCTCGAATCCTCTCGCAGGATCGTGCTCTCTCGGATTATTTTGAGTATATCGTAACTGCGACCAACGATCCTAAACGAGCATGCTCGTACATTACGACTATACTTTTTGGACTTTTTATCGAGCGGGAACTCCCCATTGATCTCGCGAGTCTCAAGTTTGCACCGACTGAGCTCGTGGCAGTGATCAAGCTGGTAGGATCTGACTCACTCTCAAGTACAGGAGCAAAAGAAGTACTCGCAGAGCTTTTTGAGCAGGGAGGATCTGCTGATGAGATAATTGCTCGCAAGTGACTCCTCCAGGTCAATGATACAGCACTTCTCGAATCTATAGTCGAGCAGGTACTCGCAGCTTCAGTCGATCAAGTCGCGGCGTATCAGGCAGGAAAAGTAGGACTCTTTGGATACTTTGTCGGTCAGTGCATGAAGCTTTCAGGAGGGAAGGGGAATCCAAAGATTTTTACAGAGCTTGTGAAGGTGAGGGTGGGGTAGGAGTTTAGTGCTTGCAAATATACAACAACTGAGTAAAGATAATATCTATGCCCGGTATTTTCGACGCTCAAAAACTGTCTGTTCTCCACGATGTTCCTCTTCAAGGTGCATTCGTTAGCCCTACTGCTATTGAGACAGTTCAGTATCAGATCGCCAGGAGGGCTGATATGTATTTGCCGGTAGGAGTGCCCGAGCTCGTATCCCTAAAAGCGCTTAATTATCAAACTCGAGTGCAAGAAGTACTCGGATACACGGGTCTCTCAACTTGGCTCATGCGGGCATTTTCCCCAGTTGAGTGCTATCATAGTCCCAAAGGCATATCTCCTCAAGACACATCTGCTATTATTCCCCTTCTTGTCATTGATCCAAGTCTTATAACGGATAGTCTCGCGATACTGCTCAGTCAAAAAAGTGATGAAAATATTGACCGGGCAGCGTTGAGATTTAAAAAACTCAATGAGTCTGAGCGAACGACTCTCAAAATAGAGCTCATTCCTGCCCTTCGGGAGCTTCTCATGTATCTTGTACCGATCGATGGAGAGTGAGCCCACAATGGACGTATTTCCTATATATGACCAGGACATAGACTCACGGGTATGATCATGATATTTCAGGATAAACGAATAAAGTTCCAGCTTGATTGAATTCTGGATTTCTCAAGTCATGGTACTCTACCAAAGACTAAGTGAGTTCTCACAGACGTGCGAGTAACTCCACTGATATTTGGCGATGCCCTGAGTGCCGTACGCTCTGGTGAGCATGCAAAATCAAGCATAGGAGAAACTTTTCATTTTATAGAGAAACTTCGGGAGCAGATTACTATCGCTTGTTTGGAGTGGGGGACTATGAAGAAGGACGAGCAAAAGACATTATTTAGATCAATTGAGAGTCAGGTACTCGCACGAAAGGATCTCTACTTTACGAGCATAAGACATAGATTGGCAGCAACCAAAAATCAATCTCCGAACTCAGAGGCCCAACTCGCTATATTGCATGGTCTCGACTGAATTTTGAAACAATCAGTCATACAACTCATGGGGAAGTGACGGTATCTCTGAGCACGCTCTGCTCGACTGAGATATGATATTGAGCGCCAGTCAAGCATACTGTTTGAACTCATAGAGCGACAGCTTAGTATATATGCAAGAGTAGGCATTACTCTGAATTCTCTTGAGCCAAAATACTTACAGCAAAAGCAAGTGCATGATCTTCTTGGGGACACTAAAATGGCTTGCCAGACTCTTTGGTGTTGAATTAGAGACCTCCTCGAGTCTCCATATATCCACCGTATCCGAGGTCTCAGGCCTTTTGTAGACGATGTAACTCAGCTCGAAATATCATATCAAAAAGGGGTACAATCCCCAAAAGCCGTAGACTACATACGAGAACTTCTCAAATCTCTGCTCCTCCTTAAAGGACTCGCATATCGTATGGCAGACATGCGAGCAGAAGACTTTGCCCGCTCGGGCTCAGCAGACTCTCAAAAGAGAGCGGAAATATTGAGAGAGCTCGAAAAGGTTGCAAGTATGCTGGAGAATAAAGTATTTCTCCCGCAGGTAACTATCACCGGAAAAACAGCAGAGGAGTTTGAGAGCATGCTTGTACAGACTCACAATCACATAGCCAAACTCTCCTAGAACTCCGAGTCCCAGCGCCAATTCGTGAGTACCTCATGTCCTGTATCCGTCACGAGTACTGCGTGCTCAAACTGTGCCGAGAGGGAGTGATCCTGAGTACGCACCGTCCAGCCATCTCTTGGATCGAGAGAGGTCTTGTAACCGCCCGCATTGATCATGGGCTCGATCGTAAATATCATCCCCGGGAGCATCGTTTCTCAGGATCCTCGTGGAGCCTTGTGCCAGACGACCGGCTCTTCATGAAACTGTACCCCTACCCCATGTCCCGTATACTCCCGAACGACCGAGTATTTACGTGACTCCGCATACTGAGAGATCGCATAGCCGATATCTCCGATCTTGCCTCCTGGACGCACCTGCGCTACTCCGAGATCGAGACACTTTTTGGTTACTCGGATGAGATCTCGAGCTGCCGCAGACACTTTTCCCACCGTGTACATCCGTGAGCAATCCCCAATATATCCACCAAGGATTGTAGAAGCGTCAAAGTTGAGAATATCACCGTCCTTAAGAATCTCAGTTTTACTCGGGACTCCGTGACAGATTACATCATTTACAGAGATGCAGGCATACCGAGTATACCCTCACTTCCCCCATTTATTATTTCCGAGATAGTCGATACACGCAGACTTTCCGCCGAGACCTACCACATAAGCATTCGCTATATGGTCGAGCTCCTCAGTCGATATGCCAGGTACGATATAAGGCTCGATATAGTCGAGAATACTCGCATTGAGAGCAGACGCCGCTCGTATATGCGCTATCTCATCGGGAGTTTTAATAATTACTTTTTTATTCATGTGTTATGGGTGTTTCGCGCTCGAGGAGGTGATAGTGTTTTTGAAGTATAGAAATGACTCGGTACTCATGTGTGTACATGCTTGTGTAGTCAGCATCTGTTTCGTGGTCAAACCCTAGTATATGCAAAATTCCATGGATCACGAGCCGATAAAACTCTTCTTGGATAGTGTATCATCGCTCTAGAGCTTGTGACTCGAGGAGAGTAGGGGAGAGCACTATCTCACCAACTGTCGTATCACGAGGGATCGTGTAGTCAACCTCATATCCAAAAGAGAGTACATCAGTGGTTGAGTCCATACCACGATATAACCTATTAAGCTCTCGCATGGTAGGATCATCGAGAATAGCCACCTGAATAACTCCAAAATACTCAGGAAGCCCTCCGCTCGAGATAGTTTGTACTATGTCCGCGAGGATCATATCATCAAGTGTAAATGGAAGCGTGAGAGCAGTGATTTTGAGCATTATCTGAGGATTTGATACTTTTGGAGCCCGGGCTGAGGCTGGAATACGAGCTCACTCTGACAGATTGCTGGAGTAGACTCATACTCTACTCGTACTTCGCTTTTTTGTCCGACAAGCGTGCGGATATTGGTAGTGATCATATCAAATCTGAGGTCACTCGCATCGAGTGTGAGCTTAGTCCCAATAGCTCCTGAAGAGGATACGAGAGTACTATTCTTTGGGATGAGAAGTCTCAGATACTGGCGATTTTCTCCGTTTCCTTGGACTTCTATCTCTTTCTTACGGTTGTCGAGCGCGAGACCATACTGATTGAAAAGTGACTCAATACCCGCCACATCAGTCGGAGTCATGAGGTGTCGAGAGGTAATATTTACAGTATTGAGTACCTTACATCCCGAGAGTAGAGAGGACTTGAGCATAAAATCTCGCTCTACATAGCGATCTGATTTATTCCCCGAGAGTGACGTAAACACAGGAGCCACAAAATTTGTACCACTCTCCCATATGTGTGGAGATTTACTCAGGCTCTTCCAGTAACTCTCGAGAGATGAGTCACGAAAAGTAAGGAGTATTTCCCCAGCGATAGTATCCTGCTCGAGGATATTGAGGTAGGTCCCAAATGCTCCTTGCTCAACGAGTTCTTTCTCAAAAGACTCAACCGTTTTAAACAGTATATCTTTCGCACTGCCCACTCGGGCAAACTCCCCCTCGACGAGGACAGAGAGGAGGAGTGTGAAGTTTTCAGCACTCACCGGCTCGCGAATACCATCCACTCGTATAGGTCAGGTAATGGCGAGGAGCTTTTGGATCGTTCACTGGTTGATAGCGATCGCCCCATCGAGTGTCCCACCGCCTGCCTTCTCAAACATACCCGCTATCGTCTCAAATGACTTTGCAAAGTCAGGATCGTAGTTGGCATCGCGTATCCCGTACGCACTCGTCACTTGATCAATACCTGCTGGAGGGGTGCTACTGTAGGGGAAAAGATGCCAATCATAAAAGTAGATATCACGCTTCTCATACTTCATGAGTCGCCCCTTGTAGAGGGTTACCTCGACTGCACTCCCTGGGAATCCACCATTCGCTCGCAGCTCATCTCGATTTTGATTGAGAACGAGGTAGTGCATAGGTTTTTTGTGCCCGAGAATCTGGAGGAGCTCATCCCTATTGCGATCAAAGGCTCCAAGCGCGAGTCCAGTCGTACGCAAGAGTCAGCGGAGCTTCTCAAGGGTGATATCATGCTCAGTACTCCCGGTCGTTGTGATACTCGAGAAGTGATACTCTATCTCTGACACAAGCTCAGTGATACGCGCCATATCACTCGTATGCCCAGCAATAATATCAGTAATGCCCACACTCGAGTCGGTAAAAAGTTGCGTATCAAAAAATGTCAGAGCTCATCCACTTGCCGTAGTTGTAACTCCCTCGGCGAGGATATTTCGGAGGGTGCTTACTCGTGACATGAGCTCGGTACTCCCAAGACCTGCGTCGATAACGTGTTTAGCATTCTCTACTTTTGAAGAATCAGGAAGAATACTCGATATGATACTCGCGGGGAGAAAGGCTACTTGTGCTCGACGAAAGTATCCTCTTGCTTCTTCGCTTGTTGACTCAACAAGAGTAGCTGTATCCTGAATTCGTAGAGTTGCAAGAGTATCATACCCCTGTATAACCTGATCTCGTGCATAGAGAGCGAGTCCCAGAGTAGTGAGGATCAAAATAACGGTTGTTCCCATCCCAAGTCCAATAGCGATAAAGAGTCCTTTTTTATGACGACTGTACCAACGAATAATTGACTCCCGAGGAGTGAGCTCAAGGATAAAAATATCAGGGAACTGTTTGCTCGAGCCCAGAGGCGTAAGCTCACGCACATCAATATCCTCGATTTGTACCTGAACTGGTGCCTCAGCTACCGAGATGCTCCGCATCTTTGGAGTGAGGGGAGTACGAGAAAACACTTCTTTGATGAGCGAGGGTGCGCGGGGTTTATACACATCTTCTACGAGATGATCCGGCTTTGATATCTGGAGATGGAGTCAGTGCCCGAGATTGTGCGTGCCTGGTGAGCCCTCCCGTACTGGATATATATCCTGAAATACCCTCTCTGGGTGATGATTGATCACAATAGGATCGCCTCACTGGTAGAATTCTGCGAGACTGAGAGTCTGATCTCTAGCTGATGGCGTAAGGTCTGTGAGAATCCCCGCTGGCTCTTCGAATTCAGTATCCATATCAAAATCCGACTGATCCAGAGAATCAGAGTGATGAGACGAATGCTTGGGTACTTTTTCTTCCATGAGGACAAGATATGAGTATACTCAGGGGAGTTATTTTCCACAACACAAATGGACACGCATTTTGTTTGCCCGCATTGCGCAAAACCTATTGATCTCGGCGAAGTACAGGAGCACCAGCTCGCTAGTACTCGAGAGGCTCTTGAGCGCGATCTCAAGGCGGCGTATGAGCAAAAAACTCTCGCGCTCAGCGAGTCCGCAAAACTCGAGGCAATAGCTCGTGAGGCTCAGATCAAGCGTGAAATGTGGGACAAGGCACAAGAAGCTGCTGCTAAACTCAATCAAGAGAAGCTCCTCGAGCTCGAGTCCCTTAAAACTCAGGATGCTCAGGCTCGTGAGCAAAATCTCGCCCTCATGCGCGAAAAACAAGAGCTCCTCGCGGTACAAAAGAACATGGATCTCGAGTACGAGAAAAAAGCCTTTGAACTCCGGAAAACGCTCGAGGAGTCCCTAGGTAAAGAGGCGTCCAAGCGAGCGCTCTTTGAGACGGAGAAAACTCGCCTCGAGTTTGAGAAGCGCGAGCAGGAGATGGCAAAAAAGATGGATCAAATGCAGCGCTCTATCGAAGAGGCAAACCGCCGAGCAAATCAGGGCTCTATGCAAGTACAGGGCGACGCGCGTGAGGCGAGTCTCAAGGCTGATCTCACGGAGGCTTTCCCACTCGACCGTATCGAGGATGTCCCGACAGGAGTAAAAGGGGCTGACATCGTCCAATGAGTTATTGGTCGTACAGGCACTGAAGTGGGAGTGATCGCCTGGGAGGCAAAAATGACAAAAGACTGGAGTGACTCTTGGACACAAAAGCTCAAAGAAGATCGACTCAGAGTCGGGGCAAATCTCTCAGTGATCGTAACCGCTGCACTCCCAAAAGGGATTTCACACTTTGGAGTATACCAGGGAGTTTGGGTAACCGCTTGGGCGTATGTTCGACCTCTCGCAGAGCTCTTGCGAGCTGAGCTCATAAATATCCACGCCGTGAAGGGATCCCTCGTTGCCAAAGATGAAAAAATGGAAGTCCTTTACGGATATCTGACCTCGAGTGAATTTAGAGATAAGATCGAGAACATCGTCGAGGCTTTTGATACACTCAGAGACGAGCTCACCAAGGAAAAGCGTGCTATGGAGACCATCTGGGCTCGCCGCGAAAAGCAACTCGATCGTATCATCGGCAATACGAGTAGACTCCATGGGGATATGCAAGGCCTCCTCGGAAAGAATGCGCAAAGTATCCCAGCACTCGAGATGCCAGAAGAAGAAAACCTCTAAAATACCTACCATGACCTACCTTTTCTTCGCAATCTTTGGGATACTCATCCTCCTTGCTCTCGTATGCCAAGTATACCTCATGGTACTCGCTCGATGACTCAAACGACTCGAGAACCGTATTATTGAAAGATATCACTCTAAGATTGATAAAATCCCTGCGCTTTTGTCTGTGCTTGAGAGTCACTCAACCAAACTTACAGAATATAAGGATCTCACTGAGCTCCATCGTATCGCGATCATTTCGAGCACCCGCAGTATTTATGATGTTCTGGAGATCAATGCGCACATCACCGACCGATTTGGGTTTTTGATGCGGCTCGCACTCGTGATTAAATCCACCACCAAGGACGGCAACTTCATCACTATTCGTGAGAGTATTACGACTATAGAGGGTCAGATACGCGAGCTTCTCTCTCAATACAACGCACAGACACGTGAGTATAATTCGATTATAAATGCACGAGAGTACACCATATTTGGAGCCCTGTTGCCTGGTAGGAGAAAGGTGCTTGTTTAGACTTTTTCGAGGTGTGACCCAGTGGATGTATCTGCTATTTTATATCCTTGAGCAAGTATCTCAGCACGCAGCTCATCAGCTCTGGTGTAGTCTCGCGCTCACTTTGCTGTATTTCGCTCCGCAAGGAGGAGAGTTAGACTCTCAGGGAGGACGACACTTTTTAGGCGATTAAAATCAAATACTCCAAGCACCGCATCAAAAGATCGAAGCATATCAATAATCGCAGACTGCTCTCAATTTGAGAGCCTGTCTTCATCGATCAGTTTATTGATATCAGAGATGAGAGTATGCACTTGCGCAAGTGCTACTGGAGTATTGATATCGTCCTCTAGTGCACTTACAAACTCCTGCATATGTATTTGAAGGAGATCACGGACCTCGTTACGAACAGGGGAACTGACTGGTACGACTCGCCCAAGACGTTCGAGAGTCCGATCGAGACCTCCAAGGGTACGAATAGACGCCTCGAGGCTCTCAAGCTTGAAGTTAAAATCTTCACGATAACGAGCGGTTAGACTCAGGAGCCTCAGCCCACGAGCGACCATACCTGGTGACTCTTTTGGGAGGAGAGCGTAGAGATCTCGCAGAGTATAAAAATTCCCTGCGGATTTTGCCATTTTCTTGCCCTCAACGAGGAGATGTCCACAGTGTATCCAGTATTGAGAGAACTGTTTACCAGTAAAAGCCTCAGTTTGGGCTATCTCATTTTGATGATGGGGGAATACGAGGTCAACTCCACCCATGTGGATATCGATCTGTGCCCCAAAGTGTTTGTGGTTACACGCACTGCACTCGATATGCCAGCCTGGACGACCGGGAATACTTCGGGTCACACCATCGATCATAAACGCAGCCTCCCATTTATTATCTCCATCTGTTGATGGATCATAGGCCTTCCAGAGGGCAAAGTCAGCAACTGCGTCCTTGGCGTACTCATCCTTTGCGACTCGAGCTCCAGGTCGCATACCTGCCATATCGAGAGCTGCGAGCTCACCGTACTTTTTAAATTTCTCGACTCGGTAATACACTGAGTTATCAGGTCCTACATAGGCGTATCCCTTGTCGATGAGCACTTGTATAATCTCTATCATCTCCGGGATCACTCTTGAAATAGGGGAGATGATATCCGCAAGGATGATACTGAGCGCCACAAAGTCCTCGAGGAGTGCTGCGGTGTAGCGGGCAGTAAACTCGAGAAGTGGCTCTCAGGAAGCAAGACTATCACGGATCGTCTTATCATCAATATCGGTGATATTCATAGTTGTGTGCACCTTATAACCCAAGAATCTCAGTGATCGTACGACCGCGTCCTCAAAAAGATACGCTCGCATATTTCCGATATGCGCATAATTGTATACCGTTGGTCCACAGTAGTATACTTTGAGAAAATCTTGCGAAAGTGGCTTAAATTTTTCGACTTGTCGAGTGAGTGTGTTGTAGATCCTGAGCATGCAGATAAGGATATAGATTTCTTAGCATTTTCCAAGCAGGTTTTATATTTTTCCATATACTGCCCAGGTGAAACAGTACCAGATATTTTTATCCGCTCTCCTCATCCCCCTCGATTGGGTACTCTTTTTTGTATCGCTTGCACTGGCGCGCATCGTACGTGAGCACCATGATCTCATCCCGAGGGTATTTATTCCACCACAGATGATGAGCAGGGAGGATCTTTATTTTTTTGGAGTACTTGGTGCGACTATATTTGTCCTCGTGCAAGCGCTTACATCAGGGTATACTTTTAGTATTCGCAGATCCTCACTCCAAATACTCAGGGAGCTCACGACCACTCTCCTCATATGGTTTTTGGCATTTATTACGATTGTCTACCTCGGGAATGGATACCTCTATACGGTCGAGATACCGCGTCTCGTCATTGTCTTTACATTGGTAATATCGAGTATGCTCTTTCTTTCTGTGAGAATTCTCCTTCGGCATGGGGTACTTTTTGCTATGCGAAAGGGTTGGATCACGTCACCGATTGCGGCAATCCTCAGTAAAAGAGAAATTTGAGAGGCAGTATATTATAGAGATGTACTTGGCTATACGATATCTCTTGTATCCGAGGTAGAGCTTAAGAAAATGATACAAGCAAGAGCAGTAGACTTGATCGTTCTCCCTGCAAGTACAAGCTCAGGAGAGATGACCTCGCTCCTTCGTCTTGCTCGTATCTATGGTATACCAGTCGAGCTTCTACAGGTGGGAGCAGAGTTTTCGGGACATGCGAGCGTAAACACGGATGGGGAGTTTCCAGTCACACAGATTACATTCATCCGAATATCGGTATGGGGACGTATCGTAAAGCGCATTTTTGATATTATAGGGTCTATCTTACTCGGGATACTATTATCACCTCTCATTCTCGCCATCTACCTCGCGATCAAGTTCGATGATCCGAGAGCCCCAGCTATCTATCGCAATCGTCGGGTGGGGAAGGACTGAGCGCACTTCACTCTCTATAAGTTTCGATACATGAAGTGGGAGCTCTCGGTAAAGGATGCTTATGGGGTAGCTCCTGAGTCTGATAGCGCTCTCAAATATGAGACAGAGCTGCGAGCGACGGACCAAAACTCCCGATCTGGACCTATCTACAAGATCACTCAGTCTGATCCACGACATACCCGTATCGGGTCGATCATAGAGCGCTACTCAATGGATGAACTCCCACAGCTCCTCAATGTATTTATCGGGAATATGTCCCTTGTGGGTCCTCGTCCGCACCAGCCTCGTGAGGTAGAGCACTATGATGAGTGGCACAAACAAGTACTCACGATCAAACCAGGTATCACTGGGATGGCTCAAGTATTTGCGCGAGAGTCTCCTGACTTTGACCATGAGGTAGAGCTCGATGTGTCGTATATCGAGCAGTGGAATCTCCTCCTCGATCTCTGGCTCCTCATTAATACCATGAGAGTAATAATTATTAAACGCCATGGATAGAACTTTTTTTGATACCGCACTCGCACGCCTCAACCCCGCTCAACGCTCAGTTGTCGAGAGCATCTATGGCTCATATATGGTGGTGGCAGGACCAGGTACTGGCAAGACACAGGTACTCTCTGCTCGCACTGCCAATATCCTCCTCTCGACCGATACAGCCCCTGAGAATATTCTCATAACAACCTTTACCGAGGCGTGAGTAGCTGCCCTTAAAAAGCGACTTTTTCAGTTTATAGGAAATGCCAGCTATCGAGTCCATATTACGACCCTCCATGGGCTCGCGAGTGATATTATCTCGAGGTATCCTGAGTATTTTTTGCGGTATCGAGCACTGCGTCCTATGGATGAGCTCGAGGGGTATGAGATACTTGAGAAGGTTCTTCGAAGTGGTGAGTATCCAACCCTCTCACCTCCACTCAATACACTCTTTTACCTCAGGGATATCGTCGGGGCCATCTGAAAGTGTCGAGAAGAGGGGGTCGACGCTATAGGGCTCCTCGAGCATACTCGCAGACTCGAGGCTAGCCACGCAGCAGAGCTGGCTGAGATAAAGCCTACTCTCAAGAAGTACGCGACAACACAGGTAGCTCAGGCAAAAGAGCTCTCAAAGCTCCGAGAACTCGCGAGTATTTTTGAGGCGTATACAGCACGTAAGATGGGGATCGGAGCGTATGACTTCAACGACATGATCCACCATGTCGCGTCAGAGTGTGCCGTCAATGATCAACTCGCAGCCGAGCTCGCAGAAAAGTATCAGTTTGTGATGGTGGACGAGTTTCAGGATCTCAGTAATTCACAGAGTCAGCTCGTTGAGGGAATTCTGCGAGGCTCAGTGAATCCGAACATCCTCACCGTAGGGGATGATGACCAGAGTATTTATCGATTTCAGGGGGCAAATCTCGAGAATATGCTCCACTTCTCCACGAAGTATCCCGATACAGGGGTGCTGGTACTCGGTGAGAATTACCGCTCGAACACAGAAATACTCGAAACCGCAAGTGCTCTCATAAGTCATAATACTACTCGCCTCAGTAAACTCATCCCCTCTATCGTCAAGCCTCTTGTGAGCGCTCGAGGTGATGGTTGAGAGGTGAGGCTCATGGCCTATACGAGTGGAGAGGCAGAAATGACAGGGATACTGCGAGATATACACTCAAGGCTCACCTCATGAGCCATACCCTCGGATATTGCCGTACTCGTGCGCACCAACACAGAAGTTCGCACCTGGTCAGAGCTCTTGAGGGCAAATGGAGTGCCGATACAGTCCAATATCACCTCCAATCTCCTCGACTCCGATGAGTACTCACTCCTGCGAGATATTTTTAGAATACTCGAAGGGCCATCGATCCCCACTGAGGCACTTATCGAGCTCTTACGTATCGGATTTTTTAAGTGCTCACGCACTGATCTCTATCGCATGACTCGGGCACTCGAAGAGGTAAACTATCGACTCACTCGCAAGATGGGACTGTTTGAATTCATCCTCGATGATACGCTCGTTGAGGGGATAGTAGGCGATGGTCTCTCGCACTGGCAAGGTATTCGAGAGCAGATTCTTGAGCTGCGGTCTATCCAGACGAGCCGCTTGAGTCCACAAGTCGAGTCAATCATACGTAGCGCAAAAGTGAGCGAGTTTGTACGGGCTCGATCGGGTATCTCAGGATTGGAGCGTCTCTATGCGCTCCTTGGGTACATAGAGAGGGGGGGTGAAGCGGGCAAATTTACCTCTCTCACGAGTATCCTCGAAGTATGGGAGCGCATGATCAGCCTGAGACTTCGACTCCCGGGAGTACTCGCTCCTCGCACGGAGGGAGTATGGGTACTCACCGCTCATCAGTCCAAGGGGCTTGAGTATGTGCATGTTTACATCCCTACGGTGAGTGAAGGCGCCTGGAGTAATCTCAAAAATAAATCCAATATTAAACTCCCGCTTTCGATCGTGGGAGATACTCTCGAGCGTGCTGATATCAATGAAGAAGAGCGTCGACTCCTCTTTGTCGCGATGACCCGAGCGGAGAAAACTCTCTCCATCTCCTTTCCTGAGAGTGTTGGTGCTCGCCCAAAGCTCCCGTCCCTCTTTGTACAAGAGCTCGGACTCCCCCTCGTATCGTCAGATACCCAAGCTGATCCAGAGGTCCTCCTCGCGCGGTCAAGGGACTCCTACTACGATCTGACTCTGGAGGCCGAGGACCTGAGATTTATAGAGAGATTTTTTGCAAACTACGCCCTGAGTCCTACTGACCTCTCGAGGTTTCTGGCGGATCCTGCGATATTTTTACAGAGGTCTATCCTGCGATATCCATTTGAGGATACACTCCCTACGATATTTGGGACTTGCTACCACCGAGCGCTTGAGATCTACTACAAAACCTGGAAAACGGAGAAATCTCGTCCCGACAGCTCTCTCCTGACCGAGACTTTTGAGAAGTCGCTCTCGAGGTATGTTGTAACACAGAGCGAGAAAACTGAGCTCCTGAGTCGTGGGCGCGAGGGGCTGCAGGGCTTTTATGCCCTCGGATACAATGAGGAGGTACTGCCTGCTGAGACAGAGTACTCGACTACCAAGCTTGGTCTCACCTACGAGGGGATTCCGATCAAAGGCAAAATCGACCGCATAGACGAAATATCCCCGGGAGTTCTGCGCATCATCGACTACAAGACTGGAGTCCCAAAGAGCAGTAACGCCCTTATGGGAAATACCTCTACGGCCGACAAGAGCTACATGCGACAGCTCGTATTTTACAAAAAGATGATCGAGAGCGATCCAAAGTGGGCAGGATATCGTGTGGATGATGTTACTATCTGGTATATTGAGGGGCGCGAGGGCAAGTATCCACTCGAGATACTCCCGATCACTCCTGAAATCGAGGCAGAGTTTGCGCAGGATCTCAAGACTGCTTGGGAGCAGATGACCAATCCTGAGTGGTGGGAGGCATACTTTGCGAGTAGTGCCCGATCTACCGAGACGAGCGAGAGATCAGCTGAGACCCCATAAGTCCAAGTGCCACTCCTACCACTGCTCCAGCTGCATGTCCGACAAAGCTAATCCCTGATCCGAGGCCAAGCACGACATTGAGCCCCAAGAAAAAGAGCATCGAGCGATACTCAGGATTATGAGCTCGGTAGTATACAACACTTACATATCCGAGTATTCCCATGAGGAGGCCACTCATCCCAACGACTCGCGATGGTGAGAATACGAGGATACTTCCATAGATGAGTACGGACATTATGACGCAGAGAACTGCCGCTCTCGTTGTCCCGAGGAGCTTCTCAAAAGTAGGGCCAACAAGCACGAGGAGAATCATATTTGAGAAGAGATGCAGCACCCCACCGTGAATAAACTGAAAAAGAAAGAGCTGGAGCGCTCCATCCAGAAGACTTCTTGGCGCACCTGCAGCATATACACCGATAAACGGTGCAACAGTGAAGGTGAGTCCACTCACTATGAGTGCCGCCATGAGGAGGGTGAGTACGAGAGGAGAGAGTTTAGGCATGGCGAGGAGTATGAGATATATAGGCGTACACAAGTATTACGGTACCTAGGGCGAGCACAGGCAGAGAGAGGATTTGTCCGAGTGTAAATCCTCCAATATACCCTATCTGCGCATCTGGAAGTCGGAAAAATGCTTCTACAAAGACCCGAGCAAGAGCATAGAGACTCAAAAATAGTCCCGAGACAACACCTATACGCTTCGTAGTACGCCGAGCGACTATGAGTACCGCTATGAGTACCACCCCCTCAAGAAACGCCTCAAGGAGGGGACTCGGAAAGTGGGATACTCCATCTCGCATCATTGCAAATGGTCAGGAGTATCCACTATACCCGATGAGCTCATTGTTGAGGTAGTTGGCGATGCGACCCAAAAATATCCCAATCGGTATCGTAATCCCGATCTCGTCACCGATCACGAGGAGGGGGATCTTCTTGATCCACGCGAAGACACTGATAGCTAAGATCACCCCGAGTATCCCCCCATGAAAGCTCATCCCCCCCTCATGGAGTGCAAGTATTTTGAGTGGATTCTGAAGGTAGTAAGACAGATTGTAAAAAAGTATGTACCCTAGCCTCCCCCCAATGATGATCCCCGCGACGACACTCCAGAGGAGATGATCGAGATCGTCCGTACTAAATTTGCCCCTCTTTTGTACCCAGTAAAACGCTCCATATATCCCGAGAGCGTACGCGAGACCATAGTAGGTAGGCGCGATCGTGAGTCCCCAGAGATGGAATTCAAATATCGTCATACTAGAAGTCGCTGTAGATAGTAGAGCGTATCGCGTAGAGTACATACTCGGACCTCGCAATACTTGGCTCTACTCCCGCCTTCTTGCAGACGACAGCTAAGAGTGTCTCAGCAGTACTATCTACCTCGCACATTCGTGGGAGGAGGACGCTCGCGAGGCCACGATTTTGAGAGAGGAAAATAAGTCCCTCTTCCCGAGGATTGACCTCTGCAATATCCTGCACAATTCGCCTATCAGTCGGAGCGATGATATCTACTCGGATCTTGAGTCCTGCGAGATTTTCGAGGGTAACACGACCAGTCGCTCGGGGATCCTGGAGAGCCTGACGAGCATTTTCAAAACACTCCTCGAGAGTAGTGCGACTCGTATTATGTATACGCCCAGATGAGGCTATCACTGCCCCATCCCCGTAGAGCGTTACATATGCGAGACTGCGAGTCTCCGCCTCGGGCAGTGCACTCGCTCCAAGCTCAACGAGAGAGGGGAGTGGAGTATGAGAGAGCTCAGCCTGGAGGGCTTTGCGGACAAGATCGTGGATCATATTAAAATTGTGTAAGTGCTTTCTCGGCCGCTTTTTCTGCGGCGGATTCCTCCTCTATAATACTCGTAAAGATCGCTCCGAGTATATCGTTTCCGGTGATCTGGTACCACGCGGAGTAGAGATACTCACAGAGGAGTCGCAGAGCAGTTGTGAGGGTCGTCACGAGGATGAGGAGTCCCGCGAGTAAAAAGAGTATTTGCTCGGATATGCTCGCTCCTGAAAATATGAGGAGAATAGCGGAAAATGTTAGTATCACCGCAAAAAACCCTGAGTAGAGTGAGAGGAGACTGTATCGGTAGCGGGATATAATCCCCGAGATAATAGCATTTGCGAGTGAGGCGAGGAGGACCTGTACCGCAAATACTACCATGAGTCGCTCAGGGATAGCACCGACGATCACATACGCCGGCATCATGAGGATATAAAACGAAAAGTTGATACTAAAAATATGGAGAAATTGCATCCCTGATCGTACCCCATACTCTGGGATGATCATGCGGATAAACTTTGACTCGATGAGGAGAGTGAGGAGGAGCGCTACAAATCCTACGAGCCCAAGCATGTATGGAAATATCACGGGAGCTGAGTCTCTCGCGGTCGAGAGAAACAAAAACACACACCCGAGCATAAACATCGCACCAATTGCTCCCGCGGCGAGGGCTGCGAGTGTCCCGAGTCCGACACTCAAGAGTTCAATGCGTGGTGGGCCGAGAGCGTCTTCGAGTTCTATTGTTTGCATTTTTTTGTGGGAATAAGTAAAAATATCACTCAAACACTGATGAGTATATCAGCAACATTACAGATCGCAAAATAGGGTATGGAGATAAAGTCGACAACATATCCTTGCACGATTCGGTCATATGCGTTTGAGAGTGCCCCGACAATGAGCAGATAGAGTCCTGTGTGTCCGAGTGCTGAGTGAATCTGTCGCTCTCGGTACCAGTAGACGAGGAGAGCAACTATGATCCCTACTGTGATCACTACGAGGAGCGGTCTCGCAACTGGCAGCCCAAAAGCCACTCCCGTATTGAGGATAGGATGATAGGTGAGAATACCTAAAAATGAATACCCTGGTCACGATCCCATATCAGCGTATGCGAACACCTTGGTGAATCGGTCAATGATGAGCGCAACTATCCCAAGTAACACTAGGAGGACTTTACCGTACATCTTGAGGTGCAAAAACAAGAGTATAGCGTTTTTTCCCGGCGTTTATGAGAAGCCCCTGAGTAGGGGAGAGAGTTATTTGAGTCTGAGCGTCTGTCGCAGTCACTCCATCTACTCCGACGCCTCCACCTGAGATCGCGTTTCGAATATCTCCTGAGATCACAAAGTATCCAAGCTCCTTGAGGAGACTCGCGAGACTCAGAGTTGCAGTAGAAGCAGTAAAATGTGGAATTTCCTCATCAGCTGGGCGCCCACCGAGTGCGATCACTCGATCAAAGTATGATCTCGCCTCGAGAGCGAGCACCTCCGAGTGGTAGAGGCTCACTATGGCGTGGGCGAGCTCGAGCTTGAGGGTACGAGGATGCTCTCAGCCTATGAGTCGCTCTTTTATGGCTGTGATCTCCCCAAGTGATACGGTCGTTGCGAGTTCAAAGTATGACACAATGAGATCATCTGACACCTCCATGGTCTTTACAAACATCTCCTGCGGAGTCATATTTACGGCGATCGTATTCCCTCCTGTTTTTGACATTTTCTTGCCATCAGGTCCGAGGAGAAGATCAAAGGTCATCACATCTTGCTTTGCCTGACCATGAGCTTCTTGGAGCGTTCGTCCTGCGAGGAGATTGAAGTACTGATCATTTCCTCCGAGCTCGACATCCGCGTTGAGCGCTACCGAGTCATAACCCTGCATGATCGGGTAGAGGAATTCCTGCAGACTAATGCGTACCCCCGCCTTATAGCGCTTGCTAAAGTTATCCCGGTCAAGCATCTCTGCTACCGAGAAGTTACTCGCAAGCTCTCCCACAGCATTAAAATTGATCGTATCCATCCACTCACTGTTGTAGCGGACTTCTGTTTTCGAGAGATCAAGCACCTTGCCAAAGAGTCCGAGCCAGTTTGCGGCATTTTCTCGTGTCTGAGCCCGCGTGAGCATGGGTCGCTCTCATTCTTTATCAGATGTATCACCCACCTGTGCCGTTGAGTCGCCTATGAGGAGGATGACCGTATGTCCGAGCTCCTGAAATGCACGGAGTTTGAGTATTGGCACCATGTGCCCGAGATGGACGATCGTCCCGGTCGGATCGATCCCAAACTTGATGCGGAGAGGAGTACCGAGCTCGAGCTTTCGCTCGAGAGACTTCTGATCAATGATCCGAGAGACTCATCGAGTGAGGAGTTCGGTGGTGGGTGAGTGGGGCATGAGAGGATTTAATTTACAAACTCTTTGTACACAGGCGGTTGAAAAGCTGGACGCCTTCCATTCGCTTCTGGGTCTCGCTGGGCAACCACTATTCAGTAGAATTTATAAGATTCCTGATTCCCCCCGAGAAGCCCTGCAATATCTTTCTGAAATTGAGCCTTGAGAGTTTTCACATATTTTGGAAATTCAGTGTGAGACGACACTTCTCAGGGCATATCACCGATGGGATGAAGTTGATAGTATTCGGTACCTACTTGCATTGTGTCAGTCCGATAGTATCGAACTCAATCCTTTATATAGCATGCAACTTTACTCTCTGTAGATTCACCCATAGCCGGCATCTTCCCAACGAGAGCGTATACTCCAAGTGGCTCAGATTTTTTTTCCATAAGTATTTTTTATTTGTTTAGACTTCTCACACCCTATTTATTCTTAATGACCTTGTCAATGAGCCCGTAGGCGAGAGCCTCTTCTGGATACATGAAATTATCACGGTCACAGTCTTTTTCGACTTGTTTTATCGTCTTGCCAGTATGTTTCGCGATGATACTGTAGAGGATTTCTCCTGTTTTTATAATATTTTCAGCTGCGATCTTGATATCTATCGCCTGCCCCTCAGCACCACCGAGTGGCTGGTGGATCATGATTTCGGAGTGTGGGAGAGAAAATCTCTTGCCAGGAGCCCCTCCGCAGAGAATCACCGCCCCCATAGACGCTGCGAGTCCAACACAGATCGTGTGCACCTCAGGCTTTACATGCTGCATGGTATCATAAATAGCGAGTCCTGCTGTTACATGACCTCCTGGAGAGTTTACATACATGATGATCGGAGCTTTTGGATCTTGCTTTTCGAGAAAGAGGAGCTGTGCGATCACCGTATTTGCTACTGCCGCGTCTATGGCTTCCCCGAGAAATATTACTCGGTCCTCGAGGAGACGAGAGTAAATATCGTACACTCTCTCACCCCCACCAGGAGCTTTATCGATGACAGTAGGAATGAGAATTCCTTTAGTGATTTTATTAATAGAAGTGATCTCAGTACGAGCCATGTGCAAGTGGGTAAAAATAACTATTTAGATTGTAGGATGAAGTGAGGAGAATACAAGAAAAAATCCCCCAGAATGAGGGATTTTATATATCATGTCATTTTTAGTAAGGGAGAGCAGTAGTACTCTTATCGGTAACGACCGTCCCGATACCCAATCCTGCTGTTGCTTTTATAAGACCGAGTGTGTCTGGTATATATGCTACAGTTGTTGAGCCAACAACTAGACTTGCCCCAGTAGTGGTAATAGTGAGTCCATCATTTGAAATATTTCAAATAGTCACTCAAATACCACCAATAGTTATATTGTCTCAGACTCGTAGTTTCCGTATGTCAGTGACTCAAATAACAAAATTATTTGCACTTACATTTGTCACAGTCAGCGGAGTCACTGGTCCAATGGTAAGAGCGCGGGGAGAAAAATTCCCTTGTAATGCTGCACTTTGTACTCCTCCACCTTCCATTCTTGCGGCAATTTGAAACTCTCAACCACCACGAGAAGTTCAGCCTATGGAGTATTCTCATCGTGTAGCTGGATCTTTGAAATTCGCACCATTTTGTCCAAGTACAGCAAAATCAACACGACCCGCCTTATACGTTTGTGCTGTAACTACAGCTCCACCAGCATTTGTACTTGAGTAGGCAAGTTCTCGAGTGCTGTCTGATGAAATTACATTAAGTAGTCCTACTCAACTCGTATTAGTCACGTTTACAGCAGTACCAATGGATCTTAAATCAGAAATACGTTTAGAATCACGTGATTGAGTAGAGTATCCCTGAAGGGAAATGAAACCAATAGTGCCAAGAATTGCGAGAATCGTAATGACGACGATAAGCTCGACGAGGGTAAAACCCTTTGTGAGTTGAATTTTTATCATAAATTTAGAATAATTATCAGAAAACCTCCACCCGAGGGAGGAGGTTTTCTACTCCGACAGACCTACCAACAGATGATTATTAGTAAGGAAGAGTAGTAATACTCTTATCTACTACAGGATTGGCACCACCGATTTGTTTGATAAGACCAATAGTATCAGGAACGTACACTACAGTACCTACTGCAGTAATTGAAACTCCATCAAGGGAGATTGTGAGACCGTCAGAAGAAACATTTGTTACTGAGCGTACTGCACTCGGTACTGCCGCAGTGACAGAATCCCCAACCTTCAACTTACCTACATCTGCTGCTGCGAGAGTTAGTGAAGTAGCTGTAAATCCAGTTGGAGCTGAAAAAGTTACTGTGCGAGCAGAATAACTCCCCTGTACTGCTGAAGTGTTCACTCCACCGCCTTCCATGCGAGCAGCAACTTGAAATCCTCCACCTCCACGAGTGGTTGCACCTACAGGATATTCACCTCCAGTTGTAGGATCTTTAAAGTTACCACCATTTTGACTAAGTACAGTGTAGTTTGGTGTACCAGCCTGATAACTTGTAGCAAGTACCGTAGATGCACCACCAACACTTGGGAGTGCAGTAAGCTGATTTGCTGCTACTGGAGTGAGCGTAGTCAGAAGTCCAATTCCAGTAGTATTTGTTACATTTATAGCAGTACTAATAGATCTCATATCAGAAGCTCTCTTTGAGTCTCGAGATTGAGCAGAATATCCCTGAAGTGAAATAAATCCGATAGTACCAAGTATTGCGAGGATCGTAATTACTACGATAAGCTCGACGAGGGTAAAACCCTTATTTGAGGCAGTAGCCTTCATTTTTAGTGAAACCATAAATTATGGTAAAGAATAGATGAACCTTTCGGAACAGAAGTAGTAAAACACTTCAAAAACGTTTTGTCAAACTTTTTTTGTTCTCTTACTTCCTCATCTAGGATACACAAAAATGCAATTCGTAAAGCATTTCATATTTACACTCCCCGGAGAGTATTCAGTGTATAAATATGTTTTTGGGCAGTATCGAGTCGTATGTCGAGTGAGAATCAAGCATTTTATTTGCACCTATCTTTCAAATATACTAGTATGCTAATGTTATATTTAAAATACTCGGGTGTTACAAAAAATTGCAAGTCGGGAACTTCTCCTTAAACAAAAAGCCAATGAAGATGTTGGAGATATTGTTGCGTATACCAACAGTGTATTTGATTTTTCACTCGAGCAAAAGGCTTCAGACATTCATATAGAACCAAATCAGGATTCTGTTATCATACGATTTCGCTCGAGTGGAGACTTTATATTTGTCGATAAGATCTCAATCGAAGAGTATGCAAAACTCCTCTCTCGTATCAAGATCCTCGCAAATCTCCGCATTGACGAGAAACAGCGCCCCCAAGATGGTAAAATTGCATATCGCTCTGACAAATGGAGTGAGAGCATTGATATACGAGTGAGTATTCTCCCACTCGTTGAGGGGGAGAAGGTCGTTATGCGTATCCTGCGTCAGGATACATCACTTCTCTCACTCGATAAACTCAATTTTCTCGATGTAAATCTCGAAAAAATCAAGACCTCTCTCGCCAGTCGATATGGGATTATTCTCGTGGCTGGACCTACAGGATCTGGTAAGTCTACGACGCTATTTTCTATGCTCAAGTCGTTTGATCCACTCGAGTTCAATATCTCCACCCTCGAGGATCCAGTTGAGTACAATATCCCCTTTATCAATCAGAGCCAAGTAAAGCCCCAAATAGGGTTTGACTTTGCAGCTGGACTCCGCTCTCTCGTCCGACAAGATCCTGATATTATTATGGTGGGAGAAATCAGAGACAAAGAAACCGCTATGCTCGCGATCGAGGCTGCCCTTACAGGTCACTTAGTCCTCTCAACAATACATACGAATAGTGCTGCAGGGACGATACAACGACTCATAAATATGGGAGTAGAACCATTTTTGATCGCCTCAGCGCTCAAGATGGTCATCTCACAACGACTTGTCAAAAAACTCTGTGATAAGTGTCATACAACATTTCGTATAACAGATGAGGCAACTACAGCTACTATCGGTACCGCACTCGCTGGAGTAATCGACGATCCAGTCGGTGAGATAGAGTTCTACAAACCGGTTGGATGTCCTGTTTGTGAACATACAGGGTACAGGGGACGAATGGGTGTACACGAGGTACTCACGATGCACGAGAGCCTCAACCCACTGATCCTCGGTAAGGCGTCA
>JAYWGH010000042.1:0-23200 GCA_043778375.1 bacterium
AAGGAAGCCTCCGAAAGGTAGGTTACAAGGGAGCACACGGTATTATTTTTTTACTTTATAGTCGCTCTATGAGTAGTCTTTTTACAAAAGTTACTTCTACTGCTAGTACACTCGCGATCGTTACGGTTGCTATGGGATCATCTCTCACAGCTCTCGCAATGTCTGAGTTTGCTATGTACGCAGGAGAACTTGCTGATGCTAATGTCATTTCGACACAGGCAAGCGAAGCAGGATACCGACTCGGTGATAGTATCACTCGAGCCGAACTTGCAAAAATTGCGGTAAATCTCGCAGGAGAGATGCCTACAACATGTGCAGGTAATGTCTTCGGTGATGTTAGTGTATCTCTCGGTAACCTCTGTGGTTATGTTGAGGCAGCTGCGGATGCTGGAATCGTATCTCGAGCAAATAGAAATTTTCGACCAAATGCACTCGTTACACGAGCGGAAATGACGAAAATGCTTCTCTCTGCAAAGGGAATTGCACCAACTGATGTATCAGCTGGATTTGCAGATGTTAAGGCGAGCATGGGTGACCTTGTTGGCTACATAAATGCTGCAGTTGAGGAAGGATGTGCTCGATCTGTAACTTCGTTTCGACCGAATGCATCTTCTTCTCGTGGTGAAGCATTCAAAATTGCAAGTTGTGCAATGAAACTCGATGCAGTTGTTGTCCCTCCAGTCGTAGGAGTTCCTCCAGTTTCTACTGGAAGTACAAATACAGGAGTAGTTGTTGGTCCGAATACCACAAATGCTATGGGTGATGTTATGATGTCTCTTAATCCTGCTACTCCTGCTCCGACTACCCTCGCTACAGGTTCTGCTTACAACAAGGTTCTTGTTGTAGACATGAAGGCTGGATCAAAGGATGCAGCCGTAACTGGAATTGAAGTTACTCGATATGGTCTTCTCTCAAACACAAATGTGGCTGGGATTTCTGTTTGGGTAAACGGTTCTCGTCTCGGAAACGTTGCTCAGTCACTTACTTCAGATGGTAAGGCGACTGTAACTTTTGGTAGCACTCCACTCGCTATTGCAGCTGGAACTACGAAGACTGTTACTATCGCATTAAATCTTCGAGGAGGTGCTCCATATTCTGGAACCGTTGGTCTTACCCTTTCTAAGGTTATGGCAGGTGGTGCAGTTACTGGTATTCCAGTTTCTTCTGCTGTTCATTCAGTAGTAGATGGAACTCAGGCTCTCGTCCAGTATAACGTATCTGCAATTGCAGTAGGTGGAGCTCTCTCTGAGAGTGCAGCTGTTTCACTTGATATCGGTCAGGCTACTGAGCTTGCGAAGTTCAAGGTTGAGCAGACAAACTCTAAGGAGGACCTCGTAGTTGAGGGAATGAATGTATTTATTGAGGGTTCTGTTGCTGATGGTGATCTTAGTTCATTCCAGATCGTTTCTCAGGAAGGGAATACCCTTGCAACTGCTGATTCTTCAGTAGGACGATACGTAAACTTCAAGTTTACTACTCCATACACTATTCCTCAGGGATCTAGCCGATTCTTTACAGTTAAGGCGACAGTTGCAAACGGAAAATACAATTCAAATCGTACATATTCTGCAAAGATTCGTGATGACTTTGATATTGTAGCTCGTGGAGTAACAACTGGAACATACGTACTTGCATCTACTATTCCAACTTCTCAATACTGGTTTAAGGTACGAGAAGGAACGGTTACTGTTGCTAAGGCTACTGATTCACGATCACAGAGCGCTGCTCCTGGTATTGATGATGTAGTTCTCGGTACATTTGACGTTAAGGCATCAGGTGAGGATATGGAGTTTCAGAAGCTCAACTTTAAGGTTACGAAAGTAACTGGAACTTCTAATCTTCGTGGAACTCTCAAGATGACAGTTGATGGGGTAACCGTATTCTCAACAGATGCAGTTACTTCAGCAAATTACACTACTGGTGCAAATCCAGGTTACCTCTCTACGTACTTCACCGTCAAGGCTGGATCTACTGCGAAGGTAGCAATTGTTGGTTCTATTGCTACTACTGCTACACTTGCAGATAGCTATCGAGCTGATCTTATCGACGCTTCATACAAACTTATTTCTTCAAATTCTATCAAGTCACTTGCACTTGCCGGAACAAACGGAAATACAGTTGCAATTGAGAATGTTTCACTTATAGCTTCTGCTAACGGTGCATTCCCAGTGTCTACTCTCGTTAAGGGACAGACAAACGCAAAGATCGGATCATTTAACCTTCAGGCTTCAAATGCTGACGATCTTAATGTAACAACAGCTCGAGTGGGACTTAATGCCAGTTCAACAATTGGTATTAATAATCTTACTCTTAAGGTTGGTACAACCTCTATTGCAGCTTCTATTGCAAACCCTACCCTCACGGGAAATACATTCTCTATTAATGGAGGTGCACTTAAGGTTCCTGCAAATAGTACTGTCACAATAGATGTTTATGCAGATGTAACCTCAGCAGCTACTGCAACTTCTGTTGCCGCAGTTCTTGAGCTCGGTGGTACTTCAGGTGTTGGTGCAAAGACTTCAGTCTCTGTAACTGCTCCTACTACTGCTGCAACTTCTGCAACAACAAATATTGTAGGAAATGGAATTCTCACAGTGGAAGCTGATTCACTCACTCCTGCGAAGATGATTCTCGTTGCTGGAATGACAAATGTTGAAGTACTCAGATTTAAGGTCCGAGCTGATAACAAAGAGGATATTCGCCTCGACAAACTTGATCTTGGAGATGGAGCATTTGATACTACTACCGATCTCGGAAAGAGTCTCGTTAATGTGAAACTCTTTGATGGAGCAACTCAGGTTGGTGGATCTTCTGTAACCTTCGTAGGAGGTGTTGCGAAGTTCACTGGTCTTAACTTCATAGTTCCTAAATCAGGTTCTAAGTCACTCTCAGTACGAGTTGATACTACGGCATCCTCCGTACTTGAGAAGGGTGCGAATGCACAGCTCGCTCCAGTAGGATTTGAGTATACAGGTGTAGCAGGTGGATCACTCACAGCATTTGCTGCGGTTGCTAATACCCTTGCTCCTTCTGCAGTACTTCCTCTTCAGGATGTGAAGGTTGTAGTAGCTTCTACTATGGCTTCACCTACGGCAAAACAGACTGGTACAACAAATGCTGATATTGCTATGTACTCTCTCAAGGCAGAGGGAACACGAGATATCTCAGTATCTACTATTAAGGTAAAACTTACTGGTAACGGTGCAGCATCTGTATCAAATGTACGACTCCGATATAACAATACCGACTACGCTATAGGCGCAGTTGCTGCTGGAGTTGCAACGTTCACTCTTGCAACACCAATTGTTGTTACGGCTGGTACAACTGTAAGCTTTGGAATTCGAGCTGATACTTCAGCACTTGTTCCTGCTGCTAACGCAACACTTACACTTCAGACAACAGTTGACGGCCTTCAGGCGGTAACAGATGCCTCTAACGGTATCTCTTACTCATATACTGATGCCAATGCAGTTGCTTCTGGAACTGTTAATACTTCAGACAGTTACGCTGTTTCAGGTGCAACTCTTAGTTACTAATTCTCTTCCCCACGGGGATTGGATCTAGTTTATAAGATACAATTTTCCCCCCACTCGTGAGAGTGGGGGGATTTTTGTGTTTAGAGATTTTTCTGCTTTGTGTATAATTAGACTCTAATATTTTATTTTTTTATGCACTTCACTATTACTTACAGCTTTGATATTGAGACAAATCAGTACATTGCTGAAATACCTGAGCTAAACCTCTCTGATTTTGGAGATACTCTCGATGAGGCTGACAAGAACGTAAAGACTATACTCTCTCTCTATATTGAGGAGATCACTGCCACACCAGAGCATGACAAAAAACTCCAGCATGCTTAGCCCTCTAAAACCCAGGAAGATCCTATCTATCTTAGAACTACATTGATTTATCAAAAAAAGACAGACATGAAGTCATATTGTCTTACGGAAATTGAGCAAGGTTGTTATTGTTCCATTTCATGCTCAAAAGATATCCCTGTTCCGACTCTAAAATCTATTATCAAGCAGTCAGGATTATCCGTGGAATTATTTGAAGCAGGAAAATAGAAGAGTCTCAGCTTGTACTAATTCTTAATACCCTCTATGTCTACTCTAGGGGGGATTTTTGTGTTTAGAGCGCTTTCTGCTATACTCTTGGTATGCCTATTGAAGTCTATTTGTTCGCTGTATTTTTCCTCATATTTTGAGGTGCTGTTGGAGTGCGTTCATTCGCACGCAAGCAGGCGATGACTCGTGCACTCGATCTTGTTTTTATACGGGTGCTCCTCCCTAGGCGTGATAGTGATTCCGACGAAAAGCGCGAGACTTCCAAGGACTTCAAAGAACAAGTGAGTCTCATGGAGCAGCTCCTTGCTTCTTGGCATTCACTCGGGAGTTCGAGCCTCCTCTCAAGATTTTTGGGGTCGAGTGTCCACTTCGCACTTGAGATTCTCTCTCATCGGGGCGAGATCACCCTCATGGTAGTTACTCCTCGCAGTTATCGTGCGTCTGCAGAAAAGCTCATTATTGCTCTTTATCCGGATGCGCTTATTGAGGCACAAGAAGAGGTAAATATCTTTGAAAATCGATCGGTAGTGCGAGGTGGAGAGCTTATATTGCGCAAGAGCTATTATGAGCCGATCAAGTCGTACCAAAAGCTCGAGTCTGACCCGATTAATGGAGTTTTTGCTGCACTTGCGAAGCTTCGCGAAGAGGAAAGCGCTTGTATTCAGATCGCACTTACTGGTATGCCAGACACCTGGCAGGAAAATGCTCTCAAGTACGAGAAAAAACTCGCAAAGTCACATGGAAGCTCGTGGTTCGGATTTATCGGCACCTTATTTCAGGGGATGTCAGCTGACGAGCACAAAGTTACAGAGTCTACCGGTCACGAGACACAACGCGAAGGGATCAAGGAAAAAGCGAAGAAGATTGGTTACACGGCGCAATTGCGCATAGTGGTAACTGGTCAGGACAGTGTATCAACTGGAGCGGTTCTCGACAACATCTCGGCTGCCTATGCACAGTATGGTTCACCGGGACATAATAGCCTCAAACTCACTCATCCAAAGTCTTTTGAGTCGTTTCTCGCTGAGTACTTGCGGCGCTCGGTCATATTTTTTGGGTCAAAGGTACTCTCGATTGAGGAGATTGCCTCACTTTTTCACTTTCCACACTCCAAGTACAACCGTACAGCGGAGATTAAGTGGCAAAATTTCAAGATTGTGAAGGCTCCAGTCAATCTCCCTATATATGGACTTCTCCTCGGTACAAACACCTACCAAGGAGTCACCAAACAGGTTTTCATGAAAAATGAGGACAGATTCAGACACTTCTATGTTATCGGGCAAACGGGCACAGGTAAGACGACTCTCCTCCAGGTTATGGCGAGACAGGATATCAGAGAGTGAAGAGGTCTCGCAGTTATGGATCCACACGGTGACTTTGCGAATGATCTCATGCCATTTATCCCCAAGTCTCGCTCGGATGATATCATATACTTTGACCCGGCGGATATGAGCCGGCCTCTCGGTATCAATATTCTCGAGGCATCGAGTGATGATGAAAAACAAACAGTAGCACAAGATGCTCTGAGTATTATGATCAAGCTTTTTGGGTCCGAGATATTTGGACCTCGTATCCAGGACTACTTCCGGAACGGAGTGCTTACGCTCATGGACTACCCAGGAGGCTGTGCTCTCACAGATATCCTGCGGCTTTTTACCGATGATGAGTTCCAAAAAGAGCGTCGCCGCACGATCAAAGATCCCGTTGTGCGAGCTTGGTGGGATCATACATTTGCCAAGATGGGAGACAGAGAGAAAGGTGAGATCATCCCCTACTTTGCCGCAAAATTTGGAGGATTTATCACCAACAAGATGATGCGTAATATCATCGGACAGACGAGGAGTTCATTTGATGTCTTCCAGGTTATGCAAGCACAAAAGATCCTCATGATCAATCTCTCAAAGGGGATTCTCGGAGACTTTAACTCCAATCTCCTCGGGCTTATCCTTGTGTCAAAGATCCAGATGGCCGCGATGAAGCGCCAGAGCATAGAAAAGAAAGATCGTAAAGACTTCTTCCTCTACATTGATGAGTTTCAGAACTACGTGACTGACTCCATCGAGTCTATCCTCTCTGAGGCTCGCAAGTATCGTCTCGGACTCTGTGTCGCACATCAGTACCTCGGACAGCTTCAAAAGTCTGATGCTCTCACTAAATCCAATGTCAATCTTAAGGACGCAATATTCGGAAATGTGGGCTCTCTTGTATCCTATAAGATCGGACCGGAGGATGCAGAGTTCCTTTCCAAGCAGTTTTCCCCGCAGTTTTCAGATGCTGATCTTATCAATATGGATAAATTCAAAGCAGTGTCCAAGCTCGCCATCGATGGACAACCTTCGACAGCATTCTCACTTACTCCGATTAATCCGTATCTCGAAGTTGGTAACCCAAAACTTGCCCGTGCCTACAAGGAGATATCGCGCCTTAAATACGGTCGAGACCGTGAATTCGTAGAAAAAGAAATTAACTTTCGCATATGAGTTACACTTTAAGAGTTCGCGCTATTAAAACTTTATTGGTCTACTCTTTCGGAGCCGCTGTTTTCTTGCCGATCACTTTTGCTGAAGAGGCAAAACCCCTCGGGACATACGATGCGTACAAAAAACAAATAGAAAATGTATGTTACGCTGATGATCTCCCATGGAATCAAAAAATAGGAGGGCAAGAGGTTCAAAGACTCACTACTCTCTCCCGGTTTGTCTATCCTGATGTGTTTGACGCGAAGGCTCAGGAAAAATACGCAAATAGTCTTAAGTCCCTTAAATGAAGTGACCCATCAGCACTTGAAGAGTACGAGGCTCAACTTGCTGCGAATAGTGAGAGTCTTCCACTTGGGACTTCACTCGAGCGAGCGAGCATCGTCTATAAAGAGCGGATGAATACGGTGTATGCTTGCGCAGTACTCAGTACTAAGCTGCGGATTCATAATCGATTACTTAAAAGCTTTAAACCTGACAGCTCTAATGCAGTTGAAAGCATCACTGAAGCGAGCCGTAGGATCAGTACTCGTATTGCTGAGATGGGATGTACAAATGTGGCTGATTCTTGAGAAGAGGGTTCTGAGCTTTCACTCAAACGATCTCTTATTCGTGACTCGGTACTTGAGTTTTGTAATTATCGTCACTATCTCGGGTATGTGGATTATGCTGTTGGATCGCGTATAGGAGAGCTTGTACAGGCGGAGTTTAAGGCTCGTGGTACTGGCTCATGAGAGCTCAAGGCAAGTGATCTCCTCCCTGTTACTGAAAATATTGCTCAGGCTCTCTCTGACTTTTCAGGTAGATCGAGCCAGGAGATAGCACGCACACAATGAGTCTTTCCAGAGGCTTTTGAGGCGTATAGGGAGTTTGATCGTAACTATGCATCCCATGTACTCATGGTGCTCATAGAGGACAAGTATCTCCGGGTGAGAGAGTACCTGAGAGACACTATGAATCCGATCGGACAAGTTATCTACCAAGCATCAAACGCTACGAGTCCTGGGAAATAGAGAGGCCAAATTTTACTGCGAATGCTTGCATATCTTCGGGGAGAGGAGCAGATATTTTTAGAAGTTCTCCTGTTTTTGGATGGTGAAATGCAAGTGTAACTGCGTGGAGGAGCTGCCTCGTCGGAAGGTCGTGTCAGTGTGCTACCCGAAACGCTCGGGTGAGACTGAGTCCGTAGGACTTATCACCGAGTACTGGGCATCCGATCTCAGCGAGATGTACTCGTATTTGGTGCATTCGTCCAGTCTCGAGTAAGACCTCAAGAGCCGACACTCTGCCATTTTGTGATTTCACTATATAGTGAGTTACGGCACTCTGCCCATCAGGGGATACTATTACTTTCGGTCACTTGGTGACCTCCCTGCGCAAGAGGGGGAGTTTAATAGTATCTTGTCTTTTTTTAGGTACTCCTACACAAAAAGCAATATATTTCTTTGCTATTTGGTGTGACTGGAGCTCAGTGAGGAGAATATTGAGACTCAGTCTGTTCTTAGCTATGAGCAGTACTCCACTCGTATCTCGGTCGAGCCTATGTACGAGGGCTACATCAAAAAGGGCACTTCACTTTTCTTTTTGGATATAGTCTTGTACGAGCTCGATAATGGATACCTCTTGTGTTTTGTGATCGCCAGGATGGACATTGATGCTAGGGGGTTTATTGATCACGAGGATATCATCATCCTCATAGAGGATGCAAGCTTTGATATCTATTATACGCTGGAGCTCGAGGGTACTTGGTTTATCTTTCTCTATATTTTTTGATTCTTGTATCAGTATGTCGGGTACTATGAGAACATCTCATGACTCGACACGACTGTCACTTTTGAGTTTTCAAATAGAGGATTTTATATATCCAGTTCGCAGATGTTTGTACACCTCACCGAGTCAGAGAGATGGGAGGAGCTTACGAATATATCTGTCTATCCTCTGTCCATCATCGTCATCGTCTATCGTGATACTTGTCATTATTGGAATACAGTAAAATCCAAGCCTTCTGAGGTAGTGAGTTGATCGAACGAACGAGTTACTGTCTTTTTAAAACCTCATTTCTGTCACTCGGAAATAATAGTCGCAGTTTGCAATGGATAGAGACTCGGGAGATAGAAGTCAGGAGTACAAGTATTCCCGGCAGTATTGCCTTTGTATCCAGTAAGACACTCCTCTGTTTTGCCGGCGGGGATAGTACCTTTCCCCCGAATTCTGTACTCTATATAGGGAAGTACTTCTCAAGCGGCGTTCTTTAGTGATCGGAGTACAGAGAATTTTAGGGTACAGTTGTTGTCACAAAAGCTATTATTTGCTGTGAGGTAGGCAGTGAGGGTTTGAGGTGTTCAACCGATCACCTTCACGCACATTTCTCCGAGCGTTTGCTTAGGGGGATTGACTGTATTAATGTACGCCGTAGTAAATCCCTTTTTGTCTGGAGGAATACAACCATCATCCATAGCGATTCAGGTTGTACCATTTGAGAGACTAAATCCTATGATTGGATCGGGGATATTTTCGGGACGGGTAGCATTTGTGTCCCCAGCTTTTATATCATTTGAGCCAAACTGGGGCATCCGAAATTCAATTCTTAGCCCATCTCATGTCCCAAGCATAGTTGAGTTGAGCTGGAGTTGTACAGCGCGCCTCGGTCATATAGTGCTCCAATTTGAGTCCCCCTCACTATTTCCGTTGCCTGGTGCAGGGAGTATATTTGCAGAATCGATAACACGACTTCCAGATGCAGTGCTCTCTCCACTTGATGGAAGAGTGATATTTTGAGTTCCACTCACTACACCTCCTGGGTTATCTTGTCGTAGATAGGTCAGTATATTCTCAGTAGCTGTTCCTGCTGAGTATAGTGCTTGTACTGAGTTTTCCACTCCTTTTGTTGTCCGACTCGCTGGGAGTATTCTCTCGAGGAGAAATATCATCATCATTGAGAGTACCATCATCAATAATATGCTCACAATGAGTGCTGATCCTCGAGTATCTTTAATAGTGCTCATGGTTATGGAATGAGATTTATCGTAGTTTGTATGGTAATACTTGGGGGAGTCCCACTAGTAAGACGAGAGCTCTTCCAGCTGTATCCAAGTACCAGGCGAAGTCGTATACTCTGGTTTTGTAGGAGATTACCGGGATCTTTCCAGCTAAGCTTACTCGAGAGACTTGGGGTAGGAGTAAATTCAAGAGTCTTTACTGAGAGATTATCACTCAGGAGATTTACCCATTCGCTACTCGCTCCAGAAGGCATAAAGCCTCCAAGAATTGTACTAAGGAGAGGATTTTTACATGAATAGTCTCGCGCGCATTCCCAAGTATCGATAATACCATCGTATGCACCTATTCCGATTCATTTGTGATCTACTCAATAATCTCGTCCTATGAGCTTGAGCATCTGAAGTCTCCCTATACAAGCAGGCCCGACTCAGGATTGAGTATCACAAACTCCATTTGGAGAAGTTATTGGGGGTGCAGAGGGATCTCGCTCAATAACTACTCTAAATATTCGTCTCTCTGGAGCTCCCTGTATGTTCCGCAATAGATAGAGCTCATTAAAGACGGATCCGCTGAGTGCACGAGGTCCGATCCCAAGATCTTCATCATCATCGTCGCCTACAATGTTCCCATCACAGTTTTGGTCACCTGGATTAGTGGACTCACTTTGACGTGGAGATGTACAAATTGCTGCACCAAACTTATTATAATCAGTAAACTGGAGGGCATATTGTGTGTAGCGCTGAGGCTTTCCTACTTGTGACGATCCAAGAGTGTTGAGCGCTCCTGTTCCGTAGCACCCATCATTTCTCATCTTTTCACTCCCTGTTGTACTCCTGCAGAGATAGGGGGGGCTCCCAAAGTTCCCTGTTCCAACTACACCATTATCTCAGTAGTTTCCAAAACCAGTTGGAGTTACATAGTAACCTCCCGAGAGGGTCATACCTACCATACGTCGAGCAAAGTATTCTTCGTAATCGATTCCACCAGATTTTTTTACAACATCAGTAATTGACTCACTCGCTGTATAGAGTTCTTCATAGAGATTTACCTCGCCAATAATTTTATTTTTGAGGGATCAGATATTTCAGAAGGCTGCAAAGGCTGATATGAGTATTATGGATATGAGCGAGAGAGAAACCATCATCTCTATTAATGTAAATGCTCGCTTATCTTTTGAATCATGGTCTATATATTTGCGGCCACCGAAGCAGTATAAAAAGATAGATCCAAATAATCTTCCAGCTCATACTCCTGTAGGGAATTTCCAGAATTTCTGGGGTGCTGCAGTTATAAAATAATGGAGACTTTTAAAAAAATGATTTTCAAGTATTGCGAGTCTAGTCGTTGGATTTGTTTTTCAATGCACGAAAAGGCGTAATATTTGCCAAAAACTCTTGATAAAACCGAAAAGGAAGTCTTTTACAGAGAGCCAGTGATTTGTATGATCGTTTTGCGCTGTCATAGGAACATATAACGACACTCTGGCTCAAAGTCAATTGCTCCTCCATTTACTATTAGAGTGATTTCAGTATACCATGGTCTATGAAAGTACCCTCTATTTCGCAGTATCGAAAAATACATCTCAGGCTCTCAAAAATGCTCCGAGGTCTGAGCTTTAATTTCTTACACCTTCCTCTTTCAAGAAGGCTCACTCTGGCTGGAGAAATTATAATTTTCTTATCTTTCTTCTTCCCTTTTGTGTCACTCGCAAATGGGGCAGATTTTTGAGCATTTTCTCGCTTCTTTTTTATAGGGAGTGCTATTATTCTCATTTCTGGTTTGCTCGCTGTGTTATGAGCTCTCTCAAGTCTCCCACAGGAGATTATTCGCAGTATTTTTAAAGTTCCATTTTCCGACGCAGCTTTTATTAGCTCTATTGGCTCAATTCAGCTCACAGCCGTGCTCTGCAATATACAATTTCTCTCTGCGCTCTCGTACTTTACTAAGGAAGTACTCTACGGAGACGCTCTTGCATATGCACTTGCCTGATCCATTATCATCATGATTGCGGGGTATTTTGGCTTTCGAGAAGAAAAAAAACGTATTTTAACAACACTTTATATTGAAAATAATCAAACAACTTCTGCACAATTTGAAGAATATCGGGATCTTCTCTCAAAAGACGCCGGAAAAAAGAATATGAGCCTTCCAATTTAGAGTTCCACATTTCTTTCAGTAAGCGAGCTTTTTTCTTGACTTTTAGGTAGCGCTCTATATACAGGAGTATAGTAATGTAATTTTTGCATATGACACTTGTATCTCAAGAAGTTCAGGCTGGCTTCCTTTCTGTCCTCGACGCACTTACTGATAAAGAACAATCAGTCATTTCAAGGCGTATTGGACTCTCAGGTGAGCCAGAGACACTTCAGTCTATTGGAAATGACTTCAGTATTACCCGAGAACGAGTACGACAGATTGAAGATGTAGGAATCCGAAAAATTGGAAGAATCATTAAGTCCTCTAAGCTCATTGCGATACAACAGTCAGGTGAAATAGCACTTCGAATGCACGGTGGACTTCTCACAAAAGATCGCCTTGTGGCCGCGGTTATTGCTGATCTTGGACTAGAGATGAGTGTAAACGCTGGAATTATTGAGGTAGTTCTTCAGTCTGATTTTAATATTGCAAAGTCAAAACCGCAACTCGGTACGCGTACCTACTTTACTCTTCCTGAAGTGAGTCGCAAAGTTGTTGCTGAAGTTTACAAAGAGGCTATAAAAGCACTCAAAAAACGAGGTGATATCATTGAGAATACCGTTCTCTTTGACATGATTAAGATCAATCTTTTTGCACAGTTCGGTAAGATTGAGCCAGTACTCATTGACTCTATTCTCGATGCTTACCTAGATATCGTAAAAGGAGAAGAGAAATTTGTTGGTCTTGAGAAGTGGAAAATTCTTAATCCCTCAACTCTTAAGGATAAGGCAATTTACATCCTAAAGAAGAAAAAAGTCGCAATGCACTTTGTAGACATAACGAACGCTATCGCTGAGCATTTTAAGGAGTCTGTAAAGGTCGCAACAATTCATAACGAGTTGATTCGAAACAATGAGTTTGTACTTATTGGGCGAGGTATCTATGTTCTTAAGGAATGGGGATATAAGCCAGGAACCGTTCTTGACGTAGTTATGGACGTATTTACAAAGGCAAAAACTCCACTCTCGACCGATGATATTATTGCTCGAGTACTCAAGGTAAGGCAGGTAAAGACCAGTACGATATATATGAATCTCCAAAATAGAAAGTACATTGAACGTGTTGGGCGAAACATGTATCAGCTAAAGACAAAGTAGTTACACCTCTCGGTAAGATAAGGCCTCAAGCATATGTTTGGGGCTTATTTCTTTACTCTCTTCGAGATCAGCAATAGTACGTGCTACCCGTATTATACGATGATATGCTCGGAGCGATAGATGGAAGCGTTGCATTGCTGTTTGCAATAGAAAACGAACTCATTCCTCTAGTCCTAGGCGCTCTGTCTCCTCAGCTGAAAGGTCGCTATTTGGTTTACGTTGTCTGTTGAGTGCTTGAGAATATGCAGAATTAACTCTATATTTTGCTTTTGAGAGCTCGTCGCTATGGGAAGGGTTTTCACTCTCGCGATTTATTCGTCCGACATGAATTCTCAGGTCAATACGGTCAGCTATTGGGCCTGAGAGTTTAGAACGGTACTTTTTTATTTCGAGATCACTATCCTGGCAGGGTATATCAGGATCTCAAAGATATCCACAGGGGCAAGGGTTTGTTGCTCCAATAAATAAGAAAGAAGCAGGATAGACAACGGTAGAGTGAGCTCGACTGATACTAATAGTTCTCTTTTCTAAGGGCTCCCGGAGAGACTCGATGCAAGCACGGTCGAACTCAAGAAACTCATCAAAAAAGAGTACTCATTGATGTGCGAGACTCATCTCTCAGGGCAGACTCATACTCGTCCCACCTACGATACTTACCATACTTGCACTCTTATGTACTTGTCTAAATGGGCGACTAGGGAGCTTTTGATATGAGACAAGTTCGCCTCGTAGAGAATAAATCTGTGCTATATCGATCCGTTCCTCATTTGAAAGTGGAGGGAGGAGCTCGCTGAGAGCAGATGCGAGCATACTTTTGCCACTCCCAGGAGGCCCTTCGAGGAGAATATTGTGTCTCCCTGCAGCAGCGATTTCGAGAGCTCTTTATGGGCCAGTATGCCCTATGATCCCGTTGTAAACTGATGACAGATGCCCTTTTTCGGCAGAATTCTCTCTGTTTATAAGTTTAGGAGGAGATACTATCTGATTAAACTCGATAAATGCAAGAGCCTCAATGAGAGTGCTGACACATACGAGAGAATTCGCAAAAGTAGGATCAAGAGCAATCAGTGATATGTAGTCATCTGGACCTATGAGGATAGATTTCTCTCAGTTTTTAATAGCTGCAAGGACGAGGGGGACAGCGCCAGTGACTGATCGTATTTCACCACTAAGTGCGAGCTCTCCGATACAAAATATTTCTCTCGCTCGAGTATGGAGTTCGGGTCGCTTGCAGAGGAGTATTCCTATAGCGAGAGCAAGATCGTATTGAGATCCACTTTTGCGCAGATGAGCAGGTGCGAGATTGATGGTAACACGCTGTGCCGGGAGTGCGTAGCCGGAGTTTTTGAGGGCTGAGCGGATGCGCTCTCGGCTTTCGTGGAGAGCCGTATCTCCGAGTCATACGATCAAGCATCATGGGATGCCAGGCTGGACATCGATTTCGATAGCTACAGGATGAGCTGTGAGTCAGCTGAGAGCAATTGAGCGGAGGAGTATCATATTAAAGGAGAAAGTACTAGCACCATACCATGGCTCAAATAATCGTAAAGGAAAAATGTACGAAATTTCTCTCCGAAAGTTGCCCAGCGAGCATCAGAGTGGTAGCATGTAAAAAAATTATGATTTTTGAACTTATTTCTACCGCTCACGCAGCCGGAGTTGTTGGTGCGGGTCGTGCTTCTGCCGATACCCCTAAACCATCTGCAGAGCAGAGCACAGGACTTTTAGATATTCTTCTCTCATGAGTAGGTACGGTTATTAATCTTATACTCTTATTTGTCTTGGGATACATGCTCCTAAAGCTTCTCCGGGTACTCTATGAGATCTACAACGCAAGACGCCTCGTCTATATGAGTATCACTCTCCCGAGGGCTGACTCAAAGCTCGATAAAGAAAAAGAAACGAAAAAAGATTTCAAGGAAAAGATGGGAATCATGTCCATTTTTTATAAATCTATCATCAAAATCTCAAATATCACTTTTTGGGACACAGTGATGGATTATATATTTGATCATGCAAAAGTCTCTCTCGAGCTGGTATACCATCAGGGGCAACTCGGATTTTATGTTGTGACCTATCGTGATTACGCTCATCTTGTAGCTCAAGGAGTAACATCCAATTATCCTGATGCCGAGGTGCGAGAAATAAAGCCATCAGAATACCCTGATATCAAGCCACTTGCTCACACTCTGCGCGCAGGGTCACTCGGAAAGGTAAACGATGATATTTTTCCTATTAAGACGTACAAATACTTTGAAGATGATCCACTCTCTACCCTTACAAATAATTTTGGTACCCTTAAAAAGACAGATACTGCCGCACTGCAGTTTGTCATTAAACCTCGAGGAAGCTCGTGGAATAAGCACGCAAAGCACGCAGCAGGACTCGTAGCGAAAGGAGAATACAAGCGAGGATTTAAGGAGAATTTTCTTTGGGAGTCTATCAAAGCTCCTTTTACTTTCCTCTCATGGCTTGTGAATTTTTTCTCAACTTCCGGTTCATCTGATGCGACTGGTGCTCCTGGAGCCTCGAGCGGAGACTCTTACAAGATTTTTAATCAAGCTGAGCAAGAGTCGCACAAAGCCGTAGGTGAGTCGGCAGGACAGCCAGCATTTCTCTCATCTATTCGACTCCTTGTATCCTCAGATGATCCAGTGAGCACAAAAAATGCACTCGAAACGGTGGTGGGGTGTGTATCGATGTATACAGATGAATATAACAATAAGCTCGATAATCCTCAATGGGAAGATCTTTTTGCCTGGATTATTACTCCGATTCGATACTTTGCCTTTCGTTTTCGGATGATTGGATTTCTCCAGTCCAAATCGATTTTTAGTGTAGATGAGCTTTCAACCCTCTTTCATTTTCCAGACATTACTTACAATAAATCTCCCATTATCAAGTGGCTTGACTACAAGATGCTTGCTCCACCACATAATCTCAAGACACTCAAAAATTCTCTTGAACTTTCAGATTACAAGAGAGACGCAGCGCACAATGTATTTACTGAAGATGGTACGCTCTTACGAGTCGATAAGAACAAAGTAATCGAGCGAGATGAGCAGAGAAATTTTATTGGTATCGATGGTATCGTCCATCCTGTGCACCAAGAAGGAGATGAGCGGGGACGAGCTATTGATCCTGGTAAAAATCCAGTTGTTATGGTAGTACCAAGAACACTGGGGGGATTTCCACTATATACAGATGGTGTACTCATGGGATGGAATGAATATCGTAATATAAAGACACCTGTATATTTTACTCGAAAGGACCGAGGACGACATCACTATGTGATTGGGAAATCAGGAGGTGGTAAATCAGTATTTCTATCGTATCTGGCCCGCCAAGATCTCTGGAATGGGGATGGACTCGCGGTGATTGATCCACACGGTGACCTTGTCGAGGATATTATTGCTTATACTCCTAAGGAGCGAGCGAAGGATGTTATTATATTTAATCCAGGGGACTTTGAGCGACCAATGGGACTCAATATGCTCGAGGTAATAGCCACTGATCCAGCATTGCGTGCAGTTGAGAAAGATCGTGCGGCTATGGACGCGACTTCTATATTCATCAAGATTTTTAATGAGGAAATCTTTGGTCCGCGTATCCAGCATTACTTCCGAAACGGGTGTTTGACTCTGATGGATGATGACGACGAGGGAGGCACCCTGATCGACGTGCCACGACTTTTTACCGATGATGCGTTCATGAAGTACAAGACTTCAAAGGTCAAAAATCCGGTGGTAAAATCCTTCTGGGAGCATGAATACGCCTCGACGGGTGATCGTGAAAAGCAAGAGATGATTCCGTACTTTAGTTCAAAGTTTTGACCATTTATCACGAATACTACGATTCGTAACATTATTGGTCAACCAAAATCAGCTTTCAATCTCCGTCGTGTGATGGACGATAAAAAGGTTCTTATGGTCAATCTCTCAAAGGGTATGATCGGAGACCTGAACGCCCAGCTCCTTGGTCTCATATTTGTCTCCAAGATCAATATGGCTGCTATGAGTCGGGCTGATACTCCTGAGGATCAGCGTAAGGATTTTTTCCTCTATGTGGATGAGTTTCAGAACTTCGCGACGGATACCTTTGGGGAAATTCTCTCGGAAGCCCGCAAGTACCACCTGGCTCTCATCATGGCGCATCAGTTTATTGCACAGATCGGTGGGACTCAGAACAAAGATGGTAAACCATCTATTAAGGATGCAGTATTTGGAAATGCTGGGACGATTATGAGTTTTAAGGTAGGAGCTGATGACGCTGAATACCTAGAGAAAGAATATGCTCCACTTCTCTCGCAGCAGGATATCATCGGAATTGCAAACTTTACAACCTATTGTAAACTGAATATCGATAATGCTACGACTCGTCCGTTTGACCTCAAAACCATCTGGGACAATAGCTTTAGAAATCCTGAAGTGGCGAAGATCATCAAGGAATACTCTCGAAAGATGTATGGGCGAAAGAAAGAGTATGTCGACATGGAGATCGAGGCACGTCTTGGTATACTCCCTAATTAAATTATGAGCTCCCTCAAAAAACTAACGCTTCTATGTATTCTCGGATTTGCCTGCCTCGGTACATCCGGAGTATTTGCAGATCAGATTTTTACTCCTACTGGATCACGAGTTGATCTCGATCTTCAAAACGGGAGAAACTCGTGATCGAATCGCGAAGATTATTCAGCCTCATTTGTAACTTCAGTAGAGAGCTCTATGATCGGTACTTTTGGGAATACTTTTACATATTTCCGGGGGAGTAACACGGGCGAAAGGGGAGCCTTTGCACTCCTTGTGAATATTGCACGTGATCTCAAAAATGTGTTTATATTTGTTGCGATAGTTTATTTAGTCCTCGCAGTAATGAGGATGCTCCTATCTGCTTGAGGCGATGATGACGTCAAAAAGTGGCGAACGACTATCCTCTGGACAACGATAGGGATCGTAGTTATGCAATCTGCCTTTATCGCGGTAGATACACTCTTTAACCGCAACGTTACAGGGTTTACGGCAATGCTCTTTGCTGATAAGCTTATTTACCCGTTTGTTCATATACTTTCGATACTCGCCTCATTTGCATTCATAGCTATGGCGATCTTTGCATTCTATAAGATCGTACTAGCAGCCGGTGATGAGGAGGCTGTCAAAGCTGGTAAAAGAACGATTATTTACGCCCTGATTGGGTTTTTGGTCATGAAGCTCCCCGGTGTTCTTGTGAAATCTATTTACGGAGAAGCAAAGTGCGACACCCCACTCCTCTTTAGCATATGTCGTATAAAGGATCCACAAATTTCTGGGACTATCACTATTTTCACAACCATAGTCAATTACATCAATGGATTTCTCGCACTCGTGATTGTGATATTGATCATTTATGCGGGATTTCTCGTACTCACGTCTGGGGGCGATGAAGAGAAGGTGAAAAAAGCGAAGAATATCCTCATTTATATCATCATAGGAGTGCTTTTACTCGTTACGAGCTATATTCTCTTCAACTTCTTCTTTGCAGCTCGCTAATCGCTCGCTAAGGCATAAAAAAACTCCCTTTCGGGAGATTTTTTATTGTTTGTTGAGTTCTGCGACTTTTTTCTGACGAGCGTAGAATTTGTCGACGCTTGATGTCTTGAGGAGACGCTTTTCCCCAGTATAGAATGGGTGACATTTCATGCAAGACTCAACCTTGAGCTCATCGCCCTTGATAGAGCTTTTTGTCTCAAAGGTATTTCCACATGAGCAAGAAACCTTGATTGTGTGGAAATTTGGGTGAATATCTTTTTTCATAAGAGAAAGATGTGATCGCGCCCGCTTGATACGGTGACGCCGGGATAGCTAATTTCGAGAGAAATTGCGAGAATCACCAGATGGGAACTCTCGTAATATATCTTTTGGTGCCCGAAGAGAGACTTGAACTCTCACACCTTGCGGCAACGGCTTCTAAGACCGTCGTGTCTACCATTCCACCATCCGGGCAGAATTTATATGTAATATGGTGGGCCGGGTAGGGATCGAACCTACGAAGGCGAAGCCAAAGGATTTACAGTCCTCCCCATTTGACCACTCTGGAACCGACCCGTAATGCAGTTTCCTGCAAGTTTTTTGTAATGGAGCCACTTGTCGGATTCGAACCGACGACCTACGGTTTACAAGACCGTTGCTCTACCAGCTGAGCTAAAGTGGCAAGTGGGCGCATTGTATAGAAAGACTCAGGAGTGTCAAAATCTCTTTGTGTTTTCAGGAGCTCGCGTACTATCGGGGCATGAAAATATTTGCAGTAACTGACTCTTTCGGACATTTTGAAGGACCAATCCGTGAATTTGTCACTCGTTTACGGGGAGACGTTGAGCTTGAACTCATTGTACCGACCAAGCACAAGGATCCAGATTTCATTGTTCGCACTGAATCGGAAAGGATATCCGCTATTCTAAAGAAAGCAAAGACTCGAGTTATCTACCTTGATATTGTTGCAAAGACTCTCTCTACAGAGGCTCTATCTGAGTATATTCAAGAGCTTCAAGTTTCTGCTACCCCTGTAGTTTTTTTGATTGGTGGAGCATATGGGGTTGATACTGCCATTTTGGCGCCATACTTCTTGCGAAGTATTTCCCTCTCGCCCATGACTCTACCTCATTCACTTGCACTCCTTGTTTTACTCGAGCAAGTCTATCGTTCTATAGCTATTGAGCGCTGATCAAAGTATCATCACGGGAGCTATGCATAGAGTAGAAAGTGAGCGTATTATTGAGCTCGAAGGGCCCTTAGGATTTGAGTATCGAGCGTATATATGTAACAAGCTGTATATTCCACAGTGAAATTTAACTGATGCACGCGCTTTTTATGAATCCGATATATCTTGTCATATTAGTGCACTCTCTCTGACTTGATCTGAGAGACTTTTTATCGATTGTATTTATACAAAGCCACTTCTCGAATTAGTAAGAGCCTACTATAGAGGTGTGGGAAACTATAACACGAGAAAGAACTGCTATGAGATCGATCTCTCTACAAGTTTACTCTCTCTCGGTGTGAATATGCGGGATTTGATTTACGGAGCTTCTTTATCAACCAAGTCAGGAGAGACAAGAGCACTCATTGCGGCACTCAATGATGGGCTCGTGAGTCGTATTATTTTACCGGAGCATTGAGCCTCAGATTTGATTACGAGATTTCTCTCACAGTCTCATGCGAATCCAAGAGCTCTTGCACGAGGTCTGTATGACGGATGGATACCATTTTTTGATAGCCTACAAGCCTTCCAGCCTAGGCTCCAGAAGTTTTTCATTGAACTTCCTCCTTGGACCGGAGCTCAGAGCGAATAAGTGCTTCTCGCATGTCTCGCTCAATCTCGCCTTGTATTTCCTTCATTTTAATGAGATCTCCAATAGCGAGTTTTTTACTCTCTTTGTCAATCTTCGCTTTTCTCATTTCTCGCCATACATAGATATGAGGAAGTGCCATGAGTATTGCTACTCCTCAAATAAGAAGTCCTAAACTGACCAACTGATCAAGTCTCATAGATTGAGTGAGAATAACAGTATTATACTGATATACGAGGGGAGTAAGTTCCATATTATTGTGGAGTAAGTTCCGCAAATACGAGCATACGTTTGAGGGTTGTACCTATTGGCCAACAAGTCATGAGCGAAATCTCTGCCTTATCATCATGTCGCTCGAGTGCTTTAACATCTCCAGGGTGTACAATCTTTTTCTCGCGGATGGTGTAGACAAACTTATTTTGGTTGTAATATACGATGATCTGATCCCCGTAGTCGAGCTCATCGAGAAGGGCAAATACCTCGTTGTATTCACCCTTTACCCATGGATAATTAGAAGAATGTCCAAAGATAAATGCATTCCCCTTCTCTCCAGGGAGTGCTGTCCCAGGATACCGAACAACTCATTTTTCGAGCTCTTGCATGAAAATATTTTCCATGTGGTCAAAGTCGAAAGTACTGATATTTGGTACATCAACGAGAGGAATATTCTTCCCAATTTTTGGTATAATGAGCCTATTTTCGTAGGGAGTAATCGTAAAGTTAGCAGTAATGACTGGTTTACGTGGGATGAGTTGCTGCATAGAAAATGGATCCTCCGAAATTACTACATTTTCTGCGTTTAGCTGAGCTTTAATTTCACTTGCTTTCACTTTCTGCTCTTCGGTTGAGAGTGTACTCTCTGCATTGGCAAATACTGAGATCTTAGAGGCATTTAATGTCGCTGCGATCTGTCCGGAGGTAGTTTCAAGGCTCTCTGGGTTGAGATAGTTCTTCGCGATTGTTGAGTACGCAGAGTAATTTGTGCCAACCAGAAGTATTCCAAACACTATCGAGGACACCGCAATATAGTGGAGGATGAATTTTAAGTGTCCAAAAACTGTTCCTTTACTTTTTGAGACTGCCGGTATTATACTATTCATAAGCTCTACACTCGCTAGAGGGTCGGCACTTTCTGAGTTTGTATTACTCTCTTGTACAACTGGCATAATACGAGATTCAATCTCTGTAAGCTCAGCAAGTATATCGGAAGTCGTTTGTATTTGTATTAGTTGCATAAGTTGAATCTAATCTTAGCCTATCGTATATTTTTAATGGGGTCAAAAAAACGAGCCCTTATGGACTCGTTTTCACTTTTTATTTATTTAAAACGCCTTCTGTTTTCCACTTTCTCGATAAAAAGACTTGATAATTGCCTTCTCACGAATTTTTCGACGACTTACTTTACGTACATGCTGTGCTTCTGCCTTGAGCTTGTTGGCTGTACGAGTCTGAAAAAACATTTTTTTATACCTGAGAATGAGCTTCTCGTTTGACTCCGTAGAGGTTTTAATCGCGTATACGATCATAGAATGAATTATTATTTAAAATTGGATGATAGGGTTCTCTCTTTTTTTGTCAAAAGTTCTTATTTCCCTCCGCGCTTTCTGTCAGCTTCTGTGAGATATTTTTTACGAATTCGGACAGTACTTGTTGTTACTTCTACATATTCCTCGGTAGAGATGTAGTCAAGAGCTTCTTCAAGTGAAAACTTGCGTGGTGGCGTGAGACGAACTGCTTCATCTGTACCAGATGCTCGCATATTTGTGAGCTGCTTGTTTTTTGTAGGATTTACTACGAGGTCGCCTCCTTTGAGATGCTCTCCGATAACCATTCCTTCGTAGACTTCAGTTTGAGGGTCAATAAATATTGGACCTCGCTCTTCGAGTTTCCAGAGGGAGTAGGCCATAGCGTTTCCAGGAAATCCTGAGATCATTGACCCTACCTCGCGCTTATCAATAGCGCCCTTAAACTCATCATAGTGAGAGAATGCTGAGTACATGATACCCTCCCCCTTTGTCTGCGTTACAAACTGAGATCGAAATCCGAGAAGTCCTCGAGTTGGTACCTCGAACTCAAGATTTGTAATCCCATTCTTCGTATCCATGTTCTTAATGAGTCCCTTTCGTTTTCCGAGCGCCTCAATGATAGATCCAGCATCGGACTCGGGGACAAATACTGTAACCTGCTCGATTGGCTCAAGCTTCTTTCCATTTTCTTCATGAAATATTACCTGTGGACACCCGACTGAGAGCTCAAATGACTCACGCCTCATAGACTCTATGAGTACTGAGAGGTGGAGCTCCCCTCGACCTGATACGTTATAGCCATTCCCATCTGAGTTCTCAAAATCTACCTTGAGCCCTACGTTCATCTCGAGCTCTTTCTCGAGACGCTCTCGAATATTACGAGAAGTAACGTATTTCCCTTCACGACCGGCAAATGGTGAGTCATTTACTCTGAACTCCATCTTGAGTGTTGGCTCATCGATCGTAATCGGTGGCATGGCTTCAAAGTCAGTAACACTTGAAACCGTCTCTCCTACGTATATATCAGCAATACCAGCAATAGTTACAATATCACCTGCTTCTGCCGCGTCTACTTCATTTCTCTTGAGACCAAGTGAGGTAAAACACTTTGCAATTTTTCCAGTTCGTTTTGCTCCATCGTTTCCGAGGATAGTAACCGACTGCCCTGCTCGTACTGTTCCTTCATATACTCGTCCGATACCAAGTCGCCCGAGGTAATTGTCATAAGCAAGATTTGCAATTTGCATTCGAAATGGCTTTGAAAGGTCATTTGACGCCGCAGCTACATGCTCAAGAATTGTGTCAAATATTGGAGAGATATCTTTTTTTTCATCGGAGAGATTTTTGACGGCTACTCCCTCACGAGCAATTGCGTACACAATTGGGAAATCAAGTTGCTCGTCTGAAGCACCGAGCTGTACAAAGAGATCAAAGAGCATATCTACAACCTCTGCAGGTCTTGCAGTTGGCTTGTCGATCTTGTTGATGATAACTATTGGGCTTCGTCCAATAGTTA
>JAYWGH010000043.1:0-22600 GCA_043778375.1 bacterium
CGCGTATCATACAGAAATCCCGCGAATTGCAAGAAAAATTGTGCGTTTTAAAAGTTCCCAAAAGCCCACTTCCCCATATACTCTCAATATATGGCGATCCAACCGAGTAAAATCACTGAGACTATAGCCCCCAAGAGCTCTGCAAGCCCTCTCGTACAAGGGGGTGCTCATGAGCGTGAAGAGCGCGAGGAGGTAGCACTGCGTCCAGCGAGTCTCGATGAGTATATCGGGCAGTCTCAGATCAAAAAACACCTTCGTATTGCGATCGACTCAGCGCGCATACGCAAGGAGACTCTCGAGCATCTCCTTTTCTACGGTCCACCAGGACTCGGCAAGACGACTATTTCGCAGATCATCGCCCATGAGATGAGTGCGACTCTGCGGTCGAGTAGTGGTCCAGCGATCGAAAAGCAAGCGGATATTGTGTCTCTCCTCACGAGTCTGAAGTCGGGAGATATTCTCTTTATTGATGAGATTCATCGTCTCAAGCCAAATATTGAGGAGATTCTCTATGGGGCGATGGAAGATTTTGTGATTGATATCATGATTGGCTCAGGAGCAGGAGCAACGAGCGTAAAGATGGATATCCCAAAATTTACCCTCATCGGCGCAACTACCAAGCTCTCCAAGCTCACTGGGCCACTGCGAGATCGATTTTGAAATATTTTGAAGCTTGATTTTTATGAATACGACGAGCTCGAGCGGATAGCGACGAGGTCCTCGGGGATTTTCGGGTACCAGATGACGAGTGAGGTAGCAGGGATGGTGGCCCGTAAGGCACGAGGAACTCCTCGGATCGCCAACCGTTATGTCAAGATATTGCGAGACTATGGGACAGTTGGGCGTGATATCGCAGTTGTCTCTCAGGTAGTGGCGATATTTGAGGATCTCGGGATCGATGATGCGGGACTCGATGGACTCGATCGCAAGCTCCTCGAGATACTCGCAACACAGTTTGCCGGTAAAGCTGTAGGACTCGGGACGCTTGCGTCTATAGTTGGTGAGGAGGAATCAACCATTGAAGAAGTCGTCGAGCCATATCTCCTCAAGGTGGGTTATCTTGAGCGTACTCCCAGAGGACGACAGATCACTCCGCTCGGAGAGCGGTATCTTCGAGGATCACTCTAGCCACATGACCTGGATATACGACCACAATACGGATAACTCTGCTCGCTACACTCTCGGCCCCGCTGGAGAGGACAGACTTTTTTGTTTTGGGATCAATCCGAGTACTGCCGCGCCGGGGAGTCTCGACAACACCGTCAAGTCTGTCGAGCGTATCGCACATCGCCATGGATTTGATGCTTTTATGATGCTTAATGTTTATCCACAGAGAGCGACGAATCCTGATGATATGCACCAGGAGCTTGACCCAGAGCTCCATGCTCAAAATCTCCTCCACATAGATCAATATTTTACTCTCAATCCTACCAAAAAGATACTTGCTGCCTGGGGTACTCTCATCCACAAACGACCCTATTTATTACCATGTTTGCGAGATATTTACGAAGTGTCTCGGAGGCACGACTGTCACTGGTATCGTATCGGCCCATTCTCCAAGGCGGGTCACCCGCATCATCCACTCTATTTGAGTAATAGTGAGATGATGGAAGAGTTTGATATTGAAGGCTATATTTCAAATTTTTAAATTGACAGATAGTATGAAAAAGGTATAAAAAAATAATGAAAATTACCATTGCTCCCCCCAAAGAAATAAAAGAAATGATAGCAAAATCTCAAGCACTTGATCTACTCATCCATGATATAAATATAAATCCATGAATTTCTAAACTCGCCTTTAATACTCTGTGTGCTGAGGTATATAAAAGTTGAGCTGAGCTCGGTACTACAGTAGCGAGAAAACTCTTTCCAGATCGAGTGAATGCTATTCTTGAAAAAGCTACATCTCTCGAACTCCAAAGTTTTGTAAATGGTGTTCGTATCCAGGCTATTTTACATTTCCATGATAGTTATATGAGAGCTCTAGATAATCTATCAATTTGACAAAAAATCTTTTTACAAAGATCAAGTATCCAATCCCTAGATATTGACTGACAAGATCGTGCTATCTCAAGTTTTATGTGAATGGGAATAGTGAATTTTCGTTGATTGTTAGCAGTTTTATCAAATTTCAGTCCAACTATTCTCTACAGTGTTGAGGATTATTCATATGTATTGCCTCATATGGAAGATCCGAACAGTGGATTTTGTACGTTTTCTGTACCCGATCATTTTTATACCGATATTCGTGACAGTTCAGAATCTATTCCAGGTATAAAAATAGCTTCTGTTTTTTGATTATGTACAGTTATCATCTCGCAATGAGTTCTAGATAGATATAAGCCTACTGGATGAGGATATAACTTTTCAAATTCTGTCGATACAAGAAACATATTTCTATCGAAAGTTGGCTCGTTTCCTGTGTTTCGAAAGAGGGGTTTTAAAAACCCATTCCCTCCAAAACCTGCAGATAATCCTCTCTTCACTCCTCATAGAGCCTAACTCTCCTCCACTATACTCTGGATCATCAGCTCAAACAGGAAGATAATAAAAAAGAGGAGTCCTCCCGTCCGGAGATTGAGTATCCCGAGCTTATAAAACACTACGAGCCCTATACATCCTCAAGCGATGAGAAATCCTTGACGGACTGATGCGTGCAGGGTTACTGAGGAGACAATTCCTCGATAATAAACACGCTTAAAAAAGTAGAGTAAGAGACTCATGAATGAGGCTACTGCGAGCCCGAGAGCGAGTCCCATAGTGGCGTAGGCGACCGTGAGATTTTTTTCAGGGTCGAGATAGAGGTAGAGGAGGAGAGCTGACACTCCCGAGCAACTCAGGATGATAGAGAGCAGAGTGATATAGGGAGATACGCGCATGGGCAGAGATTAGTGTAAAATGAGGCTTTCGCAAGCCGGGTTATATCTTACTCCCACGGTCTGCCCGTATGTACGCAAAGAGGCTTTTAAATATCGCAGTTTCAAATGATGCCATCATAGCGGACTCGATCGTACACACAGCGAGGCTTTCGAGATCTATGATTGCGACACGATTGGCATAGATAATCTTTTGGAAATTCTGTTTGAATGGAAATTCTGGAGGGAATCCCAGCGTTTCCCTCCCTGGAGCACTTTTAGCGAGGTGAAAGAGCTCCTGGTTGGTAATGACGAGGCGTTGGAGTTTTTTACTCTCACGCAGGAGCTTGTACTTTTTGTGACTTTTGTAGGTGTTACTCGGACCCGTGCGTGAGCTATACCGATAGTAAGTACCCCCATTTGGGAGGAGTCGAGCACACTCCTCATAAACTCTATCGATCGCCGCCACTCCATGATCTACTCGGATGATGGGGAGAGCTCCTGAGCGAGTGGATTCATACACGAGGGTGAGTTTGGAGATAGCTCATTCGAGGTTCTGGCTCATATCAGTAAGGAGGCCTGCGAGGAGCTCGGGACTATTGGCACGATACCAGTATCTCTTGCCGTGAATCTCACGGGTGATGAGTCCTCGATCCAGGAGTTCAGGGAGACGGCGATATATGATCGTCCGCTCAAGTCCAGTTCGGGTACTCATTGTGTGGATGGGTGAGCTCTGATGCTCGAGGAGATCGATGTAGAGGATTACGCCCTGAGGGTGAAGTCCGAGATGACTCAGGAGCGTAGAGTGTTCAGGAGATATTATCATATGATACAAAGTTGTTACATATAAAGTATATGCGTGTAAACGAGTATTTAAAACAAATAATCGTCTCTCTCATAGAGAGTGTGTTATTTTTGCATGATCTCTATCGATGAAGCCAGAGAGGGGGATACCTTGGATAGGCATCCTTATCCCCTATCCTATGACCGCTCTTGCTCCACGATTTGATTGCCACTTTCACACAACCAAGTCTGACGGGCTCTACACTCCTGCCCAAGCTCTCGCAGAGGCGCTCAGGCAAAAACTTACTTTTATCGCCTGTACAAACCATGATCTCATCGATCGAGAGATGGTGAGTGCTGCTCAGTCACAGGGGATAGAGGCTATCCCAGCGTTTGAGCTCTCTGTCCGAGAAAAGCTCTCGAGTACCCCACTCTCCATCCATGTGACCACCTACGCAAAGCACTTTACTCTGAGGGTCGACAGCCTCCTTGATAGTATCTGTGCTGGTCGTAGATCAAAGGTTGAAGCCCAGATTACCAAGCTTGCAGGACTCGGGTTTGATATTGAGAGTGGAGATTTTCTCGGGTATTGGCAGTCTCGTGGTCTCAATCTCCACAATGTTGGGAATGGGCACATCACAAAGTACTTATTTGCAGATGAGCCAGAGTTTGCTGCTCGTCGTGCACTGAGTACTCGTATCCTCAAAGAGCTCACGGGGCGAGACTATGAGATGGGATACTTTTTGAGGTGATGCCTCAAGGATACAGGAGAGACACCATTTGGAGCGGTCAGTGTACCCGAGTATGAGCCGACGACTCGAGAGACTGCGAGACTCATCCGAGAGGAGGGGGCGATTTGCTCGATCGCTCACTCGCATCTCAACTACGAAAAGCTCGGGATGCAGGAGTTTGAGTCTCGAGCTCGTGCACTCATCGAAACTCGCGAGATTAATGCTCTCGAGATCCACGCGAGTGCTCCACCAGAATGGGTAACTCTCTACCAAAAAATCCGTCGTGAAACGGATATACTCCTCACTTTCGGGAGTGACTGCCACTTTGAATCAAAGTTTGACGGCAAACATGCTTGGCTCGGTACTCTCAATTCTCATGTTGATCCTACAGTACTCTCAAGGGAGTTTACGAGGTTTCGGGAGAGGGTCGGAGTGTAGTGTAGAGCGCGTCAATTATATGTAAACTCTATAGTGAGTTGATTGTTCGTCTCCCCCAAGTAATCTGTCTCTTCGCATAATTTCGGGTGAGCTGACTGACTCGTGCTATAAGCTCATCCCGACTGAGTGATCCCTCAAGGTGCTCTATCACTTCTCGGTATCCGATGGAGTTAAATCCTGGGGCCTCTTTACTGTACCCTTTGCACAAAAGCTCCTCAACTTCTTCTATCCAACCATTTGCAAACATCTCCTGTACTCGTGCACCGATACGAGCATAGAGCTCATCTCGGGTGAGTGGTGGAGGAGAGAGCGAAGTGACTTCATATCTCGGAGTTCGTACAGACTTGAACTCCTGTTTTGATCGGCCAGTACGGACAAATACCTCAAGACCACGCATCACATATGGGTAGCTATTGGGGTGTATCTCGCGAGCATACTCAGGGTCGAGTTTTGCAAATCTCTCCCAGAGAGCGAGATTGCCCTGCGAGAGTCGGTACGACTCGAGCTCAGCCTGGAACTCAGGATTACTCTCAAAACTCGGCACCTCAAGATCATAGAGGACACTATCCATGTAGAGTCCTGTCCCACCACAGAGGATCGGGAGTTTGCCACGAGACTCGATCTCCGCGATCTTTTTACGAGCATACTGGGCAAAGTCTCGAGCACTGTATACCTCGGTGATACTCACGAGATCGAGTCCATGATGCGGTACTCATTGTATCTCTATCTCAGTGATCTTACCAGTCCCGATGCTGAGCTCACGGTAGACCTGTCTTGAATCTACTGAGATAATCTCCCCGTTTTGAGCCAGAGCAGTCTCGACTGCTAGGCGACTTTTCCCACTTGCAGTTGGACCAAATATGGTGATGACCTCTGTCATACTAGGGCATTCGACTATCTCTTGGCCCCTCTGGGAATCTCTTGGTTGGTCCAGAGCTTGATCCTGAGGTAGGACCTGCTCATGGCCCAAATTCTCCAAAATGAGCCCCGTCAGGAGGGAGGAGTCCATCCTCATCATAACTATTCATGATATCCTGCATAAATCTCCCCATCGCGTAGAGGTTTTCATCGAGGCTCATATTCCGCCAGTCGATGATACAGTCGCTCGGCTCCGTTTCAGTACCTTCGATATAAAATGCCGTGATCACCGAGAGACCATTGCTCTCTGCGATCTCATTGAGCTTGCGGATATATTCCTCGGCTTGATTGGCGAATTCTTTGCGGGTGAGGCGATCGGACATGAGTGAATTTTAAAGCTAGAGTATACAGAAGGGGAGAGAGATGCAAGCTTGGAGAATCCTCAACGTATGTTTCAATATAAAACACGATGATCTTAGCCACTACACTGATCCCATGCCTCCATGAGACTCATCTCTGAGTCGTCAGAGATTACTTTATTGAGAAGACCCGCGTGTACTACTCGTATATCGGCAGTGACCGAGAGGACATCTGCGAGAGTTTCTGTATGTACGAGGCGAGTACGATAGTCCTTTACTCCTGGGAATCCATGGAGGTACTGTACCAAGTGCTTACGGATCTCGAGGGCTCACTTTGCTCACTTGGTCTCTATACAGAGTCGCGCGTGGATCTCCATAGTTGCGAGTATCTCCTCGAGAACAGGTCGCCGTCCATCCGGGAGAAAACACCAAGGATTCCCATATGATCCGCGTCCGATCATAAATCCATCGAGATCGAGCGCACTCTCGACAGCTGATCGGGTCTCGGGGTCTCGCGCAAAGATCGTCGTATCACGATTACGAGGGTGGATGATCTTGCTCATTCACTCTCGGTAGCTCATTATATCACCATTACAGATCACGGGGATCTTTACCGCCTGCTTGAGCGCGTAGGTACCCGTAAAGTCTGCTCGCCCTGTAAAAGCTTGTTTATAGGTGCGACCATGGATACTGAGGAGATTTGCGCCAGCATTCTCGAGTCATTTTGCAAACTCAATAAGGAGATCGTGGTTTTCCCAGCCGAGACGGGTTTTGACGGATATCGGGATTTTGACGGCTTTTGCCATTTCCTCGACGATGCGATAGGCGGTGTCACGATTGATCATGAGTCCTGACCCATGACCACTCGAGACGACCTTTTTAGCGGGACACCCCATATTTATATCGATCCCAGAAACTCCATACGACTCGATAAGGATAGCCGCTTGTCTAAATTTCTCGGGATCTTTCCCAAATATCTGGATGATGAGAGGCTTCTCGATCTCAGCATGTGGGAGGACCCGAGCGGCGAGATCACGAGAATGGATGAGACCATCCGCACTATAAAACTCTGAAAAAGGGATGATATTTGGAGCAACCATCTTGTTGATCTGACGGTATGCACTATCACAATATCCATCCATTGGTGCGAGCGCTACGATAGGTCATTTTGCTGCGAGATCGCGCCAAAAGTTTTTGTGCATGAGTCGTGAGATAGATTCGTCAAGATCGAGTTTTTGCTCGCCCTCTTTTCGTGTGGTACGATAACTAAGTCATACAAATATACAAACCAATATGAACTCTCTCTCGGGCAAAATGGATCTCGCAGAAATCCGCAAGATCAAAGATACCGCCAAATCAGCCCTCAAAGAGGAGCTCGCCATCCCAAAGTCTCTTGCGATACTCGCGTATGTGCACATTGAGGATATTACGACCCGAGAGTTTATCCTCGCTGGTCTCTCAGCCATCGGGATCGGTAATGTAATAGTCGGAGAGTCCGTAGGAGATGCTCGGAGATATGCGGGGTACAAGTCTCAGATTACCGCCAATGAGCTTTATGGATTTGATTGTGTGATCTATGATGGGGAGTCAGATGGACTCGATCTTGCGGCGTGTATGCGAGCATGAGTAGTACCTATTACTTCTGATCGGAGTGTATTTGCAGGAGTACTCTCAGACTTCAATCCGATGAAGTTTGAGGGGAATGGATTTTTCTTTCGATCGAATAACCCGTACTGTATTTTTGAGAAGATTGTCTCTTACTGTGAAAATATCAAGTTTCCTGAGGATAGAAGAATACTCCTCAAGCATGTGACTGAGACTTTTTAGAGTCTGGTGGCGGATAATGCTTCACTTAATGAATCCTTTACTAAGCTCGTTACAGATGCAGATTTTACAACCCTTCAAAGTACTCTTGAGATTGATTCAACTGGAGAAGATCAGTTTACCTTATAAAAGAACTGCCCCTCAATAAGTATTACATCATAAAAAGATTCACTTTTAGTTCGAGGATCTTGAAACCATTCTCCATTTGAAAGGAGTATTCAAAATCTATTTCTTGGGAATTTTACTTTTACCTCCATTTCTGCTGAAACTTTATCAGTCATGAAATATATAGATTCATTCTTTGGGGGAGTAACCCATGTTCCATTAGTATTTCTATATCCAAATTCAAGCGCACGAGTTCTTCATAAGTTATTATCATCTCAGTAGTAACATATCTCTCGACCATCTGGCCCTACACCAACGATACTTACCCTCTTATTACCAAGAGGGAGAAGTGTCCATTTCCCTTTACGAAAGAATATATAAAAGTTATCTTCAATTGGAAAAACTGAAGGTACTACTGGAATTTTTGTACTGCCTATTTGATTAGAATCTATCATTGGATAGAGAGATACTATTGGTTTCCACTCCTCTCGAATATCGAGTGAAAATATTTCTGGATTCTTCGCAAAATCGTCTGGAATATCGTGAACATTCATGTATGAGAAGTAAATATATATAGGTGTTTATTAACTAGATAATAACTACTATTGTGTAGTGTCAATAATATATTGACTAATATGTTTTAGTGGTATTAAAGTATCAAGTCTTTACTACTCTTGAAATAGTAAAGAGTTTTTCATCATTGCATCAAAAGTGGCTTTTCTAAAGTTGCTAGCCTCATTTGAAAGACTCATTCACTTGTGAGACATTAAAAAGTTTTTCAGTCAGTCTATTTCCGCTGTAAATAACTCTAATGGGAGTTCTTCACTCCATACAAAAATTATTTTGTAGAGCATAAGTGCGCCGTCTAGGCTTGGAGACCTTATGAGAATACCAAGAAGTATCTGAGTTTGCCTTTGTATTTCAAGTTGTATTAATCCCTTTGCAGTATCTATATCTTGTAATGTCGACGTAATATTATTTTGTACTCATCGAGAATTTTGTCAGATATTAAGTATATTACTTACTGGCATTTGAGCGTATCGTGCGATTTTTGCAATTTTTGATTCTGTTGCATACACTGCTTTTTTCACTGAAAATTCCGGAGTACTCCCCGGTGTTCATGAAATGATGCGATAAATCTCTCAGAGAACTTGTATCATACTTACTCATGTCCATTTTGAATCTGTAATTGCCGATACTGCCTCTATAAATTGCCCCTCAAATACTTTCTGACGAATGGAGTAAGAGATAGATATTCAATTTACCAACACTTCTGGGTATTCGACTAAAGGAAAAATACTCCCTTCTCAAGTTTCAGTATCGATAAATCATCCTCCTCATTGTGAATGAAATATGCTAGAGTTTCAAAAATCTCCTCTTTTTGAAAGAGAATCATCAATTTGTCCTAAAGTATTCATGGTGATTTTTTATCAATTACTTGTTTCTTATAGGTCTCTATGAGAAAGATTACTCATGCATACTGGTCATTTGATAGACCTTGTTTAAGAGGAAGATATCCTCCAGAATTTAGATACTTATCTCCAAAGGTATCAACAACTCTTTTAAGGGTTTTTTCTTGGATTGAGAAGATTTTTATTGGGCTATTGTAGAAGTAGCTATTTATAAATTCAAAGAGTCTTACTGATCCCGACCACGTATCGTAATCATTTCAGGTGTCTATTGACGCTTCTATCTCGGATGATAATTTTTCTGCCTGCAAGATTGCAATCTTCTCTATTTCAGCGAGTGTATCATGTTTACTTTCACGAAGATTCGGGAGTAGATCTTTTAAGGCTTTTAAAGTGCGCTTGATAATACTTTTTTGTATTTCAGGACTCTTCATCTCAGTCAGCAAGTAAGTATAGATCCGGGAGAGAAGCTCGAATTTGGCGATATTTATTGTGTGCTCTTGACCAGGAGTGGCGTTACAGACTATATCAATAGCTCTCGAGTATTCCCCATTTTCTAGAAACTGGCTCATGGGAGGCAGAGTATATTCTAGAGCCAGGGCATCAATTTCGTGTAGGAGATTGTGAGTTTGAGATGACCCTGAGTTGGAAGGTGTACTTTTAAATCATGGGAATTCCCAGGTAGGTAAGGCGAGACTCATATAATAAAAGGTAAGTTAAATTTAATATACAATAAATAAACAATTGTCAATTAATTTTAAATTCTCATAAACCAGCACCCAATACAAAATTGTGCCAATTTATATTTGACAGGATATATGGCACTCTATATACTACGGTGCAAGTAATCCTAATTTACCCTTTATGTCTAAAATCATCGGTATCGACCTTGGTACCACCAACTCATGTGTCGCCTTCATGGAAGGAGGACAAGCAAAAGTCATCCCCAACGCTGAGGGAGGACGCACCACTCCATCTATCGTCGCCAGTAAGGGTGCTGATACGCTCGTCGGTACGACCGCAAAGCGTCAGGCAGTCATGAACCCTGCACAAACTATTACCTCTGCAAAGAGATTCATCGGACGCAAATACTCAGAAGTCACGGCCGAGCTCAAGACTATCCCATTTAAGGTAGTCGAGGGACCAAATGGTGAGTGTCTCATCGAGTTTGGAGGCAAAAATGTTCGTCCAGAGGAGATTGGAGCAAAAGTCCTCGAAAAACTCAAGGAAGATGCAGAAAAGTTCCTCGGGACCAAGATCACTGAGGCAGTTATTACCGTGCCTGCATACTTTAATGATGATCAGCGCCAAGCGACGATCAACGCCGGAAAGATCGCGGGTCTTGATGTAAAACGAATTGTTAATGAGCCTACTGCCGCAGCACTTGCCTATGGAATTGATAAGAAAAAAGATCAGAAGATTGCAGTATATGACTTTGGAGGAGGAACATTTGATATCTCTATTCTGGAGATCGGATCAGAGGGGACATTTGAGGTACTCGCAACCAACGGGGATACACACCTCGGAGGAGACGACTTTGACCAAAAGATATTTGACTGGATTGTCTCCGAGTTCAAACGAGATCAGGGAGTCGACCTCACAAAGGATCCTATGGCCGTACAGCGTATACGAGACGAGGCAGAAAAAGCCAAAAAAGAGCTTTCAAGCGTGACCGAGACAGATATCAATCTCCCATATATCACGGTAGATGCGAGTGGACCAAAAAACCTCTTTATGAAGCTCACGCGAGCGAAGTTTGAGGAGCTTGCATACGAGCTCATTGAGCGATCAGTTGGTCCATGTAAGCAAGTGATCAAGGACTCAGGACTCCAGATCTCTCAGATCGATGAGGTCGTACTCGTCGGAGGATCCACTCGAGTGCCCGCAGTCCAGAAAAAAGTAGAGGAGCTCTTTGGTCGCAAGCCAAACGCTACTGTCAATCCTGACGAGGCAGTTGCTCTCGGAGCGGCTATACAGGCTGGGATTATCCAGGGAGATGTGACGGATGTCCTTCTCCTCGATGTTACTCCACTCTCACTCGGTATCGAGACGCTTGGAGGGGTCATGACTCGCATGATCGAGCGAAATACGACGATCCCAAGCTCCAAGTCTCAGGTATATTCTACCGCGGCGGATGGGCAGGATAGTGTTGAGATCCATGTGCTCCAAGGAGAGCGTGAGATGGCAGGGGATAACAAGTCACTCGGACGATTTGTCCTCTCGGGGATCGCGTCGGCTCCTCGTGGAGTGCCACAGATCGAGGTAACTTTTGATATTGACGCGTCGGGAGTGCTCCATGTGACTGGTAAGGACAAGGGAACAGGGAAAGAGCAAAAGCTCACAATCCAAGGCTCAACCGGTATGGATGACAAGGAGGTAGATAGACTCGTAAAGGAGGCAGAGGCAAACCGCGACACTGATAAGCTCCGAAAGGAATCCATCGAGGCCCGCAACATGGCAGACTCAGCAGTATATCAGGCAGAGAAAACTTTAACAGATAACAAAGATAAGTATGACTCCAAACTTGGTGATGAGGCAACAGAAAAAATCGAAGCACTCAAGAAAGTACTCGCTGGTGCAGATCCTACGAAGGCTGAACTCGAAAGCGCGACTCAGGAGCTACAAGGGGTAATGATGAAAATCGGACAAGAAATCTACTCCAAAGCCGCTCCAGCAGACTGAGCCGACACTCCACCGAGTGAACCAAAAAAGAATGATGACGGAACGGTTGAAGCAGAAGTAGAGGAGACGAAGTAGAGAACATCAGGCCCCCTTTGAGTAGGGGGATTTTTAAATATACACAATGGCAACATTCTCAGAAAGAAATGGGTTTACTCCAGTAAGACTAGAGCAGATAGATGATCTTGATCCTCGTACTCGAAATAAGCTCTTTGATTTTGCAAACAGTACATTGGGATTTTATGATGGACGCAAGACGGCCTGGTATACTGATTTCTTAGGAAAGAAATTTACTGAAGTCCCTAAAGATTTTTGATATGTGACTGACCCCTTCGTTCGTCACTTATGAAAGTATTTCGATGATAAATCAATAAACCAGATTTTCGATTTACTGGAATGGGTAATCGATCTACTTCAGGAAGATACTCTAGAGCTAAGACTCAACGATATTTTCTCAGAACAAAAAGTAGGCTACAGAGTTATACTCAGTGAGATTACTCGTATTACCTCAGAGCTAGAGATGGAATCTATAAATATAGTTCTTAAAACTAATCCCCTAGCTGGAGTGAGATGACACATAGAGAAAGCTATTGCTCATTTTTCGGACAGAGAAAAGCCTGATTATCAAAATTCTATAAAGGAGTCGATTTGCGCTGTAGAATGTATTTTGCGAGAGATTGCAGGAGGAAATACTCTTGGAGAAGCTATTAAAAACTTAAAAAATGCTAAGCTGCAATTAATAGATAAATTTATTTTGGAGTCTTGGGGTAAACTATATGATTTTTCTAATCAATCAGGAGGAATAAGACATGGAAATATAGAGGGAAAAGCTGATCATGGACTTGGTTCTGAGGCAAAATATTTTTTAGTACAGTGCTCTGCAATAGTGAATTATCTGGCAGATAACTTTGCTGAAAAACTATCTTCAAACTAAAAACTTTGTCAGTGTCATATTTAGGCATCAATGTACTTTACATTATATACTTTATAAGTATAAACACTTCAGACCTCACGCCGTGAGATCAAATACAGATACAAAAGAAAGAAAATCATGAAGCTAAAAGCAAAAATCCGGCATGATTGGGATCTTGTGGTTCCAAAAAGTCCAATATGGAAGTTTTGGTCAATGTCAGCTCAGCAGACCGTTGATCGAAAGGCGCTGGTGAAGCATTTGGAGAAATTGCTTCAAGCGGGGAAGAAGGCAGTTTTCTTTCATACTTCTTGGCGAGAAAATTCTGTAGAGCTCAGTGCTACGCAGGAGACAGATCGCTTGGTGATTGAATATGTTTTCCGCTTGGAGTTCGATTCAAAAGGTCGTGTTAACTTTGATATTGATTTGTACGGTGAAATCGCTGTTAACGCAGTTGGCTTCGCTAATTTCAATTCACAGGTTGATGCCGGCCTGGGTGAATTCGATGATTTAGTTATCAGCCTAACCAATCGTCTGGCGAATCGCTTCAAGACAAGATTCACAGTAGAAAAAGTCTCTCGGCTTGTACCCTTTGACACAAGTGATCGCACTACATCTGTAAAAAAACGAAGTGGCGATCAACAATACCATGTTCACTATCAGCCTGAACACCGTACTCGAGGACAGTGGGGTGTACATTCCAATGACAGTGCAATCGATTTTTACTGGGAAAATTGGCTTCAACAAAATCCACATGCGCCCGTTTACGATGTAAGTACAGATCAGTCCATTGAAAATCCATACTTCTCTGGAAATGGTGGAGACTTTACTGGTGGGGGTGCAACTGGCGGTTGGGTAGAACACAGAGCTTACGAGGCGGTACCTCGTGATGAGGCACCACACCGCGCAAGTGCACCAATCTTTGTTTACGATCCAGGGCCAGTGAGCCCCACTCGTGAGAGCGGGTGGAGCTCAAGTCCCACACAGAGCGAAAACTATGAAAGTGGTGGCGACAGCGGTGATGGAGGCAGTGACAGCGGTGGTGGAGGTGGCGACTAATCGCTAAACAAATATCAATAACTTTTTTTCTGAAAGGAATCCTATCCCGGCACTGTCCGGGATATTTTAATTCTATTGTGTATTCTTTGCAATTAATCAATAAATAGTTACTATCTGACATACAATGTAACTATTTTTTCTATGCCAGTTTGATCATCAAAGGTTGTCGTATCTCGCCGAGTATCCACTACAATCCGGATTGATAAGATGATAAAGGCACGAGCGGATGGATTTGCTGCTTCTCATGGGATAGATTTTTCTACTTTGATGCACCTTTCTCTTCAAAATACGCTCAATAATGGGCTAATACTCGAGCCTCAAATGAGTCCTCAAAAACTTGCCCAGTATGAAGAGATGACGAGGTGAGTAGATGTAGGTACAGTGCCAACACAGAAATTTGATGATATCACAGCGCTGAAGGCTCACTATCTCGGGTAGCATGGGTAAATCTTTTTTTGAAAGCACTTCAAACTTTACAGAGGGTCTAAAATTACTTTCCCGCACTCAGATTCTCGAAGTATTCGATACTCTCGAACTTTTGGTACAACAGCCATTAGAAGCGTCTCTCCGCAGACATTCACTCTCAAAAAATCCAATTCAAATCCAGTCACTCACTGTGTCTGCTAATTTACGAATTATCATCCGAGAGCGTCCGAATGGAGGATTTCTTCTCCTTGATGTCGGAGATCACACTAGGGTGTATAAAGATTCAAAATAAGCTCTTTAGCTTTTTGTCCTCCCACCCCGCCCGCTCCTCACTACTCTCACCTCTGCTCGACGAGCCTCGAGAAAATTATCCCAGCCTTTAGCTACCCATGTCCTCATTCGTTCACTGAGTCCAAGTTTATATACCTCAATATTCGCTATGTGTCCTGGTTCGATATGGAGGCCACCTGTCTTGCTTTCAAGCCCTCGTGTGAGCTCTAGACTTTTCCTACAGGAGCTTTCCGGGTTTTTGCTGGGAGCAAGAACTCATCTGGAAGAGCAAGAGAAGGTATATGCTGGATGGGTACTCCTTCTCAATTCCCCTTGTTATAACGATGTGAGGCGGTGGTAAGGATTTCAGGAATTCTAGTATTCCTAAAAAATATATTTGCTCGTACCCCATGAGAATCACTCGTGACTCATAAAAAAACCTCGGTATAGCGCCCAGCAGTGCTCGCTGGGTCAACCTCAATTCGTACGAGATCTCCAACTTTTAAGCTTGTTGTATCAAGAACTCCGTGTACCCTTTTTCATCTTCTGTTCTCAAGTGCTCCTACTACTCCTTCGAGAGTTTTTGTTCAGATTGTTTCACTTCTACTTTTGAGTCGATCAACAATAGCATTATTAAGTGCAATAGGTGCACTGTGGAGACTTGCGCGTGTTCGTCAGGGGTGTGAGACAGTAAATTCGTATATTTTCATAGATACATTTTACCACTCTAAAAAAAGTGATTCAATAGAAAATTTACATTTTTTGAATAGAGTTTATTTATGAAACTTGATCAAAGTGATTGACTTTTCACTGCCTTCCTAAAAGCAGGAACTTCCCCTGGATTTATTTTTCCAGTTACGAGCCATGTAGTGCAGCGAGCTTTTGGCATGCTATCTGGACCTCCAAAAGATATTTTGGATCATGGTATACATGCCCCGACTATTCTTCTCACTCCGGGATTTACTCATACTGCGAGAGATATGTGCGAGATAGCTCAAGTACTCGCTGAAAAATCAAACATCGCATTTGTCTCGACGCTCCCATGGTTTACGAGTGGTCTCGTAGATCTCTCAGAGTGCGTACTTGAGAGATTAAAAGAAGTTATGAAGACTCAGAAAGGGCCTATTATTCTCAGCGAAAAGTCTATATTCCGAAATGTTTCTCTTGAGTACGAGAGGTTTTAGTGCCCAATCTCAATCACCTTGGCCCCTTGAGTAAGAATGGGATTAAAAGCATCCTTGCTCTACTCTTTGACTCATACCATACTCTCTAGGGAGTATGAATAAGGCCCAAGGAGACTCGCGTACATTTTTTTATATTGACTCACTACTTGCTACAAACTCGAAAAATCCGCAGTATCTATCTCCTGTACAGCCAGGATCGATCAATTTGAATCTGCGAGGTTTATAGACTGCAATCGTTACGCTACAAAGCTCTAATTGATTTGCTTGGGTTGTAGAGTGGTTTTAAAAAAATCTATAAACCCAAGTGTATTAAACTCGTATGTATTGAGTATTTTAGCAATGAGATGAATGCGCTCTGCCTCAAATACTACCCCGATGAGCTCTTCACGTATCCAGTAACACCAACTATCAAAGAGTTGTCTATTCTCAGTACTTTGAATAGTGCCAAGTTGGAGTGAATTGTAAATAGATATCTGTTGTTTGTATATCATAGCTCCTATTTCCGATCCATATTTATAGGGCGTTTTATCAGCACTCTCTATCCATTCTTTTCAAGATTGAATAGAGGCCTCAATTGGGTTCACAAGTACAATACTCAATCATCATTCTATATGCGCAAGAGCTTCATGTACTACTGTTTTTACAGATCAATCAATTTTACTGAGATCACTATAAGTCATTCACTTTTTAATGGCTATTTGGGCTAACCTTATTTCCAGAAGATGATGTGTAATCTCGTGATGAAGTGTAGCGATAAATGAGTCTCGACTTCCTCTGTGTGGATAGAGTCCAATGTAGGACATCTTGGGATTCATAAGAGATCCAATGGATCACTGCAATGATGTTTCCTATATAGCATCATCGAGTTGATATGAGTTTACAAATCATCAGAGATTATTGGGCTCATTTGGTTTAGTGCCCTCATGACTTTGACAAACTCTTACAAAGCGCATTCCGAGCGCAGAGAATACTTCTATCTCCTCAGAAGAAAATCCTAGCGCTCTTGCTTCCTTAGTATAGGACTGACTTATAATCTCTGGGAGAGTATTGAGGTCGAGCCATTCTGGCCATTTCGTATTGCTCAAAATATTAGTCACAAGAGATGGGGTACCTACTGACCTTCTTGAGATATTATCCCCTCATAGCATCTCTGAGATATCAGTAATTGGTTGTTCTAGGTCAGACATAAGTTTTTTAAATACCCGGCTATTTTACAATAAATACTCTTTTTGGAGAAATTTCCCCATCCTTTAACTGAAATTCTATATGTTAAAATCTCACTTTGACTTTTTGGAGTTATTTATATAATTTGCAAGCTTTAGACCCATATTGGGGATTCGCCAAGTGGTAAGGCAGAGGACTTTGACTCCTCCATTCGGGGGTTCGAATCCCTCATCCCCAACCATTTAAAAGGTAAAGTTTGTAGATTCGAACACGAGGCATTCTCGCTTGCGAGAATAAGAAACCAACGATTTGGTTTCTGGCCGAGAGCGTCTGAGCCGTAAGGCGAGGAAGAATCCCTCATCCCCAACCATTTAAAAGGGAGAGTTTGTAACTCAAACCTTTTAGAATCAGCCAAAAATCGGCTTCAAAGAATTTCAAAAAACTATACAATCTTTCTACTATGATCGCAATCGTTGAAATCGGAAGTAAACAATATCAGGTAAAAGCCGGAGATATTATCGAAGTAGATCAGCAAGATGTTGAGGCAGGCAAGAAAATTGCTCTCAATATCCTCATGACCGCTTCAGAGGATGGTAAGACCGTTAATATCGGTACTCCATTTGTAGAAGGAGCTAAGGTTGAGGCTAAGGTTGTTGAGCATTTTCGAGATGAAAAGATCACAGTATTTAAGATGAAATCAAAAAAGCGATATAGTCGTACCCGAGGATTTAGAGCATGTAGAACGAGTATAGAGATTGGTAAGATAGCATAATAAACCGAGATCTTTGATAGGCGTGAGCCAGACCAAAGATCTTTTTTATTCCTAAAACTTCTGCATGAAATTTAAAGTGAATATCAAGGCCCGTCTCGAGCGTCACGCTCGAAATAGTCATGTATTCCAAAAGATTGCGATCATCAAGATGCTCTCAACCTTTCGTATCCTCTCAGTTCTTCTGATTGTTATACTCCCTATCTATCCAGCGTTTGGACTTCTCACTAGAGTGAGTGAGACAGCAGTCGGAAAATATGATGTGAGTACAATCCTTGCATCCTATGATGATAATGAAGGGGAATCAGATCTTTATTCACAGGAATCTGGCTACTTACGACCGAGTGGTACTGTCTCACTTGAGCGCGATCGTACAGGGATGAATGAGCTCATAGCCTATACTGTCGAAACGGGAGATACCTTCGGAGCAATTGCTGAAAAGTTTAACATTAGTATTAACTCTATTATTTGGGCGAATAACCTCTCAAAGAATTCTATCCTTAAACCAGGTGCGATCATCAAGATTCCTCCAGTATCTGGTCTCGCATACAAAGTACAGGCAGGGGAGACCGTCAAGATGGTAGCAGAGAAGTTTAAGGTGAGTGAGGAGAAGATCCGTTCTCAAAATCGTCTAGCCGCCAATAGTGAGCTTCTCCTTGATCAGAGTATCCTCATCCCAGGGGCGATACGTATTGCAGAGATTAAACGAGATAATCCTCCTGCCATATGAGAAAAGGGAGCTGTAAAATGAGCTGTAGCTGTCAAAACTGGAGACAAAAAAGACCCAAAGAAGAGTATAGTTGCTGTAGTGCCAAAAAATAAAGCTAAAAATGGGAGCCCAGGTAAAGAGTCCTATCTGGTAGCCTACAATGGGAAGGCAAAAGGATTTGTATGGGGGAACTGTACCTACTATGTGGCAACGCATAAAAATGTTACTTGGCGTGGAAATGCAAACGCTTGGCTTCGTAACGCTGCGGCTGCCGGAGTACCGACTGGGACTCGTCCCGCTCCTGGTGCGATCATTTCTCTCGCTGGCTCTGGGTACAATCCGTATTACGGACACGTTGGAATTGTCGTTGATATCGATGGGGATGACCTCATCATCAAGGATATGAACTATCGGCGTATCAATGAGGTGACTGTACGGCGGATTTCTATTGATGATAATGCGATTCGAGGGTATATCTACGCAGACTAATCCTGATTTTTGCAGGCTTTCAGGGTATTTTCTAGGAGAAGTGCGATCGTCATAGGACCAACTCAGCCAGGAACAGGGGAGCAGTGAGCCTTTTTTAGAATATTTATGTAGTCTGTATCTCCACTGAGCTTCCCTTCAGTATCCCGATTGATCCCCACATCGATTACAACTGCACCCTCGCGGATCATATCGGCAGTGAGATATTTAGACTTTCCTATTGCTACGATCACAATATCAGCCTCTTTTGTATGTTTTTCGATCTCCCGAGTTTTGGAGTGACAGAGCGTGACAGTAGCTCCTGCATGCATGAGCATCAGGGACAAAGGACGTCCTACGATGGCACTTCGCCCGAGTACGACGGTATGTTTACCTTCTAGAGATATGTTATAGTGTTCGAGAAGTCGCATAATCCCCGCAGGAGTACAGCTCATGAGTCCAGGTCTTCCAAGAAAGAGACTCCCAATATTTTCACGAGTAAATCCGTCCACATCCTTGCTGGCAACTATTTGATCAATAATGGCATTTGCGTCTATATGCTGGGGAAGAGGAAGCTGCACAATGCAGCCATGTATAGCAGAGTTAGTATTAATAGTATGGACCTCGCGTACAAGATCTGCTTGGCTGATGGTTATATCAAATTGTCGCAGCTCAAAATCTATCCCCACCTCGAGGCATGCTTTTTTCTTGCCAGCTATATAAGAAAGACTTGCGCTATTTTCCCCAACGAGTACGACACAAAGTTTTGGTCTTGAGAGGTCACTGGACACTCGATTATTGACAGTACTACTTATTGTATTTAAAATAATTCTCTGTAGGGTTCGTCATTCGAGTGGCTGGTAGATCATAAGTATGCGAAGGAATATATTATTTGTCGCATTATAGAGAGTTTTCTCGGGGTGCAATATTTTCTCTACTTTGTTTTTGACAGGGGGGTGCTTTTTTATATACTCTGCAAGCATTTTTGGGAAAGTTGTAGTTCGCTACAATAACTTTTGCCCCTTAACCCCCCTGTACGAGAAAAAGACGATGAGAGAAATTTCGACGATGGTCATGTATGAAAGTAACAAAACAACAAAAATAAAGCGAAGAAACCAATTTTACCAAAAACCATTCAACAACCAAAGTCCAAAGCTTTAGTTCAAAATGTTAATTAAGCAAAAACGGTTTTCATCTATTTGTTATACGTTACATACTCAACAGAGAGTGCGTACCCATTCCCCTCCGGAATGACCCCAAGTTCCCCTAAAGAACGACCGGTAAAAGTATGACCTCTTTAAACAAAGAGAACATCAAATTAATCATAAGCTAGGTTTAGAGAGACAATTGTGGCTTCCTCCAGTGGACCCCTCTTTCTCCAAAGTGCGATATACCCCCCTCCCGAGTCCTACGAGCGATTACACGCTCCGAACCACAAAGGATCCAAGGTATATCATCCCACGATGGAATACAGAAAGACGGCAAAGCTGGTACGAAGGTACAATTTCTCACGTTACCGTATGTATAAATATACATACGGCACAAAGTGGATACCTTGACTCACACATCCGATGAAGGACGCGCAAGACTGCGATAAGCTTGGGGAAGCTGTCATGAAGCGTTATACTCCAAGATCTCCGAATGGGGGAACCCAATACCGTAAACCGGTATTACCTATATGGTGGACACCTGCCGAATTGAAATATCTTAGTAAGCAGGGAAAAGAAATCAATTGAGATTCCCGAAGTAGTGACGAGCGAAATGGGATCAGTCTAAACTCCTTACGTGCCAAGCCATACAGCGTTGCGTAAGAGAGGGTTGTAAGACATATTTCAGGGCCGTATGAAGCCCCAACAGACCATACAAGGCAGAAGAACCACCTGGGAAGGTGGACCAAAGAGGGTGAAAGTCCCGTATTTGAAACCTCTGTATGTCCTGTTCAATGTGTTCTTAAGTAGCATCGGCCACGTGAAAGCCGGTGTGAATCTGGGGAGACCACTCTCCAAGACTAAAAAGTGTGTGAGATCGATAGCGAACAAGTACTGTGAAGGAAAGGTTAAAAGAACCCCGGAAGGGGAGTGAAATAGATCTTGAAACTTTGTGCCAATAAAGAGTAGGAGCCGTAAGGTGACTGCGTACTTTTTGTAGAACGGACCAACGAGTAAGCTGTGTGTGGCAAGGTTAAGGGAGAGTTCACCCGAAGCCGAAGGGAAACCGAGTCTGAATAGGGCGAATAAGTCACATGCACTTCACCCGAAACCCAAGCGAGCTACCCATGGGCAGGCTGAAGGTGTAGTAACATACACTGGAGGGCCGAACCAGTTAGAGCTGCAAGTCTATTGGATGACCTGTGGGTAGGAGTGAAAAGCTAATCGAGCTGGGAGATAGCTGGTTCTCCGCGAAATATATTTAGGTATAGCCTCCATTAGGCAGATATCCGGGGTAGGGCTCTGATAGGACTAGCGGGTCGCAAGACTTGGCAAATCCTGATAAACTTCGAATACGGATATTCGAGCATGGAGAGTCAGACAGTGACGGAGAAGCGCCATTGTCAAAAGGGAAACAGCCCAGACTCTTGTCTAAGGTCCCAAAGTGTATACTCAGTGGAAAAGGATGTGAGGTTACTAAGACAACCAGGATGTTGGCTTAGAAGCAGCCACTCATTTAAAGAGTGCGTAACAGCTCACTGGTCGAGTGATCTTGCGCCGAAAATTCAACGGGGCTTAAGTATACCACCGAAGACAGAGACTCTGCACCACAGAGTCGTGAAAGTAAAATTTCAATATTGTGTGGTGCAGAGTGGTAGCGGAGCGTTCTGTATGCCGACGAAGGTGTGGGGTGACCCTAGCTGGAGGTATCAGAAGTGAAAATGTTGGTATGAGTAACGAATAACGAAATGAAAACTTTCGTCACCGAATGTCCAAGGTTTCCTATCCAACGTCAGTCGTGGTAGGGTGAGCCGGTCCTAAGCCATATCCGAAAGGAGAAGGTGATGGAGAGCAGGTTAATATTCCTGCGCTGCAGCAAGCGTTATACGAGGTGGGGACGCATATGGTATACGAGGGGGTTAATAGATATCCCCAGGAAGCACGACGCCCGATATGTAGGAAAATCCGCATATCACATAGGGAAAAGTGCCAACTCTCGGAAATGAAAGCCGCAAGGCCGACAAATCCAAAGCTCTACGTATATTGTGTGCCAAGAAAAGCCACTAAGAAGCAACACTGCAACCGTACCGAAATCGAACACACGTGGACTGGTGTGAGTACACCCAGGTGAACGGGAAAACCATGCTTAAGGAACTCTGCAAAACAGCGATCGTAACTTCGGGATAAGATCTGCCAGGAAGCCAATTATGCTTTCTGGCCGCAGCGAACGAGCCCAGGCGACTGTTTACCAAAAACACAGCTCTCTGCTAACTCGTAAGAGGATGTATAGGGGGTGATGCCTGCCCAGTGCCAGAAGATTACGAGGAGGGGTTCACGCTCTGAATTTAAGTCCTGGTGAACGGCGGCCGTAACTATAACGGTCCTAAGGTAGCGAAATTCCTTGTCGGGTAAGTTCCGACCCGCACGAATGGCATAACGATCTGGGCACTGTCTC
>JAYWGH010000044.1:0-21680 GCA_043778375.1 bacterium
AGGAAAATGCTTTATAGAAGTTCCGAATCTCTGAAATGGGAATCTCGGTACATATATGTATTTTCAAGATTTCTCTCATTTTACCCCCTTTACTGCCAAGTCACTCACAGAGGCTGTTGAGTGGAATAGTAAAAGCCTGAATATTTCTATCCATAATACAATCTATCCAGTATTTTGTACGAACTCAGGTATCAAAAATATGGCAAAATTTGCAATTGGAGCAATAGTAGAAGTCTGCTCAGCACTTGCAAGTACCTATACTCTTGCATATGGAAATACAATATTTACTCCCCGCATGGTAGGTATCATAACCAAAAAATAATATGACTCTCCATCTATTTCTTTTTGGTGTTGGAGTACTCTCAGGAGCTTTTGGAGCGATTCTATTACGACTTGCAAAACCCGCTATTGATGGATTTCAGCTCACTTTTAACTACGTTATATTTCAGGTAATACTCAACCCATATATATTTTTCTGATTTAGTCTCTACTTTATTCCAGGAGTAATTTGGCTCTATCTCCTCTCAAAATATCCAGTATCTTTTCTCCAACCGCTCCTTGCCGTTACCTACATAGTAACTCCTCTCCTTGCTATGGTTATTCTCGGAGAACAAGTGAGTAGTATACGGTGGGCTGGGATAGGAGTTATACTCATAGGAATATATATCATAAGTCAGAGCTAGTATGGTTTTTTTGTTCGATCTTGTAATAATATGTTGCTATAGCTGGTTAATAGCGAAATGGCTAAAAATCCCAAAATATTTCATACCAGCTATAGGAATACTTCTCTGGACGAGCAAAGCAATAACACTTGGTCTCATACTCTGATCACTTGGATATTGGACAAGAGATGTCATATTTTGGGCCTCAATCGGGTGCAATGTCATTGCTACTCTCTCCCTTGTTAAATATCGTTCTCAACGGAAGTTATTTACAACCTGATTACAAACTTTTCAGCTGAGGTTTATATCCATGGGATACATTTTTATTCTGTTCTTTTTGGGTATTCTTATATTCAATGTCATCCCTTTTGCGGGAGATGAGCTCATGTATCATCTTCCACTCACTATAGAGATGCTCAAACATGGCTCCTTCTTTGGAGATTTATGACTGACGCAATATTGGAGTGCTAATCTCACTGAGACATACCCTAAAAATCTCTACTTTCTCCTCGGATATTTTGCAAGTATTTTTAGAGACCCTATGTTAGGCCTCCAGTGGTATGCGGTTACTGTATTTACTTGATTTATTTGCGTACTATGACTTCTTACAAGTAGAGTGATTCACCTCTTTACTCCATATATAACCAAGGGGGTTACTCAGTGAGAGAGATACCTTGTTGTACTCTCTCTCATATCTATACCAGTCATATATCTACAAGCTTTTCTCAAAGTAGATCTCATTTTTCACGCATTAATATTACTACTTGTAATTGTAGCAATAGAAATCACTAGCATACATCCTCACAAAAAATTTAATCAACAACAGGGGATATTTCTCTCTGTATTTACCTGCTTGATCCTTGGATTCAAGTTTACGGCAGTATTCCCAGTTTTTATAATAGGTATACTCTTGCTCATTGTCGGTGCACGCACAAAACAGCTGAGTACTGAATTTTTTTCTGGACTAGTTATCGGATTAATACTCGGTCTTCCGCTCCTCGGGGCGTATGTAATAAATATGTACGAGCATGGTCACCCTTTTTTTCCTGCAAATATAAATAATTTTGAATCTTTTAACTTCAATCAATCACTCAAACTCATCCCACGATTCTTTCTTGATTTTTTCTACTCAGATGTCGCTAATTTCTGGAGAATAACGGATCTCAGTCTCCTCCCTCAATTTCATAATCCGAGTCTTTTCAACTATGACCGAGGATTTGGGTATGCTTGAATATTTCTTATCCTCTGTGTACTCATAAGTGGATATCAATATCGTAAGTCATGAATCACACTCATAATTGTATTATTTATTTTACTCTATCTTTGACTTGGTTTGATAAACATTAATCTCCTATTTTGGCATAGGTATGGTCTATATTTCTATATATGCATATTCCTATTTTGACTCATGTCGATTTTTATTCTTAAAAATATAAAAGTTCGATGTACTCTCCTCGTTACTCTCATACTTATAAACTTCTACTCGGTTCTTCCAGGCATAGGCTCATATGGGCAAAACGCATCTGGCCTCGTCCAGTCTGTTGTATGACTTACTACGAATAATCTCTGCCAAAAGATACGTATCCTCGGTGATATTTCTCGCCATGACTATCGAAGAACCTGGGAATTCATCTGTAATAATCGTCAGAATACCAATATCCTCGCTATACACCAAATATGGACCTATTACCTCTATGGGAGAGACTGGTCCAATACTCTTACCAACGCCATTTTCATAAAAAAGTCAGACTTTCTCGAGACACTTGAGAAAAAGCAGATCTCAACAGTAATCACCAGTAATAAGAACAATCTTTACGCAAAAATGGGGATTCGTGACCAAATTATGTACAGTACAACCCATGACTCAAGTGATGAATCTATAGCTTTCTGTACTCCTGATAGTGCATACCGAATCTCTTGGACTAATAAAGTATGAATGAAGTACGCTATTGACCGCCCAAAAGACAGTAAATATGCACTCTTGGTCAATCATTGAGAAGATGGTATCTACCTTGACCCAAATAAAGAAACTCTTGACTGGGTACCAAATGTAAGGGATGTGAGCTCGCTCTGCATCGTTATGATGCATACTCCAACCGTAAGTTTTGACCGTAAAGAAAAAGTGATACATGTTCCAAGTATTGTTCTCACTGGACCAGACGATCAAACCCAAGAGATACCTCTCTCGGACTTTCGGTTTTATCCTTATTCTTTTGAGGATGTCTGGCTCACAGAAGAGGGATGGAAAATAATTATTGAAGATAACTATGAAAATCTTGATATAGCACGCACATGGGAAAAGCCATAAAACTCGTCTCTCAATATCAGGATGTACTCCTCGCTCTGTTTATGAGTCTCTGTATCCTTGGGCCGTATACATTTCAATTTGGCTACTTCTTTACGCTCGACTGGCCGATGGCAGATAGTTTTGGACTTGTAGCAGAGCAGTACTACCCAAATCAAATACCTTTCATATGGTTGTTCCAAGCGTTAAACCTCTTGATTCCTGCTTTTTTTCTACAAAAGATTATTATCGGAGGAGTCATATTCCTCGGGTACTGGAGCATGAGCAGGCTCCTGAGAGATACTCCAGTGATAACCTCAAGGCTCAGTATCTTTGCGGGTTCACTTTTTTTTATAGCAAATCCCTTTGTCCTTGAGAGACTCGCCCAGGGGCAGGTTTTCATACTTCTCGCTTACTCTCTGTTACCATTATTTGTATGGGTACTATTTTGGAATAATTCATGCAAATCAAAGTGGTGGATAAGTATTGCGACCCTCATACTCATAATACTCCTCGCAAGTCCACACTTTAGCTATTTTATTGGAGTGCTGATTGTTGCATACTGCATTATTACTTATCCAGACAGAAAAAGTCTCAAGACTGGAGGCTTTACCTTACTCATTCTCGCAATTCTAAGTGCTGGAATAAGTTTGCTCGTGAGCTCTGGAACAAATCTTTGAGCTTTTGATCGACAAGATATCATAAATTTTGCGTTCTATACTCCTCCTTGGGAAAATTCTATCATTACCTTTTTACTCGGGCGTGGTTTCTGGGCAGAGAGAAGTCAGATATTCCCAGCACATATGACCGATCCCCTCACTATCTACGGACTGATAACCACTCTTGTAATTGCCGCATGGTGACTGCTGAGAATGGCATTTAAATACCCCCTGAGAGTGAATCTAACACTCGTTGGTATAATGATAGTCAGCATACTCCTATCGCTCGGAATTATGGCACCAGGGGCTATTTCTGACGCTATTTGGTGGCTCTATGAGTATATACCGGGGTATCTTGGGATGCGTGACTCACAAAAGTGGTCTGTTCTATTTGTATTTCTCATCAGTGGGTTGGTAGGTTTTGGGCTCTCCGAGATCCCCCAAGTTCTCAGGAAATGACCTGCCCAATCTATTGGAACAGTGCTCGTTATTTCTGTAATTATTGGAGTACTCCCGATTTTTTGGGGGATTTCTGGACGCATTCAAGCGAGAGATTTTCCGAGAGATTGGTATACTTTTCGTGAAAAGCTCAAGGGAGTATCATGAGATATACTCGTACTCCCTTGGCATCAATCAAGCTCATTTGAATTTACCTCATGAAAAGTAATAGCTCACCCAGCTGGTCAATTCTTTCGAGCGAATGATCTCATAGTACCTGATAATATAGAGATATGAGGTACCTACAGCCAAAGTCGTCGACCCACGAGTAGAATACTCGAGAAATACCTAAGAAATCCCGAGTTATATCAAGCTAATGACTTTAAACAAGAGCTCAGGAACCTCGATATTAGACATGTTATTCTCTTTAAGGGGCTCGACGCAGATAGGTATATTCCTCTTGTAGGTAGCCTCATTCCCAGTATTTCAAATGAGAGTATAGAGCTTTACTCGGTGCCTACTCCGTAATACGAATTTTTTGAAATGCGACACACTTGCCGTCCGCAAACTCTACAAGTACCGCACACACAACGCCTAGTCACATATCTGGCTCAGGCTTTGGAGAGAAATGTGAAGTCCCCGATACAAAGGTCGGAAGCCACCCCTTGAACTCGTGCCCCACTGATGAATTGAGCGCTCCAGTCATCCCCACATCCGTGATTGCTGCGGTCCCGGTCGCCAGGATACGATCATCGTTGGTTTGTACATGTGTATGTGTTCCGTAAATGAGGCCTACTCGGCCTGATAGCCACTCCGCCATACAATAACTCTCGGCAGTACTCTCTCGGTGAAAATCTACAACGATCGCGTCATACCTCATACCTGCATGTTCTCGCAAGATTTCATCCACACGCAAAAATGGATTGTATACATCATCTCGCAGATGATTGCCTGAGATCAGATTGATCACCAGGATCTTTTTATCTTCTTTTACAAATACTCCCACTCCACGACCTGGGAGCTGATAGTGTGGAGACGAGTAGAAGTTTGCAGGACGGAGTTGCGGCGAGTCAGGGGCGTCCATATAGGGGCCTATGAGCTCAAACTGCTTAAAACTATGATTCCCGCCAGTAAATATATCTACTCCGAGAGCTCGGAGCTCCTCAAGATGTGCAGGAATTGGTCACTTCCCGGTGGTGAGGTTTTCACTATTTGCGATTACAAAGTCAGGAGCATATCGGGCTCTGAGATCAGGGAGAAACTTTGCGAGAAGATTGCGACCTTTCCGACCAAATACATCTCAAAATATGAGGATTTTCATGGTTATTTGGAGAGTTCTTTGAGGATTTTTTCAGCGTGTCCAGTAGCTCGCACTGATCTCCACTCTCCGAGAATTTTACCTGTTGCATCAAGGAGAAAAGTCGACCGAAGAAGTCCAAATATCATCTTGCCGTACATATTTTTAGAGCCCATGACCGCAAACTGGTCACAGAGAGTGCCATCATCCGCGATGAGTGGGATACCGAGTCCACAACTCGACTGAAAGTGCGCATGCGAGTCATGATCATCCTTGGAAACTCCGATCACCTGAACTCAGAGGTCTGCGAATTGCGGCATGAGCCTCGTGAAGTCCTGCCCCTCGAGCGTACACCCAGGAGTATTGTCCTTTGGATAAAAAAATAGGAGTGTTTTTGGAGATTGAGAGAGGAGTGCATCAAACGACATAGATACAGCAGGCTTACCAGGGAGAGTAAGGAGAATATTTTGCATACTAACGAGTTTTACGAGTAAAGAACCAAGCGATAAGTCAGACGAGCCCAATTATAACCAATATTTTGAGCTCCCAAAGATATTTTTCGAGAGTCTCAAGTACCGACATCCCAAGATAATATCCGAGGAGCGCGAGTACAGCACTCCAGAGAGTCGCTCCCGCAAAAGTTATGAGCGTGAACGGGATCTTTGGCATATTAAACACTCCCGCTGGGAGTGATATGAGATGCCGTACGACCGGGAGAAGTCGCCCGATAAAAGTATAGAGATTCGCGTTCTTGAGGAAAAGTCCTTCAGCGAGGTGGTATTTCTCTGCGGTGATAAGAACATACTTTCCATACTTGAGGAGAAATGGCTTCCCGAGGTACTGCGCAAGGAGTCTATTGAGCCAGGCTCCAACGACTCCCCCGAGTCCTCCCAGGAGGATGATCGCCCAAAGTGGGTAAAGCCCCTGTTTGGCGAGGATACCAGCAGGTATCATCACGAGCTCGCTCGGGATCGGAACGATAGACGACTCGAGCGTCATGAGGACGAAGACTCCGGTGAGTCCGAGCTCGCCAAACCAAGCGAGTAGTGAGGTGATCATAATATTTTATAGTCGGATATAACTCGCTATTCGCAGAGGAAGAGAGTGGAGAATTGTTTTCATCCCAATTCGCTCACGAGCAGCGATAGCTACGCGCGCAAAAAGTGCCCCGAGAATGACCCCTACGAGAATGTCACCAAAGTAGTGAACCCCAGCGATCACCCGTGCAATCACCATACAAAATCCAATCACCGCAAATGCAGTCGAGAGTGACATCGAGAGAAAATATCCGATCCCAACCACGCTCGCTCCTGCAAATATAGCATGCCCAGACGGAAACGAGTTGTCAGGGAGATGATTGATGAGTGGAGTAAGACTCGTGATAGACTCCGGACGAGGTCTCATCGGGAGCCCAAACTGGAGCACCCAGTAGAGTGCAAAGGCAAACATCACTGTGTAGAATATGTCGAGTGATACGATCTTAAAGCCTACTTCCTTCTTGTATGCACCATAAAGCCAACATACAACAATAAGTATACCCACTAAAAGCACCTCAATATCCGAGAACACTCTCACGACAGGAGCGAGTGAGTCAGTAGCAATCACGAGATTGCGCAGCCAGAGTGATATTTGGGTGTCGAGTGCGACAATAGAGTCAAACATAGGAGATTAAATGGAGATTATACGCAGAATCTATCGATCGCAAGAGCATCCCCTGTGTATGTGCCGTACGGGAGGTACTGGATCGTATCCTCACTGTCGCCAAGGGACGCATCGTAGTACTCGGCGCAGTGTGAGCCAAGCTCCGTATACTCCACCATGAGTCCTCAGTGCCTCGACTCCATAGTCGCTACAACTCGGTATATGACGACAAAACGGAGGCCTTGCAAGACTCTTTGCCCAAACTGAATGATCAGGAGAAAGGATCTTTTGATACACACGAACAAAAAATATCAGCCCAAGAGCCAAGAGATCATCTGCTGATCTTACAGACGAGCGAATATTTTTGGAGAAGTGAGACATAACAAGTGGGTAAATCTATTACAAGAAAAATCCGTGATAAGTAGGCGAATATTTGTCAGAAATTTAATCGTAATAGTGAGACAAGCCTTATTGTTAGCAGAGGCCCTATAGCACAAAATCTCCCATACGGGAGACTCGAGTGAGGAAGTAATTACTTAACGAACTCTGCTACTTTTGCAAACACTTCTGGGTGAGAAATTGCGAGGTTCGAAAGAGCCTTTCGGTCGATTTTTACCTGCTTTTTGTAGAGGTTGTTGATGAATATTGAGTAGCTCATACCGAGTGCTCGTACTGCAGTATTGAGACGAACGATCCAGAGTGCTCGGAAGGTACGCTTTTTATTGCGGCGGTCGATGTACGCATTAGTACCAGCCTTGGCAACTGCATTTTTTACACGGGAAAATACATTTCCGTTCATCATGCGAAATCCTTTTGCTCGTGCAATAAGATTTTTGTGTCGTGCATGGGCGGTTACACCGCGTTTAACTCGAGTCATATTTTAAAAATTAGATATTCAGGCCTACAGGCTGTTTGGAAGACATCGACGAAGTGCGTAGACATTTGCCTTCTCAGCAACGACTCCGTACTTGTTTTTCCCCTTTGCTCGCTTACCCTTATTAGAGAGGAGATGGCGCTTACAAGATTTTGGGAGAATAAATTTTCCAGTAGAGGAAACTTTTACGCGCTTCTTCGCGCTTGAATGGGTTTTTTGTTTCATATTATTTTTTAGGGTAGAGCATGGTACTAAAGCTGTTTCCGGCTTTTGCGATGGTGACTTCACTTACTTTGTAGTGTTCTCCGAGAGAATTGACGAAATCTTTAATCTTGGCTGAGGCGAGAGCTACAAAGTTATTTTCTCGACCGCGGAGGGTGAGCATAATTTTGAGTGGGTGTCCTTCTTTTCCAAATTTTTCTGCCTGCTTGCGTCTGATGTCGAGGTCGTGATCTCCGATCTTGTAGGTGATTTTGAGTGTTTTGAGATCTGCTTTTTTGGAAGAAGCTCGTCCGTGTGCCTGATTCTTTTGTTGTTTGAAGAGAAACTTTCCGTAGTCAATGAGTTTACAGAGGACTTTACCGTTTTGTACTCCGATCTCTACGAGATCGAGGTTTTCACTCTCTGCGCGATCAAGTGCCTGATCGATGGTGAGAACTCCGAGAGACTCTCCTGCTTCGGTGATGACTGCTACTTCTGATTCACGAATCTGACTGTTAAGTCTTTTTTGCTGCTTTGGAGCCATTATTTCGCAGCCTTAGCAGCGGGCTTCTTTGCAGCAGCTTTCTTTGGTACTTTCGCAGCAGCCTTTGGGGCTACCTCTTTTTTTGCAGCTGGAGCTTTTGGAGCAGCAGAGACTTTTTCGGCTACCACTTTCTTTGGAGCAGTAGACTTTTTTGCAACAGCCTTTGGAGCTCCTGCAGTGCCAGTCTTCGCCAAAAGAAGGGCGTGCCCAGACTTGCGCCGAGCAGCGGTATTCTTATGGAGAATATTCTTTTTTACGAGAGTATCAACGGTAGACTGGAGGTGAGACAAGAGAGCTGCTAGATCCTGAGATCCAGATGCAAGTGCTCGAGAGAAAGTCTTGAGAGATTCACGGTAGAGAGCAAGGAAATGCTTGTTACGAGATCGCTTGGTAAGACTCTGTCGATGTGCTTTGAGGGCAGATTTAGTGAGTGGCATAAAATAATAATTATAGAGGAGTATTTTCGGGGTGGCACTGAAGACTTTTTTGAACTCTCCTCAAAAGTAGGCATATTCTATAAAAACTCACGGGAGAGTCAAAAGATTTTGTGGACTCGCCTGCCCCGCTATAGAGAGCTACTTTGTAAGAGTCTTTCGTCGAGTGATAGCGTATGCAAGTCCGAGTGCAATCACAAAGAATATGAGGATCTGCGCAGGTCCTGTCTGTACTCGAGTAGATGGAGCAAGCTTTGCTGACTCGGTCTTGTCCGCACAAACGGCCTTGACACTAAACTCATCAAATTTTACTGGACCACTCGCAAGGTAGATAGTATATGAGTTTTTTGGAGTCGCTTCGAGAAATACAAATTCTCCTGATTGATTTTTCTTGTAGATGTTATAGGTGACTGCCTCCGGAAGAGCGTCCCATGAGAGGATACTCGCATCTGCTCACTTCTTGAGGGTGAGTCCTGCAATATTCCCGATCAGACACTTTCCAGCAGAAGCAAGACTCAGGTCCACAGATATTGGCTCTGAGCTCGATCCTAGGATCACTTTGCCATCAGCACCCACTGCAGATATCGTCATACTATAGAGAGCGATATCAAGGTTTGGAATATACCAAGTGTACGCACCACTACTGTTACGAATTCTAGATGCCTCAAGGGTAGTCACTCGTACAGCGTCACTGAGAGTTGTCTGTGCGATCTCTGGAGCAGGAGGCACTATTCGAGTACCGCTGTTAACGAGCGATCCAGAGAGTGCTACAGCCCCACTCATTGCAGCAGGATTGATAGCTACTATAGGCTTCATCATTGCAGACTGAGTCTTTGAGTATGCGATCTCAAACTTTGAGAGGCCCGCAGGGGCGTTGTCGATCTCAAAAGTGAGAGTTACTTTTTTATCGGCGATCTCGGTTTTAATATTTTTGTAGGTCACAACTGGCGTAGTTACTGTGAGAGTACCCACTGCAGCCTTGAGGGTTTCTTTCCCGAGATCATTTCGCAGAGATACATCGATTGGGAGGGCTCCAGTAAATACTGGGGCAATCACATCTCCTGAATACGTACCTGGAACTAGGCCTTCTTTGAGAGTCGCAATTGCGCTCCCTGCAGATATTACTACAGCCTTAAGTCCTGGAGTAGCCTCGAGAGTAACTCCCACCGTTGCTCCTGCAATAGCAGTTGGACTTGAGAGCTTGAGGCTTTTGAACTCAGGACCATCTGATCCTGCAGTTACTGTAATCTTTGAGGATTCACCGATCACCTTATCAGTGCCATCAAGGACTTTCACAGAGAGTATATTTTTTGCTTGGCTCGTGTTTTTTACCTCAAAAAGAAATGCTCCCTTGTCATCTGTCTGTGATTCAAGTGCCTTAGCTCCATTTACAAATAGTTGAACTTTTGAGCTCTTCTTGGTAGCCCCTACTACTGAGAAATTTGCGTTCCCGAGGGTAGAGTTATTGTCTGGACTCGTAATAGTCACTGACTCAGTCCCAGTAGCCACTGGAGCATCCGTCCCTCCTCCTACTTTTACCTTGATAGATCCCTCGATTTTTGGCTTATCAAAGTCTGAAGCAACTACCTTGAGAGATCCTTCTTTTGTGAAGGCGAGCCCTTTTGAAAAAGTCTTTTGCCCCTGATCAGCAACTACAAACTTGTATCCGTCTTGGTATGGGACGGTCGCTTTATTATCATTTTCTACAATGATGAAGATAGTTCCTTCGTAATTTTTGACGACTGAACCATCCTTCGCGAGTGCCTTGATCGTAAGATCAATTGGCTCCCCTACTTTGGCGGTTGGAGTAGCTGTAACCTCGAGTCGATCGGTCTCGATTGGATCAGCAGCAGATACTATTGCACCACTCATGGTACTCATAATAAGTCCAAGTGAGAGAAGGGCTGAGAAAATTCGTTTCATAAAAAAGTGAGTGAGTTTGCCCTATGATAGAGGAAAACTCCGCGTTTGAGAGTCAATTATTATTGACTTACAGGTAAATTATCGAGATCTATCTTTATGGAGTGCTCTTTCTCAAAGAGATTTGGGGGAATACGGTGGCCAGATACGACGATCATACGATCCTGACATGCCTCAATAATATGTTCAAAATGAGCAGTGTCGAGCTCTGCTGCGATGTCATCGAGGAGATAAATCATCTGCGCATTGGATACCTGCTCTATATACCTCGCGAGAGTCAGTTTTGAGAGGATGAGGAGAGTTTTATTTTCTCCACGAGATAGGTAGTCCACTGAGAGCTCGTCCCCTGAGAGGTAGTACCCAAAGTCATCGAGATGTGGTCCGATCGTCGCGTGCCCGATACGAATATCGCGCTCACGGTTGGTCCGCAGGTACTCTCGGATAAAACTCTCCCGCTCATGTGCTCACACATCCCGTGGGATTTTAGAAGTGGCTCGGAGCTCAAGCTCGAGACCACCGCGCACGGTCTCGAGGTGTGGCAGTACTCACGCCCGTAGTGCCTCAATAGCGAGATCCCGATAGGTCGAGTGCTCATGTGCAAGCCGAGCAAAGAGGAGATCCCAACTATCGAGCTCACTCGGGTCTGACTCTCTCCTATCTATCCGCTTGAGGAGCATATTACGAGACCGCAGTGCGAGTGAGTACTCTCGGCGCACCCTCGCAAACTCGGAGTGAGAGAGGAGAAGTACCTCATCGAGAAAATCTCGTCGCAGAGACGGCCCAAGATAGAGAATATTCATCTCTATAGGTGTAAAGAGCATAGCTCGCTTGCCGTGCTGACGTAGGTACTCGGGCCTCGATACACTCGATCCTTGAGAGAGGTATCCAGTCCTCGCAGGAGTCCGCACCAGTGTCACCGTGGTCTCTCTATCTACCGGGAGATCACTCGCCCAGGTGAGTCTCGCAAATCCTGAGTCCGCGCCGCGTGCGACCATCTGCTCGAGAGATCGTCCTGGTGGCAAAATACCGTTGATCCCGAGGTAGAGCGACTCGAGGAGATTGGTTTTACCGATACCATTTGCCCCAGTCACGAGCGTACGGACCCCAATATCAAGGGTCACCTGGGCATGCGACCGCAGAGCGTGGAGAGTGATAGACCTGATCTGCTGCATTACCCCTGCATGATGTTTGGCAGAGCGATGGAGCCTGCTATTTTTTTCTGGGAAGACACTGCGAGCAGCGACTCTCGTGATATCTCACTCTCTCGAACAATGTCCTCTCGAAGTGGGAGGGTGAGTGGCTCGCGGGGAGTGATCGCTGCGAGCTTGTCCGCTGGTACGCTTTCCAAAATATCCATGTACCCCACGATACTATCGAGGTCATGCCGATAATGCTCGAGTTCTGTATCCGAGAGCTCGAGACGAGAGAGACGAGCGATGTGTTTGATTTGATCTTGTGTGAGGGCCATTTTTTTCTATACTAGAGCGCAAATATATGACTCCTATGGAAAAAAGCAACGATGCGAGCGAAAAAACTGATCTTCTCATGCTAGAGCGCGTAACTCGCAGACTCGAGATGAGTCGGGATTTTTTTGGATGGGTTTCGACTATATTTTTCCTCTCAACACTCTTTGCGGTCGGTGGACTCTATCCTGAGGTCGCAGGTGTTGTGAGCCGCAGTCTCTTCCCGCTCTTTTTGCTCGCGACTGGAGTATTCCTCTACAGTGGATACACGAGCTGGTCAGTCGTACAGTGAGGGATTTGGCACATGGCAAGATTTGTCTGGATGGCAGGTCTCGCATGAGTGTTTATATTTACTACTCTCAAACACCTTAATCTTATTTAAAATGGTTGCTCGCTCTCTCGCCCTCGGGCTCAGTCTCGTATTTGCTCTCAGTGCATGTGGGACTACGAGTGAAAATATCAGCCTCTCCGAGTTTAGTGGCAAAGGGTTTACCATCCAAGTCCCCAAAGCTTGGACACAGGTCGAGGAGAAGTCTCTCCCAAAGCCAAAAAATGGGAGTGTTGCAGGAGCCTGGACAAGCTCGGATATCACGAGTGGATTTGCGAACAATCTCCTCATCCTCCGCGATACTCTCGCTCCTGAGGCTGACCCAAAGATGAGCTCTCGTAAGTACGCGGTGATCAATCAAGCACTCACTACTGGCGAGTACAAGGAATACACCAAACTCTCAGATAAAACGCTCACTTTTGCAGATAAGGACGAGGGGCTTGCAGTGGTATTTGAGGCTAAGTACAACGCTCAAACTCCCAAGCAAAAATTCATCCAAGCAGCCAAACTCTGTGGTCGGGATGTATATCTCATGACGATTGGGCTCGGGCTCTCAAATAGCACCACTGATAAGTATATGGAGATGCTTGCTACTTTTAACTGTATGAAATAATGCGTAAATATCTCCTCGCCTGAGCGCTCGTAACCTCAGTGTTTCTCGCGAGTTGTACACTTTTACAAGGTCCTGCACCAGTTGTACCAGTATCTCCTGTTGTGCCGATAGTGCCTGTAGTGCCTATTGCCGCGGGACCAAATGGCGAGATGCGAGTGAGCGCAAGTGAGGTAAAGTTTAACTCTGGAAGTCTCAAACTCGATACTCGTATGAGCTATCTCGACAGTGAGAATAAGGTATATAAAGAAGCTACTGCTGGTGAGCTCCTCGGGAAATTTTCAAAGAATATTGTATATTTTTACCCAAAAGATGGCACTCCGAACTGTACTATACAGGCGATTGACTTCTCTCGACTTCAAAAAGAGTTTAATGCTCTCAGGGTCGGTATACTCGGAGTATCCAAGGACAATCTCGACTCTCACCGTGAGTTCGCACTCCGAAATGAGCTCACGATCCCACTCCTACGGGATGATAAGTCGATGCTCCTCGGAGCGTATGGAGCACTCGGACCAGCTGTCGTCTATGGCAACTGAGCAGCTCTCACAGATATCGTGCGATCTACGTATCTCGTAGACAGCAAGTGAGCCCCGCTCGCAGCATGGACTACGGTGAGCGCGACGGGGCATGCAGAGCGTGTACTCGGGTATGTAAAGAGTCTTGCAAAGTAAGAGAAATCTCCTATACTCCGCAGGCTCAAATTGGCGCCATGGCAGATCGGTTATGTAGGGGCCTGCAAAGCTTCGTAGCCCGGTTCGACTCCGGGTGGTGCCTCCAAAATGAATAATATAAATTGCGTTAAAAGAGTCTTAGTTAGGCTCTTTTTTGAAAGGAAGTTATGGAATAATCATTACGGTCTTTCATTACGCTTTATTTCAGCGAGTTCTCTTCCGAAAATCTCTCTAAAGAGAACTACCTTGGCTGCGAACCATTCGAAGTATTCGACTTCCTTGTTTTTCTCGAACGGGGAGGCAACATTCTTTCGAAGAACAATACGCGATGCAACAGATGCATCTACCCACTCTAATTCGGCACCTATATCACTCTCAATCTTGTCCTTATTCTCAAGTAAAAGATTATATACCGCCTTATTTTTTGAAATATACAGTTCACATGAAAGAAGATTCTTCTGTGAATTTAGTGACAGAGATACGTGTACTTCTGAGCTTCCTATACTGACATTATACCAATGCTGAGGTCTTGGGGCCTGAAGACGGAGTTTTGGATAATTCTTTAAGGCATATTCTTTTAAATCAGTCCAAAATCGGAGTTGTCGAGTCTTTATTTCAGATACCTCGCCGTCTCATCCTGCAATTTTGGTAATTTTAGCCCACTCATTGGGGCTCGAAACAATATCAAACTTGGGGGCTGGTACTGAATCCCCAATTCGCCAAACCTGTATTTGGATGAGAAAAAAGCCTATCTTCTCATCAGTATGTTCATTGAGCCATTCTATAGCACGCTTGTGTTCTTCGCGCGCGTCTTTAACAATCCATATAATGATTTCAGCATCGTATCCCGAGGCATAAGTGATGATTTTCCCGAGATGATCATGGTCGGTATCTTCCAGCTGGTTTTCTATGATGATCTTCCGCCCTGTTCCTTCCTCTTCCGCGAGTATATCGACATTATAGCGACCTACATTCGCCTCAGTTCGTATTAATTTTATGACTGTACCAATTCTATCTCCCAAGAGAGCGAGATTATCTTCCTGCGCAAGCCAGTTTGTAAAGTCGATAGCCTCGTGTTGCCAGATATTTCGAAGTTCTACTCGTTCGAGACGAGCTAGTTTTCAAGTAGGCATAAGAATCAGAGTTTAAATGATATCGTACAATAATAGGTGTAACCATACAGTATAGAATTTCCTCTAAAAGTATCTTTATTTACTAAAGTACTAAATACTCACAGTATAATCGTCTTGGAAAGTGAGTCTTAATAGTATAACTTCAGCTATATATAAGTATAATAGTAAATACTAGGATGAGTAATTTTTATGAAAAAACACAGATACCGCAAACAATATAGAAATCCAACATGAAATCTTATCTGATCAGTGATGAGTTTAGTACTTTTTTAAATATTCACCTATTTCAAATACATACTACCTAATCCAGGCCTTTTCTACTCCTACGCTATTATGGCAGGATATATATTCTGAGGAATAATAATACTCATTGGAGTAATATTTCTCTACATAAAGCATCGCGATAGGAAGAGAGAATTAAATCGTAGAGCAAATACCCCAAAATTCTTACTCGACCTTGAGAGTAAAATAAAGACATTTAGACCTATTAGAGAATATAGAGAAGAGAGGCTCTATCAAGCAGAGCTTGTCTGATATCTTAAATCTCAGTATCCAGATATTAAGATTGAGGAAACAAGAGATCGATCTAGACCAGATATTGTGATTGAAGATATAGCTATCGAGATCAAGTGACCAACGGATATGGCAGCTCTCGGTACACTCCCCGATAAAATCAACAAATATTTACCAAAGTGGGACTACCTCTTCATAGTGCTTTTTAATATCAAATTAAGTGAAAATCCTGAGAAGAGCATAAGTTTCTATGAGAGCAAGAAAACTGAAATACTAGAAAATACTATTGAATCCAAGAGAGAAAAGATTTTCTTTATAGAGATTTATTCGTAGTTAAATAAAAGTTACTATGCGCTCCTGGCTAAATCGATAATTATGAGAATATCTATTTATTTTTTCCATGTATCTGATATAATACTTATGTTAATTTTATATAAAAATGCCAACTACTACTCTTTCAATAGATAAGGATATCCGAGATCTAGCAGCAATCCGGGCAAAGACAGACAAGATATCTGTCTCTGTAGTAGCACGTATGCTTTTGCGTGATTACGCGCAAGGTAGAATTTCGATCTGATCCACATTCTCTCCTCCAGAAAGCTATAAAACAGAAATTATCTCAGTAGATGAGGAAACTCAAGAGACAATAAATAATATTGGATCCCTCTGGGGTAAAAAGATTGCATGAAAATAATATTTTCAAAGCGAATATCCAAAAAAGAGCTATGAGTCAACCCCACTGACACCGACCTTGCAGTAATTAAGAAAGGATACGAGAAGTGAATTTATGCAAATATTAAGTGAGAATCACTCCCTATGGATACTCACTTAATAAAGGTATATTCTACGACTGTGAGTGGAGCTAGAAGAATAGTCTATCTTATGGATACAGTATCAGGTGACGCATTCTTTTTATTCTTTAGAACAAAAAACGATCCAATAGGCTCAAATATTACTATCCACAATCCAGTATTTTAAAAGAAGCTTCTTGAGTATCTTCAATATCTTTCAGAAGATTTAGAGAATGATGATTTTACAGCAATGAGCCTTTCGCCATAAAGCTCACATTATGACAGACGTGACAATCTAGCTTTATCCGAATCCTCTTCAGATAGCATAGAGTCTTCTAGCCCTCCAATTTGAGCTTATACTCAAACATTTTTACCCATTCCCTAGTACGACGAACGAGATCTGCCACATCTACTCAGGGTTCTCATGAAGTAATACCTGGGGGGTCTATCCTGATTCATCATGTATCTCGCTCATGACAGTAGTAGTGAAAAGTTCCGGGAGCATTTATTTGAAGAAGTGAGTCCACTAACGATTTATTCCCCAATATAACTTGATACAAACTCGATGGATCCACTAAAGGTGCTCTGTTACATTTCTCAATGTGGAAGCTATATGCATTGCCTCAAAGTATTTGCTGCATTCGCTCGTGACACGGTACTGAGAATGTAAAGTCTGACGGAGGTAGAGTCACCTGAGGTGATGTATCTTGATTGTTCATATGAAGAGTTATAGCTCACATGAGTATGTGATATAACCCCAACGAAAAAAAGAAAATGAGAAGAAAAAAATACTGTGGAAGTTTTAAACAGGACGACTAGTATATTTGAAGTATTTAAAATCATACTATGACAAAAATATGAACCCCTGGCAACAGAAACCCATTTGTTATGCCCGAGTGATTTCCTGAGCCGGTTCAAAACGAGGCAACCAGTTGGCAGAAAATTGCAGATCGTATCGCATTAAGAGTAGCTCGGATATACTATCCTTGCTGTTTTAAAGATCGCTCAATGAGTACTCTGTTCCCAAATTCTCATTTCACCTATTTAGATAGTGATCCAAATAGTTTCCAGAATGAACGGATATCTGATATAACTATTATTTGAGACGCGCATAATTTTACCTGCGATCCACCAGTAGATTTGGGCATTTTAAAAAATCCTGTAATTTTACCAAAATTATTTCTAAACTCCGTCAAAGGAGGCTGATATATAGTGGCAAATAACCATCATTGAATCGCCTGACTTTTAGCTCGAGAGTGAAAGTCACAACTCTTAGGCTGTGAGAGCTCACTATACGGATGGGTGGGGTCAGAAAAGGCTTTAGAGCATTTAGAAAAGGAGCCTTGATCTATGTCTTTTCTTGTTGCAGATGATCTATATTTATTTGCGAAGAAATAAATCCTAAGTACTCGTTTTTTGTGTCTACACTCCCCCCTCCTACTATCGGCGCACTGAGATTTTTCTGAGATTTGTAGCGATAGATAAGAACTCCTATGATCACGACTATGATGATAGCGGATATGAGTAGTCTGACCGCAAACCCGGCGAGCGCTATAGTTGAGCTTCCGAGCATTTCTTCTCATAAGATAAAACTTGCTCGACTCAAAACTTGAGTGTTGCTGCAACTTGCAAAATCTGCCGTCATCAATCTCTCCTAAAAAGCATTTGTGGTAAGTTTTTAGGGAGCTGTAAAACTGATGCATTAGTACGTCATAGATAGAACATCTTTTCTGTAAGATTTTTATGCACGAGGATCACATTTTGTATATCTCTCGCTCGCACTTGTATTTTATATGGGTCATCTGCCTCTGTAAGCTTTCCAGGAAATGTTCATTCTACGTAATACTCCTGAGTATCTGTCTCTCTGTAGAGATCTAGCTCAGTCAAAAAATCAAACGGTTTATGCTTATACTGAAGCACTGTATAAATAAGAACTCTATCAATAAGTGGAAATTCTAAGAGTCGTTGGGATAATGCGTCCATTAGAACAAAGATCAAAAAGTACTAAGGTAAATAGTAGTACCCTTCGAGACGAAAAAAAAGAAACTTATGAGAAATTATCTTTTTCTAAATATATAGAAAATATTGTCATCATTTGCCATACTATTTTTGAGCGGAGTGTGCCAATGGTTTAGACAAACTTTCTCAGCCGCTAAGTCGATATAGCCTAAATACTCCAGATCTTGGGCACCAAATAGACATCTCATACCTTGAGTATAGCCATTGCTCACTATAAGTCCTCCAGTTCATAATCGAGGTGAGAATTTATCAGGAGAGATATGTGCATTGAGAAAGAGTATGAGGTCTGGATTTTCGACTTCGAGATCATATGCATCCTCACAGTATCATTCGTATCAAGCCTCCGTAAACCTATCTATAGCGTTTTGATTGGTATCATAGTAAACAACTCTACATCACTCAAATCCCTTCGATGGAGTAATATCTGCTCAGGAACACGGATAGAATACAGTTTTAAGATGTGGAAAGTGAGAGAGCATACACTTATAACTTTGTACCATACTCAGATATTCTGTAGTAGAGGATACTGGGAAATGTGTACTATTTGCTTTTATGCTTGCTATGATAGCTGCAATATCTTCCTTCGTATCTAGCAAGTAATCAGGCACTTCACCCGAGTGAAGTCTCTCTGTAAAGTTTGGACTTCAGGGGATAGCTCTCGCCCTTCTATACTCGTGACGATCATAAGCTTTTTATTACAGGATACTCTACACCCTCCCTCCCGCCTCCACTATCGGCGCACTGAGATTTTTCTGAGATTTGTAGCGATAGATCAGGACACCTGCGATCACGATAACTCCTATGATGATGGCAGATATGAGTGGTCTGACCGCAAACCAAGCGAGAGCTATCGTCCCACCTCCGAGCACGAGCGTGAGAAGCAGAGCTATAAATCCAACACCAAATCCTATAACAGTAGACAAGAGGGGTATAAATGCCGCAAGCATAGGGATGATCGCTAGAAACGCATTGAATCCTATGAGCATCAAGATGAGCCCTCCAGCTCGGATAGCCCAAGTGAGGAGAGTGTTATTGTCAATAGCTGTTTTAAACATTTCTTGCACTCCTACTGTCCCAGATTCTACCAGGAGGATACGAGTACTATTTTGCGTAGTAAACTCACCAAGCGTTCCATTTATCTCCTGCATCCCCACCACACTTAATACAGCAGGATTCGCGAGTGAGTAGGTAATTCGCAGATCTCAAACCTTCGGTGCCTCTGGATTTACCCCATAGTAAAATCCAGTACTCGATACTCGCAGAGTAGCACCTGTAGCACTCGTTACTCATGTAGCAGTTGTGGCTCCAGCACTTTGATCTACAGTACCAATAGAGAGTGTTTCTCCACCCATAGCTTCAGCAGATACGGTTGTGTTTAGGGCAATTGGAGGAAGCGCGAGATTTGGTGGAACAAATCCATCTTGAACAGAGACCTTACTAATAACTCTCGAGTCTACCACATAAGCTCCAAGATTCGCACTCGGCTGAGTAAATGATGCCCCCCCATATATCCAGTTTGGAGGATTCACACGTGTACTATCTTTTACGTGAAATTGTGCAGAGTTGATGGCTTTATTCGACCAGATCTGTTCATAATAGTAAGTTTTTTGAGTCGACTGCGATCCCCCAATATTCTCCTGAGTAGTAGATTGTACTCTCTCATTCCACTGATACATCTCGACCTTTCGCACGAGGCTGAGTCCAGGAGTACTTACCCCAAAAGTCGAGTCTACGAGCCCAGTTGCCGTAGATACAGGAGCACTCACATAGACGAGCTTGCCAGCGAGACTTGGGTCTATGGTCGCAGGGGCGGTCACCACTGAGGATTTTCCCTCTGAGAGCCCCTGAAAGGTATGTATCGAGCGTCCTTCATTCCAGGCGAGAAGCCATACAGCAAACACGATGAGAATAGGTCAGATGATGAGTCAGGCGAGCGCTCATTTGAGTCTATTAAACCAAGAGGTGGTGATTGTCTCAGTCTTCGAATTTTGAAAATCTGGGGGCATTAGTGGGATAATGAAGTGCTTGTTTGATATCATACAAATCCTGCGTATATTTGCACATGAAAACTTCTTATTGGCGCTACATACTAAATATGACTCCACCCTCCCAAGAAAACTCTCCCTCCAATCCATCACTCGGCATGCTCCGAAAAATCTGGAGCTTTTTCTGGACAACGACCACCTCTCGAGAGTCACTGTATAACGGGACGCTCTACACCATTTACCGCGATGGCAAAAAATTACTCAACACCAAAAATGCGAACTATTCGTTTGGTTCTCTGCAGCGGATTATGCGATTTGCTTTTAAAAAAGCAGACTACTCGGGGGACGGAGATATTCTCCTCCTCGGTCTCGGTGCTGGCTCAGTCCCGGATATTATTCGCCGCGAGCTCGGACTCAAAAATGGTATCGTTGCAGTCGACATAGACCCAGTGATCATCGAGGTAGCTCGTGAAGAGTTTGGCTATAGTCTCCATCAAAACATTACAACCCACTGCATGGACGCTACTGAGTTTGTGAGCGATACCAAGTGTGTTTTTGGACTCATCATCATCGATCTTTTTATCGACAATACCGTGCCAGGCAAATTCTTTGAAAACGCTTTTTGGGATGATATAGCGCGCATCTTGGAGCCTGATGGGCGGATCATTTTTAACACTATCAGCTCCACGACTGAGGCAGGAAATATGGAGAAGATACTTGAGAGCCTGACTCGTCTAGGGCTCAGCTACGAGATATTCAAGCGGGTAACTATCACGAATACACTCATCATCGCGAAGAGATAAATACTTCTACTACCACTTCGCAATATACGCCGCAACATCAAATTTTTTCTCGCATCCATTGCGATTCATGTAGCGAATTTTGCCATATACTGCGCGATCAAACCAAGGTCGGTCATGAATCCCACAGATCGACCACATGATCCCCGTATACCCATTTGGATCTCGTCCATCGAGCTCATATCGGTCGTTGAGATAGATAGCGATGCGGATCGCTTCGCTCGGATCACTCGACCATTCGAGGATCTTTTTGGCCCAATACATTCGCATAAATCCATGCATTTTCCCTCGTTTGCGCATCTCGTTTTGCGCGGCATTCCAGAGGGTATCGTGAGTGAGAGCCGCATCAAACTGCTCGAGCGTATAGGTGTACTCACGAGGATCATTCCAGTGCTCCTGTAGGCTCACCTGTG
>JAYWGH010000045.1:0-2011 GCA_043778375.1 bacterium
ACGATGAGGTCTTATGGTAATTAGATGAACAGGAACTGTTGCTATGATCACAATAACAAGTTTTTATATGTGGGAAATGCGAGATCCTCTCAACACGCTCACCAGAGAGATGGCATCCTATACGAAGAATATCAACAAATATGAAAGACTCCAAGAATTTCTCAATGAGCCATCGACGATTGTAAATGGGTCAGATCCTTATATCTATCGTGATGGAGAGATCGTCCTACGCGACGTACACTTTGGGTATCAGGAGGGCAAGAAGTTGCTACAGGGGCTAGATCTGACTTTTGCGGGGCGTCGTACGACGGCGCTGGTGGGACATAGCGGGAGCGGTAAGTCTACACTGGTCAAGTTATTGTTGAGGTTGTATGATGTGGAAAAGGGTAGTATAGAGATAGATGGACAACGTCTGACCGGTCTGGAAGTAAGTTCATTGTATCAGCATGTAGGATATCTCCCCCAAGAACCAGCAATTTTTGATGGTACGATCAGAGAAAATTTGTTGTATGGACTACCCGATGCACATGGTCTAGATGATACTACACTCGATGAATTATTGTGGAAGTCATTGAAACAAGCGCGTATCCAAGAACTTGTGAAATGACTGGAGAAAGGTTTGGATACAGAACTATGAGAAAAAGGAATCAAGCTGTCGGGTGGTGAAAGACAAAGACTTGCGATAGCCAGGATATTTGTAAAAAATCCCGAAATACTCATCCTCGATGAACCTACCTCCGCTCTCGATAGTATCGCTGAGCATGAGATCAGCGCTGCTCTCCATGATGTGATGCAAGATCGCACCGTGATCATCATCGCCCATAGACTCCAAACCGTGATGCAGGCTGACACGATCTATGTTATGGATGCGGGCCAAGTGATAGAGTCGGGCACGCACACGTCGCTCATAGCAGCAGGGGGAAGCTATAGTCACCTCGTAGACATACAGCACGGCATCATCAAGGAGTAGCACTAGAGAGATAAGAATATCTGACAGCTTGTCCTATGATCTTCTACAACCAAAAACTATACTACTATCCGCCCAACTCATATTGCAAAGGGTCGACACATAGATACACTGAAATCATATGGAACTCAAAAAAATTCTTTCTACTACGGACAAGTATAGCGACCTCCTAAAAAGTGTCGGTATCGAAACCATGACGCAGTTTTTTGGGTATTTTCCTAGAGAATACGAAGACAGACAGCATATCAAAATGTTGACATGAATGGTAGATACCACTACCAAACAATCAGTCAAAGGTAAAATTATTGAAAAAAAGATGCTACAGCTTAGTGGTAAAAAAATAGGTCAACTAGTTTTTGAGGACGAAGAAGGTATCAGAGGCAAGATTGTATTTTTTCGTTTGGGATATGGGTTTAATATGCTGCAACTCGATCAGCGATATATCATCATAGGCAAACCTCAAATCAAAGCATGAGGCATAGTATTTGCACATCCCGAGATGATGAGAAGTACGGATAGCGGATACACGACGGGAATAGAAAGTCAGATCCCACCATCTCCCTCGATGATAAATAAAGATCATCAAAGCGAGAGGATCTATCCTGTCTACCCCGAGCTGTTGGGTATCAAGCCATGACGATTTGCAAAAAAGATCCGAGAACATCTCGACGCCATCCCCGAATATATCGCCGATCATCTGCCGCTAGAGTGTAGAAAACAATTTAATCTGACTGATTTGGCTACTTGCTATCGTCATATCCATTATCCTCCCGATCATCATACACTACAAATAGCCAAAGAAAGGTTGTTTGTGGATACGATGCTCAGGATACAAGTCAGTTCTCTCGAAGAAAAAGCGCTCTACACCTCACTCAACAACACTACTCCCACAGAACCCCATCGAGAGTATGTCAAATATATCGTAGACAGGTTACCATTTCAACTGACTACAGCACAAAAAAAGGTCATACAAGAGATGATACAAGATATTCATAGTGGTCAACCGATGATGAGATTACTCCAATGAGACGTAGGATCGGGCAA
>JAYWGH010000046.1:0-2007 GCA_043778375.1 bacterium
CTGCAGCAGGTATATTCCTCAATACAGCAACAGTATCAAACCCAGGGGATACTATAGCGAGTGATAATACTGACCCTGCAAATGTTGTGGTGAGTATTCGCCCTGGCGTATTTGATCTCTTGCTTAAAAAATATGTTAATAGTCTAGCTCAGGATGCGCAAGATGCTCAGCCCCTTGATTTTGCTCTAAACACTGCTTTCAACTACCTGCTGATCGTGACGAACTCTGCGTCATCAACCACTGCAGTGACAGGAACTACTACTGTCTCTGATCCAGGACCTGCTGTTGGTATCGATCTTGTTGGTACTCCTACTGGTGCAGGTTGGACTTGTACTCGAGTGGGTCGAGGATTCTCTTGTACTACGACTGCTACGCCAGCTGTTGGAGCTGTATTTCCTACGATCATTGCTCCAGCTACAACCACCTCAGCTACCGGAGTATTCCGTAATATTGCAACTGTATCAAATCCAAGTGATAGCTCTCCGACAAATAATACTGATCCTGCAAATGTAAATGCTGTAGCCTGAGGCGGGGGTGGAGGAAGTGGACCAGGAACGTGTGAGACTCTAAATACTGTACAAGTGAATGGCACAAATACTGTAGGGTTTGCTATGCAATGCGTTCCTACAGCAGCAGCAGGATCAAATCCTACTGTCGAGATACGCTGTGGAAATGGACAGGTTATAAACTGACTAACAGGTACTTGTCTCTTTAGCTCGAGTGCAGGATCGCCGTATCAGGCAGAGTGTTATGTAAATAATAGTACTTCTGGTGGACCAAATACTGGATGTCGTCGACAGCTCAGTGTGGGTGCTCCAGGTGCTCCACTTCCTGTACCAACACTTCCAATAGGATCGTACTGTGGAAATGGAATTATAGATCAAGGCCCACGTAATGTGACAGTCTCTACTCCACTCGGTTCACCGTGGGTTTGTACTCCAAACTACAACAGTACAACAGGTTCAACTCCTGCTACCATTCGTGATTATACTTGTGCTATTAATCTCACTGAAACTTGTGATGCTGGGAGCTGAGCAGGTGGAAATGTCATATCAAATGCTGCGTGTAGCTCGACTTGTCAAACACTCGGGACGATAACTCAGCCAAGTACTTGTGCACGTGGAGTACTCGATTGTCCATACACTCGCACTAATCCATTTGGTAATCCACTTACACTTTCGTTTAAAAGAGCAGCTGGATGAGCCTTTATGCCAATAGGTTCTGCGAGATGGATCATAGGAAATAATGTACCAGTATTTGATAGGGGTGATGAGATATTTGTATCCTCTCCATTTCCAACGATTCTTCAATGAGCTACGGTATCTCTCGTGAATAGCAGATCACCTCTCTTGAGAGGAGATGTGGTTACTAGAACTTTTGGAAATGAGTGTATTGGAGAAGGATTTATTAGCTTTGATGGTGTTAATAAAACGCCGTGTATTCCTAATAAATCTGTTTTTATTGCAGGAGTTGGAGGAAAAATAGAAAATGTAATATTTTCTGGTAATACAGATAATATGAGCCCTGGATCTTCTGCGGATGTAAATCCACCAAGTTCACCTGGCTCTGCGATTATGGCTTCAAACTTTGTAGTCAAACTCTGAGAATATCTTATAGAGCCAATCTCAGTACGAGTTTCGCGCTCTGCTGTGTCGAGTACTGCAGGAGGAAATGCTTTTGTAGCTTCTGCAGTTGGTGAGGATGTTAATTCTATCACTGGCGGATTTCTCAATGATCTGCGCAAGGGGAACTTCACCGTATCAGCAGCGAGTGCAAGTGCGAGTGTTGCAAGTAATACACAAGTGGTTACTGGGCTTGCATCAAATGGATCTGATGTAGAGCGTCCTATTACTGTACCAAATTTTGCAGCAATGAGAACAGCTGGATTTGGGAAAGTCGGAGATACTACAAATGTCTATGTACTTAAAAAATGAGTTGTAGCTCTCGGAACTCCGGGCGTTCCACTAAAACTTTCTGGTGTGGGGACTGTGGTTATTGAAGAAGGGA